>JAHZOA010000125.1 GCA_020028455.1 Armatimonadota bacterium | reverse complement strand
CTTTCGCAGGTGTTGACCAGGGGGAAACCCGTGGTGCTGAACTTCTTTGCCGGGCTCTGCCCACCATGTCGTGCGGAGATGCCGGACCTTCAAAAGCGGGACGACACCGGTGGAAAGGATCGCTACATCATGCTGGCCGTCGATGTCGGCCCATACACCGGGCTGGGGACACGGGCCGACGGCCTCGCATTGCTGCGGGACCTCAAGATCACGTTCCCTGCGGGCACCGTCTTCGATGAAGACATTCTGGCTGCCTACCAGATCTTCGGCATGCCGTCCACATTCTTCATCACGCCGGACGGCATGATCGTCCGCAAGCAGATCGGCTTGATGACGCCGGAGCAGATGGACACCTACATCGATGAGCTGATACGGACGCGCTCGAAGTAACACCGATGCGCTTCAGTTAAACCCCCACCGGTAATCCAACATGGGGGCTAAGCTTGCGCTCCAGATCGATGAATGGAACCGTGGTCATCTGGGGTCACCCGATCCTCCGGTGCATGGTGCTCCAGGCTCCGGTGTCTGTGGCCCAATTCGGAACGCACGCACAAACTCGACGATGCGAGGGTCGTCGGTCGATTCAGCGCGAAGCTGGACGCCCCATGCGGAGGCGACGACCGCTGACAGGAGGCCTGGGAACGGGCTCACGAGTATGAACGTCTGTCTGCCAGCAAGCCGGCGGAGCGTTTCGACTTGGGCAGGCGGAAGATCGGAGCGGTACGTGATCCACACAGCGCCGTGCTCTAGAGAGTGGACGGCGGTCCCGTCCGGGATCGGAGCGTCGTATAACCCGCAGTTCTGCCAGACCGGGGCATGGTCTCCACCGACCGGAGGTGTCTGTGGATTACGTGTTTGGCCTTATCACCATCGTCCTAGGACTGCTGTTTGTCATCCTGCACCTCACCGGCGGTGGCCTTGGGGGCCACACACCGTGATGACCATGACACCCCGCCCCGCAATTTCGCGGCTCTCCCGGCATGAGTGAGGATGACGTCCCAGGATACTGCAGCCACCACTGCGAAGAATGCGCCGGCGATGAATCGACCCAGAAAGCGCTCACTCATTGCGATTTAGCTCTGCATACCTGGCGGGATCGGCGTCGAACGCCGTCTTACATCCCGGCGCGCAGAAGTGATACGTCACCCCGCCATATTCGCTCGAGTATTCCGCCGTGGCGATGTCGACCTCCATCTTGCACACGGGATCGATCGCGATACCCGATGTCTGCACCGCGGCGGGCTCGGGCTTCGCCGCCTGCGGGACGGCTCCGTCGGTCCACCACCGCGCCTTCTCCTGATAGGGCGTGCGCCGGCGCTCCGGTACCAACGCGGGATAGCCGACATAGATGATGGCGGCGATGCGGCGGTTGGACGCTACCTGCAAGAACTCACGGAGCCTCGGGTCGTGGACCAGCCCGCCGGTGCGCATATAGGTGCCCACACCTAGATCGGCGGCTGTGAGCATCATGTTCTGAACCGCGATGAAGGTGGCAGCGAAATCGTCGTCGCGAACCTCGGGATCTTCAGCGACTTTCATGGTGACGGCGATGATCGTCGGCGTGGCGACAGTATCCTGGTAGATCTTCTCAGCGGCCTTCTGCGCCTCGGTTCTGCTCGGGTCGGGGAACAAGGAGACACGGAAGCGGCGGCGGATTTCCGCAAACTCTGCCTTGGCCGCGCCGTCGAGCACGGTGAACTCCCAGGGCTGGGTGAGGTGGTGATTCGGCGCCCAGGTCGCCGCCTCGAGCATCTTTTCAATCACGTCGCGCGGGACCGGATCGCTCTTGAAGCGCGGAATGCTGCGGCGCCGTTTGATCAGGTCAAGCACGTCCACGCGGCAACCCCTTTTCGTCGGGCGCACTCGCGGATTGGCGGAGTCGTGTGGCCTCCGCGATGGGCGCCGCGTGCGGATGCAGCAACCAGCAGGCGGATTGATGCTTCGTTCCCGCATCAAACATCGGTGGAAGGTACTCCCAGCACACCGACATCGCATGCGCACACCGATCGGCGAAGGCGCAACCGGGGAGCGGGCCGGCAAGATCCGGAGGCGCGCCTTCGATCGTTCTGAGCTTCTGACTGCGCAACGTGGTGAGCCGCGGCAAACATTCCAGCAACCCCCAGGTGTATGGATGTGACGGCCGGCTGAAGATCGCGTCGATCGGGCCCTCCTCGACAATGCGGCCGGCATACATCACCGCCACGCGGTCTGCCATTTCGGCGACCACACCCAGATCGTGCGTGACCAGGATGATGGCCATCCCGTACTGCCGCTGAAGTGAGCGGAGCAGCGCCAGGATCTGCGCCTGGATCGTGACATCAAGCGCGGTGGTGGGCTCGTCGGCAATGAGCAGCCTCGGGCCGCACGCCAGCGCGGATGCGATCACGGCGCGCTGGCGCAACCCGCCGCTGAGTTGAAACGGATATTGCGCAGCCCGCATCTCCGGCTGCGGCACCCCGACCTGGGACAGGAGAGCGACCGCCTGGCGCATCGCCGCAGCGCGACTGACGCGGCGGTGCGCCAGGATCGCTTCGCCGATTTGATGTCCGATGGTCAGCGTTGGGTTCAACGCGGTCATCGGATCTTGAAAGACCATCGCGATCTGACTTCCGCGCAGGCGGCGCATCTCGTCTTCGGGTAATTCGAGCAGATCGCGTCCGGCAAACCCTATTCGTCCCTGCCGGTATGCGATCTCGCGCGCGGAGAACAACCCCAGGACGGTCTGCATCGTGACGGTCTTCCCGCACCCGGACTCCCCGACCACCGCCAGCATTTCTCCCTCGTCCACGTGCAGGGTGACACCGTGCAGCGCGTGGACAATGCCGTCTGCGGTGCGCAGCCCCAGGTGCAGGTTGTCGATTTCCAGCAGCGTCATCGGCTTGACCTCTATCGCCGCAGCCGGGGATCTAGCGCGTCGCGCAGCCCGTCCCCAAACGCGTTGAACGCGAACATCGTCAGCGAGATGAAGAACGCCGGGAAGAAGAGCCGCCAGGTATCTCCGGTCAGGATCGTGACGAGACTCTGCGCTGTCATCGTTCCCCAACTCGCCAGCGGCAACGGAACGCCGAGGCCCAGGAAGCTCAGCGCTGCCTCAGTGAAAATCGCCGCCGGTACGGTGAGCGTGAGGTTCACCAGGATCGGGCCCATCGCGTTGGGAATGAGGTGCCGGGCGAGCACGCGGCGGGAAGGGATGCCGAGCGCGTGCGCGGCCTGCACGTACTCCAGCTCTTTGAGCTGCAGGATCTGTCCCCGCACCAGGCGCGCCATGCCGAGCCACCCTGTGGCGACCATCGCCACGATGATCGTGAACAGCCCTGGGCCGAGGACGACCATGAAGAGAACGGTGGAGAGCAGGTGCGGCAGGCCGTAGAGCAGATCGACAACGCGCATCATCACATCATCAGTCGTCCCCCCAACATAGCCGGAGATCCCCCCGTACACGACGCCGACAACGAGATCGAGAAACGCGGCCGTAAAGCCGACGAAGAGCGAGATCCGGGCGCCGGTCCAGGTGCGGGCGAACACGTCCCGTCCGAAATCGTCGGTGCCGAACCAGTGGCGGCCTGAGGGCGGCTCATTCGCCTCCAGCAGATTCTGCTCATCATACGCGTAGGGAACCAGGGATGGCCCAATGATGGCCATGAAGACCAGCGCGACAATGATCCAGAATCCTGCAACCGCTAGGCGATTCTGGCCTAAACGCCGGACGATCTCCCGCCGGCGGCCGGGCGCAACCACCACAGTCTTTGCCGCGGGTCCGTGAGCGCGCGGGCGGAACACTTCCGCGGGCGGGTCCAGTGTCTCGTGCGCGCGCTCCACGCTCATCGAGCGCGCCCCAGGACCCGGATGCGCGGGTCGACCAGGCTGTAGGCGACGTCCACCAGGAAGTTCGTCGCAAGGAGCAGGACGCTGTAGACGACGGCGCCTGACAGAATGAGTGGGTAGTCGCGATCGGAGATACTGAGCACGAAGATCTTGCCGATCCCGGGAATGCCGAAGATGTATTCGATGATGAAGCTGCCGGTGAGGATGCCCGCGGTCAGGGGGCCCAACACCGTGATGACCGGCAGCAGCGCGTTGCGCAGCGCGTGTCCGACGATCACCCTCGGCCGGGAGAGGCCGCGCGCTACCGCGGCCTTGACGTAATCCTGCCCCAACTCCTCGAGCATGCTGGACCGGGTGAGTCGCGCCAGATACGCGAGCGGCGCCAGGGCCAGGGAGAACGCCGGCATCACCGTGTGCTTCCAGGTGCCCCAGGTCGCAACTGGTAAGATACCCAGGCGCACGGCAAACACGTCGATCAGCAGTGTGGCCAGGATGAAGCCGGGCACCGAGATGCCGACGATCGCGGTCCCCATGGAAAGATGATCGGGCACGCGGTTGTGTCCCAGCGCCGCCAGGACCCCAAGCGTGATCCCGCCGAGGACTGCGACGATGAGCGCCTCGGCACCGAGCAGCGCGGAAATTGGCAGCCCGTCGGCGATGATCTGGTTGATGTCCCGCACCTCGGATCGGAGCGACCGGCCGAGGTCCCCCCGCGCCAGGTTGGCCAGATAACGACCGTACTGGACCAGCAGCGGCCGATCTAATCCATAGTAGCGCCGCAGGTTCTCCATCGCCTGCGGGGAAATCCGCGCCTCGCTCATGAACGGATCTCCCGGGATCGCATGCATCAGCACGAACGTCAACGTGATGATGACCCACAGCGTCAGCAGGCTCAGCAGGAACCGGCGTGCGAGATATGCGGTCAAGGATCACCTCGTTGAAAACACCGTTGCCAGAGCCCGGTCAATAGGCCCTGGCAACGGCTCGGTCGTCCGGGTCAGATCGATGCTATGGTTCGAAGAACGCGTCGCGGACGTCGTCCTCCGCCACCGGGTAGCGGTAGACGTTCTTGAGTTTCGGGTTTTGCAGGATGACTTCCGTCCCGGTATACAGCGGCGCAATGGCCATGTCCTGCTGGATCAGGATCTTCTCGGCGTCAATCATGAGCTGGGTGCGCCGCTGGGCGTTCGTCTCCACCGCCGCAGCTCGAATCAGCCGGTCGTATTCGGCGTTCGCGTAATTGGTGAAGTTGAAGAAATCGTCGGACATGAACTGCGTTACCAGGTTGAACGCATCATCGTAGTCCGCGCCGGTGCTGAAGGGCGCCATGACATAGTTCTTGGAGCGGACCGCCGCCGTCAGCGCGCGCGGCTCCATGAGCTCGATCCGCACCGTGACATTGAGCGCCTGCTTCCACTGCGCCTGCACGGCCTGCGCGATCTTGGTGAAGATCTCGGCGCTCGAGGCCCGCATCGTCAGTTCCGGCAGCGCGTTGAGCCCGAG
>JAHZOA010000124.1 GCA_020028455.1 Armatimonadota bacterium | reverse complement strand
GTTGGCCGTGGCGCTGGCCTGGACGCCCGCGGTCGTCGCCCAAGGTCAAAAGGCCTCGATCATCGAGGCCTGGTTCATTCACAACGAGTCGATGGGCGACCCCGTCGCCGTCGAGAAGGGGTTCTTTGGTAACCTGCAGGTGAGCGTTGTGGGCGGTGGACCTGGTCTGTCGCCCATCGACCGCGTGATGGCGAAGGCGCGCGCCGGGGAGATCGTCTTCGGGGTGGACTATCCTTACAACATCCTCGAAGCGCGCGAGAAGCAGCGGCTTCCGCTCGTCGTCGTGGGGCACGACTTCCAGAAGTCGGCCATCCACCTGCTCTCCTGGGTCCCGCTCAAATCACCGCGCGATGTCCGTGGGACGGTGGCGACGTGGATCGGCTACGACAAGCAGATCAAGTCGATGATTGGATCAGACTGGTCCCAGCGCATCAAGGTCGTGAACCAGCAGGGCGATCCCGCCACGATCGGCGCGTGGATGCAGAAGCAGTATCAGTTTGCGCACGCGATGGGCTATAACGAGGTGCTCGTCGCCAAGAAAGCCGTGAAACAGCGGTACTACGTATACTCGTACACGGACGACTTCAAAATGAAGTGGCCTGAGAACGTCGTCTTCACCACCGAGGACATCATCAGGCAGTATCCGGAGGCCGTCCGGCAGTTTGTCACCGGTCACTACCGCGGATTTCAATACGCGTTCGCCAATCGAACCGAAGCGGCGGACATCCTGCTGAAGTACAACAAAAACCTCGACAAGGCGCATGAGATCGCGGGAATGAACTTCCTGCATTCGATCATGGTGACGCCTCAGACGAGAAAGAACGGCCTGGGCTACGTCGATCCGGCCGCCTGGACGCAACTCGCGCAAGACCTGAGACGCGCCGGCTTCTACAAAACCGCACCCAACATTCGAGCTGCCTTCTCCACGAAGTTCGCCAGCGGTGTGAAGCCTTAGCAGGTCCCCGGGGGAGGCGCCACCCGGCCTCCCCCGATTTCACTCCGAATTTGATGTCGGTGATCTGATGGCCGCTATCGTGGAGATGGACCACATCTCCAAGGCTTATGATGTCGCGGCCGAGCCCGGCCTGCTCGGCCGGCGAGGCCCAGAGCGCATCCTCGACGTCGTGACCAACTTCAGCCTAACAGTCGGCCAAGGAGAGTTTGTGTCTGTCATCGGACCGTCGGGTTGCGGGAAGACCACGGTCCTGTTCCTACTGGCCGGCATCCGCGATCCGACTGAAGGGCGCATCAGCGTCTGTGGACGAAGGCCGGCAGAGTCGATCCGCGAAGGGCTGTCCGGCGTCATCTTCCAGCAGCCGATTCTATTCGAGTGGCTGACCGCAGAGGACAATGTGCTGCTGCCGCTGCGCCTGCGAGATCCTGGTTGGTGGTGGTGGCCGCCGCGCCGCGCACGCTATCAAGACAGCGTGCGGCAGCTTCTGCGGACCGTGGAACTCGAGCACTTCGCGCGATACTATCCCGACAAGCTATCGGGAGGCATGCAACAGCGAGTCGCCATCGCGCGGGCGCTAACCCTCAATCCCCAGGTGCTGTTGCTCGACGAGCCATTCGGAGCTCTGGACGAGATCACCCGCGACCGCATGAACATCGAACTGCTGCGGCTATACGAGGAGCGGCGCCTGACCATCCTGTTCGTGACCCACTCGATCGAGGAAGCGGTGTTCCTCTCGGATCGGGTGATCGTGATGAGTCGCGGAGTGTTTTCTCGGACCGGCTCGAGCATCGTGCGTGAAGTGCGCATCGAGCTTCCACGGCCGCGGCGCCTCGCGCTCAAAGAGGATCCCGCATTCTTCCAGGCGGTGCGACAAGGACGCGTGGCGCTGCGAGAAGCCCAGTTCGTCGAATAGCACATGCCTGCTGAGGCCTGGCGGGTCGCCGTGGCTGCACTGCCGCTCGCCGTGCTGCTCGTAGGTTTGCTGCGACTTGGATGGCGAGGCGCGACGGCAGGCCTGGCCGGACTTGGCACTGCGATCGCGCTCGCCATCGCTGTGTTCGCCACTCCGACGAATGTGGTCGGCGTCGCGCTGTATCGAGCCGCTGTGCTCAGCCTCAACGTTCTCTACATCATTTGGGCCGCGCTGCTGCTGTATCAGTTTGCCGAATCGAGCGGCGCGATCCGCAGCATCGGCGACGCTGTCGCGCATCTCACAGAAGATCACGTCCTGCAACTGCTCATTATCGGGTTCGCATTCAGCTCATTTCTTCAAGGCGTCGCAGGATTCGGGGTCCCGGTGGCCGTGACGGCGCCGCTGCTTATCGGGCTCGGTTTCGCACCGCTCGAAGCGGCCGCAGTGCCACTGGTCGGACACGCCTGGGCGGTGACGATGGGCGACATGGCATCGTCGTTTCAAGCGCTGCGCGCGGTCACGGCGCTTCCACCGGAGATGCTCGGCGTCTGGATCGCTGGGCTCCTTGGCCTCGCGGCGGTGGCGTCGGGATTCGCGGTGGCCCACGTGCACGCCGGATGGCGACCATTCAGGCGCGCATTTGGGGCGATCCTGGCGCTCGGGCTATCGATGGGAGGCACGCAGTTTGTGCTGGCGCTGACACAGCACTGGATTATTGCGTCGTTTGGCGCGGGGATGGTTGGGCTCGCGGTCAGCATGGGGATGGCGCGTCTCGCGCGCCGGCGCGCGGGATACATGGGGTTGCTCCCCGAATGGCCGCCGCCGGAAGGCCGCCGCGAGCCGCCGCGTCCGGCGCCGCCGGCGCAACCCGAGATGCCGTTCCGAGTCGCGTTCCTTCCTTATTATGTGCTGATCGTCGTTGTCGGCGCGGCCAGCGTGGTTGCGCCGCTCAATCGGGTGCTGGAGCGGGCCATCATCGCGTTTGAGTTCCCATCGACGTCTACAAATGTAGGCTGGACCACCGGGGCCGCATCGTTTGCGCTGCCGGTGTTCGGACATCCGGGCGCGCTGCTCATCTACACGACGATCATTTCGGTCATCCTGTTTTCCGCGGTCGGACGCAGGCGGGCAAACTGGAGATTGATCCGAACGGGCGTGATCGAACAGGGCGTGCCGACCACGGTGACAATTTTGTCGCTCGTCGGCGTCGCGATGGTGATGACATACAGCGGTATGACGTTCCTGCTGGCCCAGGGACTGACGGGGACAGTCGGTGCGCTCTTCCCATTGCTGTCGCCATTTCTGGGTTTGCTCGGGACGGTTATCACGGGCAGCAATACGAACTCGAACGTGCTGTTTGGCGCCCTGCAGCGGGATGCGGCCAACCTGCTGACGATGGATCCGGTCCTCATGGCCGCGCTTCAGACTGCGGGCGGCGCGCTCGGGTCGATGGTCGCGCCGGCGAAGGTCGTACTCGCGACGGTGACGACCGGACTCGCCGGGCAGGAGGGCCGTGTCATGCGTGTCACCGTGCCCTACGCGTTGGCGATGACATTCCTCCTTGGGCTCATGGGGCTCGTTTCGCAGCTTTTCTGGCGCTGATCATTTGTCAGCGTCGTTCGGACGCAATCAGCGCCTTCGCCCACTGCAGCGCGATCGCGACGCGGTCACCCCAGTCCGGCACGCGTGCGAGGTGCACGGTGCGCGACAGGAGCCACGCCGGTAATCCCGTGAAGTGCAGCCCGAACGCCTCGGCGAGCGCGCCTGTGCGGCCTAGCCAGACAACTTCGCCTTTTCGCCGGTAACGGAACGCCTGCGGAATCTCTCCGGTGATGAGCGCGTGCAACGTTCGCGCCGCGGCCGGACCCTGCTGCACCGCCACCTGCGCCGTTTGAGGAAGGATGCCGCCAACGGGATCAGGACACGCCGCGAGATCTCCTAATGCGAGAACTTCAGGATGCCCCACGACCTGCAGCGACGGGGTGACATCGATTCGCTCGCCGGGACCATGCGGCAGCGGAAGATCGGCGACCAGCGGCGAGGGTTTGATGCCCGCGGCCCATACCACGGTCCCGCACGGCACCTGTTCATCACCCGCCGGTCCGCGCAGTTTCAGCCACTCGGGGCCGACCTCAGTCACGAATCGTTCCAACTTGAGATCGATGTGCCGGTCGAGGAGTTTCCGCACCGCTTTCCGCATGAGGTTCGGATCCATCGGGCACAGCAGGTGATCGAGGGCTTCTGCCAGGACGAGCGATGGCGCATCGCGAGGGACGGAGGGATGGTGCCGCAATAGAGGACCGTGCATCCAGTCGTGCAGCTCGGCCACGAGCTCAACCCCGGTGCATCCGGCGCCGGTGATGACAGTTCTCAACACATCTCGCGCGCGGCGCGGCTCCGCTGCCGCCTCGGCAAACCGCTGCTCGATATGCGTACGCAGGCGGAAGACGTCGGGCAGCCACTTAAAGCGCAGCGCATGCTGCTCGGCGGAGGCCATCCCATAGAAGTTGGGCACTCCGCCTAGTGCGAGGACGAGGAAGTCGTAGCTGAATGATCCGCTGCCGGTAGTGACCTGCTTCGCGTCGAGGTCGATTGCCGTGACGTCGGCGTGGATGATGCGAGCAGAGCGAGGCAGCAGGTGGCGCAACGACCGCGCCACGTGGCGGGCCTGCAGCGAGCCGCCGGCGACTTGAAAGAGGAGGGGCGTGTAGAGAAAATAGTCGTTGCGATCGATGACGGTGATCTCGGCGCGGGTATGCAGCAGGCGCGAGGCCACGAGCGCGGTGTACAGTCCACCGAACCCACCCCCGAGGATGAGGACTCTGGCGGGCGCGGACATCCACCACATTGTACGTCAGACCTGGAAGAGAGGCAGGCTGTTGCCGTAGATGCGTGAGGGGGTATATAGAACACGCGACATTAATGAAGAAAGGAGGGACAGAACATGCTGCGAGAGTTCAGGGACTTCGTGAAGCGCGGGAATGTGGTCGATCTCGCAGTCGCCCTCATCCTGGGGATAGCATTTGGAAGGATCGTCACCTCATTCGTCACGGACATCCTCATGCCGCCGGTCGGCTTGGTACTGGGTCGCGTTGACTTCGCCAACCTGTTCATCAGCCTGAACGGGCAGCGGTACCCGACGCTGCAGGCCGCGAAGGTGGCGGGTGCCCCCACGATCAACTATGGCATTTTCTTCAACACGATCCTTGACTTCATCGTTGTTGCCTTCGTGATCTTTCTTGTCGTCAGACAGATCAACCGTATGCGACGCGAGTCGCCGACGACCCGGGAGTGCCCGTACTGCGCATCGTTGATCCCCATCAAGGCGACCCGTTGCCCAAGCTGCACGTCCCAGGTACAACCGGCCTGACGGCAGAGGCAACTCAACTTAGCAGGAGGGGACAGACCCCTCCTGCAGGAGGGGTCTGTCCCCTCCTTTAGCTCACTTGGGTCATAGTGCAGCGCG
>JAHZOA010000036.1 GCA_020028455.1 Armatimonadota bacterium | reverse complement strand
TTCATCGCCGAGGCAAATCTTCGCCTCTCGGGAGCCCCGGAGGTCGTGCGAATTCAGGCGAGGGGGCTGCAGGGGCAGCGCCAGTTGAGATTCTTTGACTTCTTGTTGCCGGGTATCCTCGCGATGACGGTGATGCAGACCGGACTCATGGGTGTGACCTGGGTCGTCGCCGAGTACCGCCAGCGGCTGATCCTCAAGCGGATCCTCGCCACGCCAATCCACCCCTTCGTGTTTCTGGGTGGGCTCGTCGGGCGTTACACGGTCACGAATTTCGTGCAGATGGCGATCATCGTGGCGGTCGCCATCTTTGCCTTCAATGCGACGATTGTCGGGAACCCTGCGACCGTCATTGGGTTGCTCATGTTCGGGACTCTGGTCTTCGTCGGGATCGGCTTTGCGATCTCGACCGTCTCGAAGACTCCTGAATCGGCGAACCTCCTGGGCAGCGCGATCCACTTCCCGATGATGTTCCTGTCGGGAACGCTCTGGCCGCGAGAGTTCATGCCCGATTTCATGCAACCGGTAATTGGGCTGCTCCCACTGACGCCGCTGGTCGATGCGATGCGGGCGGTCGCGGCACGCGGTGATGCTCTGGGCCCGTATCTCGGGGGGCTGGGATATCTGGGGGCCTGGGGCGTGGTGGCGTTTGCGCTCGCGGCCTGGCGGTTCCGCTGGGAGTAGTGGAGGGCTTAGGGCCGAGGGCTAAACCTTAGAACCTTGGCTCCCTGTCGTAGACTTCAGAAACGGTCAGGCTAGGGAGGCAGGCATGGCAGTGCCGTCCTTGAGACGCTTTCGGCCTACCGCGTCCAACCCATGGAACCGGGTCAAGGCCGCGCATTTGCTCAACCGAGCCGGCTTCGGCGGCACGCCGGAGGAGATCACACGCTTCGCGGGCATGCGCATCGACGCCGCCGTCGATGAGCTGCTGAACTTCGAGTCTACCCAGGAAATTGCGTTCCCGGAAATCGACTTTACACCCGTCCATCGACTGTTCGAGGAACTTGTCCGGCTACGCCAGTCCCGTGCAGAGCAGCAGACAGTTCGCGCCGTAGCGAACCAGCTCAACCGGGCGAACCGGGAGAAGTTTCAAGAGATCCGGGCAAGTTGGGTGAGCCGCATGATTCAGACGCGGCGTCCCTTGCTGGAGAAGATGGTCCTGTTCTGGCACGGCCTGCTCGTCTCCGGCTTCCCTGAGACTCGTTCCGCCGAGCACATGGCCATCCAGTTGCATCTCTTCCGCCGGATGGCCACTGGGAGTTCCAAGCAGTTGATCCTCGCGATCTCGCGCGATCCCGCGATGCTCTCGTACCTCGACAACGACACAAACCGCAAGGGCCGGCCCAATGAGAACTACGCTCGGGAGCTTCTGGAGCTGTTCACAATGGGGATCGGGAACTACACCGAGCAGGATATCAAGGAAGCCGCGCGGGCCTTCACGGGGTGGACGTTTGCCGGCAATGAGTTCGTGTTTAGAGGCGCGTGGCACGACGATGGCGTGAAGACGTTTCTCGGCCGCACGGGCAACTGGGACGGATCCGACATCATCGATATCATCTTTGAGCACGAGGCGACCGCACGATTCCTCCCGCGCAGGGTCTTTGAATTCTTCGTCTATCAGGTGCCCGAAGAGTCACTCGTGGAGGAGCTCGCCGGAGTATTCAAGCGCTCGAACTGGAACATCAAGGCTATGCTCCGCACCATGTTCCTGTCGGAGGCCTTCTATTCGGACAAGGCCATGCGCACGCAGGTGAAAAGCCCGGTCCAGCTCGTCGTCGGTGCCGTGCGCACCACGGGGACGGAGATCCAACCGCTCGCGCTCGTGCGGGCGATGGATCTCATGGGTCAGGCGCTCCTCTATCCACCCAACGTCGGCGGTTGGCCTCTGGGGAAAGGATGGATCAATACCGCCAGTCTGATGCTCCGCTACAACTTCAGCACGCTGCTGCTCAACGGAGCCATGCCCGGGGTCGGCGGCGGCAGGCGGGCGGCACCAGCGCGGGTGGAGCATCTCATTGATGCCGGCAAAACGAAGACGGCGGGCGATGTGGTCGATCAACTGGTGGACCGGTTCGTCCAATCGCCTCTCGATCGCCGTCGCAAGTGGGGTCTGCTGCGTGCATTCGGGACGAACCGCGAGGACATGCCGATCGCCGCGACCGGAACGAACTTCCAGAGCCAACTGCGCAGCGCCGTGCACCTGGTGATGAGTATGCCGGAGTACCAACTCACATGACTCAGGGAATGACTCGTCGGGAGTTCATCAAGAAAGGCCTCACTATGGTGGCCGTCGGGGTCACCGCGCCCTCGTTCATCACCCGGACCGCGCTGGCGATGAACAATCCTTGGGACGTGGCTCAGGTCACGAGCCGGCCCGGTGTCCCCGACGACCGTATCCTCGTTGTAGTGCAGATGGGCGGTGGCAACGACGGCCTCAACACCGTCATCCCGTTCACCAACGACGCGTACTATCGCGCACGACCGAACCTGGCCATCCCACAGAAAGAGGTCATTCGGGTCACCGACGAGCTCGGGTTCCATCCGAACCTGGCCCAGGTCAAGGATCTGTACGACAAGGGTGCGATGGCAGTCATCCAGGGCGTCGGGTATCCCAACCCGAGCCGCTCCCACTTCAAGTCAATGGAGATCTGGCAGACCGCCGATCCTGAGGGTCGGGTCGTCCGCTACGGGTGGATCGGCCGTTACTTTGACAGCAAGTGCCCCGTGTGTGAACAGCCCACCGTCGGTGTGAACGTCGGCCAAGCGATGCCGCTGGCGATGAATGCTGAGACCGGCATGGGTGTCAGCCTTGAGAATCCGGAGACATTCCAGTGGATGCCCGCCTTAAACGGTCTGGGCGAGAAGGAGGAGCAGGAACTCTTCAAACTTCTCAACGCACCTGCCCCTGGCGTGGACGAACCCGGTACGATCGACTTCCTCCGTCATACCGCGATGAACGCGCACGTGTCTTCCGAGCGGGTACGGGCCGCGGTGAACGGCTATCGAAGCGGGGTCGAGTACGCGAACACGCGCTTCGCATACAGCATGCGGCTGATCGCACAGATGATTGCCGGCAAACTTCCTACGAAGGTCTACTACGCGCACATGACCGGGTTTGACACGCATGCGAATCAGCGCGGCACGCATGAGAACTTGCTGCAACAACTCGCGGAAGGGGTGTCATCCTTCTACAGGGACCTCGAGGCGCAGGGCAACGCCGACCGTGTCGTCGTGCTGGCGTTCTCCGAGTTCGGCCGGCGTGTGGCCGAGAATGGTTCCAACGGCACCGACCACGGCACGGCTGCTCCGATGTTCGTCTTCGGAAAAGCCATCAAGGGCGGGCTTTATGGCGATCAGCCCAGCCTGACCGATCTCCAGGATGGCGACCTCAAGCACGGCGTCGACTTCCGCTCCGTTTACGCCACCGTCCTCGACAAGTGGCTGGGCGCGGATCCAGCGAAGATCCTCGGGCACAACTTCGAGCGAGGCGCTTTTATCTAGTCGCAGTCCCTTAGTCATGCCGTGGCGACCTCCTATCGACAGGAGATTGCTTCGCTGCGCTCGCAATGACCATCCATGCCCTCCGAATTTCTCGACGCCGCCGCGCATATCGCCGAAAAGGCCGGCGAAATGCTGATGGTGATGCTCCCCGAGGCGCGCGAGGCAAAAGGGATCAGGACGAAGCGCAATCCCGCCGACCTTGTCACACGCGCCGATCGGTCGGCCGAGGATCTCATCGTCCGTTACTTCCGGCAGCGCTTCCCCGACCACGGCATCCTCGCTGAAGAAGGCAGCTTACACGAGGGCAAGGAGTATCGCTGGATCATCGACCCGCTCGACGGGACGACGAATTTCGTCCACGGTGTGCCACTGTTCGCGGTGTCACTCGGATTGGAATACCGGGGGGAACTCGTCGCGGGCGTCGTCCATCACCCGCCGATGGGAGAGATGTTCCTCGCCGAGCGCGGCATAGGCGCATTTCTCCAGAAAGGCGGCGAGAGACAGCGGATGCGCGTTTCTGATGCTCCATCGGTAGGCGAATCAGTCGTTGCAACCGGACTGCCGTACGACATCGTTGAAAAGGGGACCAACGTTTCGCAGATCGGGAAATTGTGCCGGGCCGCGCGCGAAGTCCGCATCCTCGGAGCCGCCGCGCTTCATCTTGCATACGTAGCCGCGGGACGGCTCGAGGCATTTTGGGAGCAGAATCTCAATCCATGGGACGTTGCTGCAGGAGTCTTGCTGGTTAAGGAAGCGGGGGGCCGCGTCACGCATTTGCGTGGCGGACCGTTTCAGATCGATGGACGCCATGTCCTAGCTACGAACGCCCGGATTCATGACGAGATGATTGAACTTCTTGGAGACTAGCGGATCGTGTCGCGGAGAATAGGGATCAGGATCGAGCCCAGGATGAAAGTAAGCAACCAGTAGAGCTGGCCGGTCGTCTGTCGGCGGTGATCCAGGATTTCGGTTCCGGCTATCCCTTGTCCATCCCCTCGAACCGGACGCCGTAACGGCCAAGACTATAGTCGAACATCAGATCGGTGAACTGTCGCGGCTGCGCGAAACCCCGGTGGTCATTCTTTATCTGAGATAGCTGGATCATGAACCGCGCGTCACCGTTCTGGTAAAAGAAATAAAGCGACCACCGCTCGTCTCGCTCCAACACCATGTAGTCGGACTGGAGCCCGTGTCGGCGGATCGCCTGCCAGGCCGCCTCGAGATCGTCAACAACGAAGCCGATGTGGTGAATCCGCGACGGAATCCCGGGATTGAGCGGTCCCGGCGTAGTGTCAAAGAGGAAGATTGCGGTATTGCCGGTCGCAAGTACTGTTTGATGTTGGTCCTCGCGCACGAGCTGCATTCCCAAGATCTCACCAAAGAATCGTTTCGCGCCAGCACGATCAGCGACCGCAAGCGCAAGGTGGTCGAAGCCGAGGTTCCGCCACGCACCGGACTTTTCGTTGAGCGGCTCGGACTTCAACCGGAAGGTCGTTGTGCCAAAGTGCGAGGCGGTCTCGCCTATGAACATGTCGGGGTAGACTGGATCGCCCGAGGGGGTACGGATGGTAATCCGCCGGCCGATCCGCAGCCGTTCGGGGAGCAAGTGCTCGAGCGCCTCATGAAACACCCCGCTTTGCCCGACGCTGCCGGTGAACTCGCCCTCGGCCGTCTCGAATGTGATCTGCATGAAATCCTCCGGAGGGTACCTGCCCCCCAGGGGCCTGGCCACATGGGGTCAGGCCCCTTTCCTTTGTTGACAGAATGAAAGGGCCGCGTCTATGCTGTTTCCAGACCGACGCGTCGGTCTGATTCTCCTCCGACGGGAAGCTTACCTATATGATTCGGGCCTCAGCCGACACTCCCATGAAAGACCGAATCCTAGCGGCTGCCCTTGAAGTGTTTGCTTCCAAGGGCTATCACGGCGCGGTCGTGGACGACATCGTCGAGGTGTCGAGGAGCTCGAAGGGAGCATTCTACCACTACTTCCCCAGTAAGCAATCCGTCTTTCTAACGCTGATGGACGAATTGGCTTCAGTCGTTGAGAGTGGCGTCGAGACAGCCATCGCGGCGGAGCAAGGCGCGCTCGCGAAGGTTGAGGCGGCACTGCGTGTTGTCGTTGAAACTGCTGCTGCGCAAAGAGATCTCGCCAGGATTCTCCTGATCGAAGCCGTCGGGCTTGGACCGGAGTTGGAAGTCAAACGGCTCGATATCCACAGGCGTTTCTCGGGAATGATCCAACGTCATCTGGATCACGCCGTCGCTGAGAAGTCGATTCCGCCGCAAGATACTGCGCTCCTCGCCCGAGCCTGGCTCGGCGCACTAAACGAGGTCGTGACTCAATGGCTTGTGCACGAAGACGGACCGCTCACCGGCCAACTTCCGGCGCTCCGGACGATGTTCCTGAGGAGTATCGGTGCAGAACCGAGATCACATGGCGATTAACCAGCGGGAGTTCACGGTCGGTGAGATTCTCGATGCCGTCCGGCGGCATCTCGCCCCGCGGCATGTGGTCACCCTTGCGACCTCGCTGCACGATGAGCCATGGGCGGCGACCGCATTCTATGTGCTCTGGGATGTCGATCTGGTCGTCTGTCAGGGGAAGCGCGCGCGAACACTTGCGCATATGCTCGCCAACCCACGTACGGCATTCGCCGTGGACGACCGCAAAGCAGACGCGTGGCTTCAGGGTCTGGGGAGCACTTCGGTCCTCAAGGGCGACGACGAGGCCCGCGCCCGCAATGAGCTCCAGCGCGTTGCGCCCGAGTTCACGCGTCACTTCACCAACCTGGAATATCCGGTACTGCTGATCAAGATCGATGAAGTCACATTTGTCGACCGTCCCGGGGGAATCTATCCGCGGCAGCACCTCGAGCTTCGGGACGGGGAGTGGAGGTTTGCTCAATGATTCGCAGGCTGCTGGTTCTGTCTTTTGTCATCGTGATGGCGACGATGATCGCCGTCCCCAGTCCAGCTGTCGGCCAGCCTCAAGCGACAGTGCGCGTGGTTCACGTCCCCGTGTTGATCTTCGCGCCGTTGTACGTGGCCATGGAGCGGGGCTATTTCGCCAAGCAGGGTATTGAGATCGAGCTCGTCACGACTCCGGGCGGTGTGTCCTCATTCGCCGTGCTCGCCGGAGGGCGGGCCGAGGTGGTCGTGGGCGGACTCGGCGCAGCGCTGTTCAATGCGGCTGCCAGGGATCTCGATTTCAAAGTCGTCGGCCCCGTGCATATGGAGCGCCCGCCGGTCAGCACACCTCTCGTCATCAGCAAGAAGGCCTGGGACAGCGGCGAGATCCGCTCCGTCAGAGATCTTCGCGGGAAGCGAGTCTCGACAAACGTGCTGGGGTCCGCGACCGAGTACTGGGTACAATCCGCGCTCCTCAAAGGCGGGCTGACCATCGACGACGTTCAGCTCGTGGCCGTGAACTTCCCTGAGGTCCCCGCGGCATTGGCGAACGGCGCGATCGCAGCGGGCTTGCTGGGCGAGCCACTCGCGACCCTGGCTGAGGACCAGGGGCAGATCGTGCGCCTCAGCGAGGATTTTGTCAACGGCGTGCAGGTGACGGCGTTGTACTACAGCGGGGAGTTCATGCGCGCGCAACCAAAACTCGCCGTGGGATTCATGGTTGCGTGGCTGCAGGCCAGCCGGGATTTGTTCAACGACGGATACAAGCGCGACGATGTCGCGGCAATTGTCGAGAGGTACACGCGCGTCCCGGCCCCTGTCGTGAAGAGAGCGCGGCCACCTTTTCACGAGCCCAACGGTCAGATGAACTTCAATGATTTCAAACGCCTCCAGGAGTTCTTCAAGCGACGCGGGCAGCTGACGTACGAGAAGCCGCTGGAACCGAAACAGTACATCGATACGTCCTACGTCCGCGCGGCGCTGAGAATTCTCGGCCCATTCAAGCCGAGTAGATGATCGCGACCGCCCCACCGCGGGTCGCGCCGATCACGGTCCGCGGCGTCGGTAAAGTGTATCCGGCCCGCCGCGGGTCGTTTGTCGCGCTGCACGACGTCTCGTTTTCCGTGGCGCCGGGCGAGTTCTGCGCGATCATCGGGCCGTCGGGTTGCGGAAAGACGACGCTGTTGCACATTCTGGCCGGGCTCTTCCCCGCAAGCACCGGCACAGTCGAGATCCCTCCACAGGAACCCGGACGGCTGGTGACGGCGCTCATCTTTCAAGGGATCAGCACCCTGCCGTGGCTCACCGTACTGCAGAACACGGAGTACGGGCTGCGGCACATGCGTGTCTCGCCCGCAGAGCGCCGGACGCGGGCGGTCGAGCAACTTCGGCGGGTCGGCCTGGACCGATTCGTCGACGCCTTTCCGCATCAACTCTCCGAGGGCATGCGTCAGCGCGTGAGCATCGCGCGTGCGCTGGCCACCGACCCCGACGTCCTGCTGATGGATGAGCCCTTCGCGAACCTCGACGAGCAGAACCGCCTCCTGCTTCAAGACGAATTGCTGCGCCTGTGGCAGGAGAATCGCCAGACTGTCCTCTTCGTGACGCACAGCCTGGATGAAGCGATCCGGCTTTCTGATCGTGTACTGGTCATGACCTCCGCACCCGGTCGCATCAAGGCCGAGGTGCCGGTCAGGCTGGCGCGGCCACGTGAGTTTCGATCGGTGCGCCAGGATCCTGAATACGGGGCGCTCAGTGCGAAGCTGTGGGAAGCTCTACGAGATGAAGTGCTCAGGGCGAGACAAACATGAACGGACCTTCATACCGGTGGCTCGCGGTGATCTCGCCGCTTGGACTTCTGCTCGTCTGGGAGATCTTGTCCCGCACGGGCGTCGCCGATCCGCGGTTCTTCCCGCCGCCGAGCACGATCATCCGTACACTCGCAGACATGGTTCGAAGCGGCGAGCTCCCATTCCACATCGGCGTGAGCCTGCGCAGAATCCTCATCGGATTTGTCCTCGGCTCCGTTCCGGCTGTGCTCTTGGGTCTGGCCATGGGACTCGCGCGACCGCTGCGCGCGCTCTTGATGCCGATTGTTGCTGCGATCTACCCGATTCCGAAAATCGCTATCTATCCATTGATCATTTTCTACCTGGGGATCGGTGAGGCGTCGAAGGTGACCATCGTCGCCCTTAGCATCTTCTTTCTCGTCCTGCTCAACACGATGGCCGGGGTGCTCGGGCTGGACCGCGCCTATTTCAACATCGCCAGGGCATACGGGGCTGGAGCCCGCAGCATCTTCACGACCGTGGCAATGCCGGGAGCGATGCCCCAGATCTTCACCGGGTTGAAGCTCGCGATGGGGTTCGCGTTGATCGTCATCGTCGGCGCGGAGCTCTTGGGTTCTGACGCCGGTATTGGATTCCTCATCTGGCGTTCGTATCAGATCTTTGCGATTGAGGCCATGTACGTCGGGCTGCTCGTAACGGCTATGCTCGGTTGGCTCGCGACCATCGCCCTCGACTGGCTCGAACGGCTTGCCATGCCGTGGCGTCCCACAAACTAAATGACGGGAACACGGGAACACGGGAACACGGGAACACGAGCGTCAGGTCAAGTGGACCCTGCCGAAGTGTCCGCGATCCCGCGATCCCGCGATCCCGCGACCCCGCGGCCGGCTTGGCCGGCCGTGTGGTGGCGAGCCCTCCGCCCCCACTCCTTTACCGCATCGGTCACGCCTGTTTTCGTTGGAGCGGCGGCTGCGAGCTATGAAGGCGCTCTCGATTCCATGCCGTTCCTTGTGACCCTCCTCGCATCGGTGGCGATCCACGCAGGGACGAATCTCGCGAATGACTACTATGACCACGTTCGCGGCGTCGACACGTCGGAGTCGCCCGGCCCAAGCGGTGTCATCCAGCAGGGACTCCTGTCGGCGCGACACGTTTTGACGGCCTCGATCTCTGCATTCGCCTTCGGGGGGCTGCTGGGACTCTATCTGATGACCATCCGTGGATGGATCGTGCTGCTCCTCGGGGTGCTGGGTGTCCTTGCGGGTTTCGCCTACACCGGAGGGCCGCTCCCGTTGGGCTACATTGGGCTCGGTGACCTCTCGGTGTTCGCGTTCATGGGGATAGCGATTGTGCTGGGGACTTATTTCGTCCTGACCGGGAGCATTTCCGCAACCGCGGTATGGGCGGCACTTCCGGTGGCCGCGCTCGTCACTGCGATCCTTGTTGTCAACAATCTCAGAGACATCGACGAGGACCGCGCCGCGGGGAAACGTACACTGGCTACGTTTCTAGGCGAAGGCGCAACGCGAGTCGAGTTTCTTCTGCTGGTCACCGTCGCGTATGCAGCGGTGATTGTAGGAATCATCGCCGGAGCGCTGCCCTATCAGGCCGCCGTCGTCCTGATTACGATTCCGCGCGTTTTGCGTGTATGGCAGGTGGTTCGAGCGGAAACAGATCGACGGCAGCTCACGGCGCTGGGCCTGCGCGGGTCTGCGCAACTGCATTTCAACTTTGGTCTGCTGCTGGCGGCGGCCTTCCTGGTCAGTCGATGACTCGGACGTCCCGCGATAACCGGCTCAACACGTCGTATCCGGTAGCCGTGACGGCAACGATTTCCTCGAGACGCACGCCGAACTCACCCGAAAGATAGATCCCGGGTTCTACGCTAAACGTCATGCCCGCCTCGAGCGGGATGTCGTTCGTATGCGTGATCGATGGTGGTTCATGGACCGAGAGACCGATGCCATGCCCCGTGCGGTGTGTGAAATATTGATCGTACCCTGCCGCATCAATCACGCGGCGCGCGGCAAGATCGACGTCGCGGATGCGGGTGCCGGGCTTAATCGCGGCCAGCGCCGCGCGCACAGCATTTTCAACAACACGGTGGATCTCAAGATACCTGGACGGCGGCTTGCCCACGTATGCCATCCGCGTGATGTCGGAGCAATAACCGTCCAATTTGCTCCCAAGATCGAACAATATGGGCTCACCGACCTCGACACGCCGCGCGCTGGTATGGTGGTGTGGGAACGCGCTATTAGGACCTGATCCGACGACCGTGGCCGTCACTTCGCTCGCGCCCGCCGAATGGAACCCGCCGACCGCTGCTTGCGCGAGTTCGGCTTCGGATACCCCGGGCCGGCACGCCGCGACCGCCCCATCAACGGCGCGATCGGCCGTCGCAGCGGCGCGTTTCAGCAGGGTAATTTCCTCAGCAGACTTCCGCATCCTGAGCGGGGCCAGGATCTCCGTGGCAACGACGTAGTCGGCTTCGGGCCACAGGCGCTGAAGGTTCAGCAGGGCGTCGGCGCGCATTACGTCGCCCGCTCCAATGCGCCTGGGCGAACCGAGCTGCCGCTTCGCCTCGTCCAGCGCGCGTTGCGGGCCGTCGGCATCCGTGTAGACAGCGAACGGATGTCGGATGTGGCGCTCCGATTGGTCGGCATTCAACGACGGAACAAGAAACAGCCCCGCATCGGCCGACACGAACAGATAGCACGCGCGTTCATCGGCTATCGGTGAGAAGCCTGTGAGATAGCGGAGGTCATCGCCTGGGGGAAGCGCGAGCAGGTCGATGCGCTGCTCCTGCATCGCCCGCCGCGCCGCGGCCATTCGGCCACTGAAATCCATAAGATCTATTCTAAGGTAAGGGGTTCAGGGTTTAAGGTATAAGGTATGATGGCCCCTGTCCTTCGTCGGTCTTTGCGCCGGCCCAGCCCAGTTCCGCCTCCTCGCCTGGAGCGCCCTATCCAGCGCAAGCGCCGCGCGCTGAAAATCATCGAACGACTGCGCGAGCGCTATCCGAATGTCCGGCTTCCTCTAAAACATCGGGACCCGTTCCAGCTGCTCGTGTCCACCATCCTTTCGGCGCAGTGCACGGACGCGATGGTGAATCGCGTCACGCCGGCGCTCTTTAAGAAGTTCAAGACACCGCAGGACTTTGCCACCGCCCGCACCCGCGATGTTGAACGTATCGTGAAGCCGACCGGCTTCTTCCGTCAGAAGACGAGGTCACTGCAGTCCATGAGCCGGTCGCTGCTGGACCGGTTCGGAGGCCGCGTACCGTTAACGATGGATGAACTGCTGACGCTCAAGGGTGTGGGACGGAAGACGGCCAACGTGCTCCTGTCTGCGAAGCGTCTGGAACCGTGGGGGCGCGGCGACGATCCCGCTGACGGGTTGGGGATCGTGGTAGATACACATGTGCGGCGCCTGAGTCAGCGCCTGGGCCTGGCCACCAGCGACGATCCCGTGAAGATCGAGCAGCAGTTGATGGAGATCATCCCGCGGGAAGAGTGGGATGGTTTTTCGCTTCGCCTCATCTATTTCGGCCGTGAGGTCTGCACCGCGCAGCGACCAAAGTGTCCGATCTGTCCGCTGAACCGGCTCTGCCCGTCCTCGCCATATCTGGGGAAACCGCCGTGGATGCGATTAGAAGCTGCGCGCCGCGCGCCGCGTGACGCGCGCCGCGGATAAACCTGGAGGAATCGATGCCACCGCTGAAGCCGATCTTCGACCACATCGATAAACGCTTCCACCAACACCTCGAGAAGGTCCGCACGTTCGTCCGCCAGCCGAGCATCAGCGGCGAGGGGACGGGGATGGCGGAGATGGCGGAGCTCGTCGCCGGCGCGATCTTGGAACTGGGCGGGCGCAGCGAGATCGTACCCACGTCGGGCTGGCCCGTAGTATACGGCGAGATCAACGCCGGTAAGCCCCGCACGCTCCTGCTGTATGGGATGTATGACGTGCAGCCCGTGGTGGGAGAGGACTGGATCGTTCCGCCATTCGGCGGAGAGATCGTGGACTACGAAGGTCGCGGTCTGTGTCTCGTGAACCGCGGCGCGACCAACCAGAAAGGTCCGCTGGCCGGCATGTTCAACGCGCTCGAGAGCGTGAAAGCCGTCACCGGCGGCCTCCCGGTCAACGTGAAGTTCATGATCGAGGGTGAGGAAGAATTGGGCAGCCGCCACTTACCGGAATTCGTCAATCGCCATAGAGACCGGCTTGCGGCCGACGGGACCTACTTCGGAGTGTTCAGCCAGAACGCGAAGGGGAAGCCGATCCTGTATCTCGGCGTGAAAGGAATCGTGTTCTTCGAACTCGTCAGCCGCGGCGGCGCGTGGGGCGGCCCGACCACGCGCGGCATTCACGGCAGTCAGGGAGCGTGGATCGCCAGCCCCGTCTGGCGGATGCTGCACGCCATGGCCACGATGACCGAGCCCGACGAGCGCATTGCGATCGAAGGCTTCTACGACAACGTGAAACCGCCCGAGGCGGAAGATGAGAAGCTGCTGAGCGATCTGGCGAAGACATTCGACCCGGAGCTCGTCCTGCGCGAAAACGACGTGCGGCGATTCAGGTATGACCTGGCCGGCGCCGACCTCCTGCGCCGGTACCTGTTTGAGCCCATCCTTAATATCGACGGCATCGCCGGCGGTCACTACGGGGCCGGCTCGAAAACGCTGCTCCCCCATGAAGTGCGCGCAAAGATGCACTTCCGCCTTGTGCCGGACATGGAGCCTCAGGAAGTGCGATCGAAGTTTCTCGCGCATCTAGAGAAGATCGGGTGCGGCGACTTCGAGGCGCACTTCGAGGAGGGATATCCATGGGCCGTCATGAGCCCGTCCGCGCCGATCTCCCAGGCGATGATCCGCGCGATTCGCGCCTTCGATCTCGAGCCCCAGGTCTGGCCGAACATCGGAGGCTCGGCGCCCTTCTACCTGTTTAGTCGGGTGTTGAAGCAGCCGTTCACCATGGGCGGTTTGGGACACGGCGGCCGCGTCCACAGCCCAAACGAATTCGCGGTAGTCGACGGCATCCGGCTCTATGAGAAATCGGTTGTGCAGTTCCTCTACGAGTTCGCCGGGATCAGGGAATAGGCGCGCCGCGAAAGGATATTGGGGCCAATTCTACGAAAGCCATGGCCCACTACCCTTCCAGGTACGAAATCCGCACGGAGGTGGAACGATGAGGCTGCTGTACATCTTGCCGGGCAGCCTTTCCCGTACCGAGCTGGGCGTACGGGAGATCGAACGCCGCCGCGGTATCCTGCAGCGGCTGGCGGCCCCGGGCACCGAGGTCGGGATCACGGACGTTCCTGACGGTCCCACTTCGATTGAGTCGGCCTACGAAGAGTACCTCTCTGTTCCCGGTACGCTGCAGCGAGTACAGGCGGCGGAGCGCGACGGGTACGACGCGGCCATCGTCGGGTGCTTTGGGGATCCGGGAGTGGACGCGGCCCGCGAGCTGGTCGAGATGTGCGTGGTGGGCCCGGCGGAGGCCTCGATGCTCTTCGCCTGTACGCTCGGGCACAGTTTCTCGGTGATTACTGTGCTGGAATCCGTTGTTGCCCCGCTGCGCCATCTCGCCCACAGAATCGGCGTCGCCCAGAAGGTTGCCTCTGTCCGAGGGGTGGATATCCCGGTCCTGGATCTGGGGAAGGACCGCGCGCGCAGCGTGGGCCGCATGGTCGCGCTTGGGCGCAGAGCGGTCGATGAGGACGGGGCGGATGCCCTCGTGCTGGGATGTATGAGCATGGGATTCCTCCAGGCCCATGAGGAGATCGCCGCAGAGACCGGTGTGCCGGTCGTCAACCCCGTCTACGCGGCGCTCAAGATGGCCGAGGCCCTCCACGGCGCTGGCCTTCGGCACAGCAAGCGCGCCTACCCGGTGCCGCCGAAGCTGCGAACCGTTCACGTCGGATAACGCAAGATAGCACACGGGCGGCGACGCCCGACTCGAAAGGGGGATGGCATTATGGCAAGAGGCTGGTTGTGTATCGTGGTGGTTACCCTCGCGCTGGCCTTGGCGTTTGGTACCGTGGTGTCGGGCCAGAGCCCGGACCGCCGCGTGCGGGATCTGATCCTGTTGACCCGGCCGCAGGCCGTTGACCCTCGGGAGTTTGAGACCGCGCGATTCCTGGCGCCCGAGTTCGAAAAGCTGGGCATCAAGGTGCAAGTGCGGGTCATGCCCTGGGAGCAGATGGCCGACTACGTCTGGTACAGCCGGGACAAATGGGACATGACGATGTGGCAGATGGTCGGACGGCCCGAGCGCTCCGACCCCGACGAGTTCGCGATGAACCTATTCCACACGTCCACGGCCGACCGCGGATATAACTTCGTCGGCTATTTGAACAGGACGTACGATAACATCGCGGAGGCCCAGCGCATCAAGACCGATCTCAAGGCGCGGCAACTGCTCATCCGCGAGGCGCAGAAGATCATTGCCCGTGACGCGCCCTACGTCTTCCTGGTTTTCCCCGAGAGCGCGTATGCGTACAACAATACGGTATGGGACCCGAAGACGGTCGTTGAGCAGAAAGGCATCGGTATTAAGAACTTCTGGACTTTCGTGGGTGCGCGCCCATTGGGCAACCAGCGGGACATGATTCTCAATGCCAACGATATCGTGCAGGCCATCAATCCGCTGTTCATCAGCGGCGCGGCGGATTCATGGGTCACCGAGCTGGTCTGGGACCGCCTTTTCCGCGTCGGCGCCGACGGCCTGCCGCGGCCCTGGGCGGCCGAGAAGGCGGACTGGGTGGACTCGGTCACGCTTGACGTGACGCTGCGGCGCAACATGAAGTTCCACGACGGCCGCCCCGTCACCGCGGACGACGTGATCTTCTCGTTCACCGCGGCCACGGGCGGCGAGGTGCCGATGTACCGGCCCTTCGCCACCAACATCGAGCGCATCGAGAAGCGCTCCGACACAGTGATCCGGTTCGTGCTGAAGGAGCCGTTCGCGCCGTTCCTCATCACCAGCCTGTCCAAGCTGAACATCATCCCCAAGCACATTTGGGAGCCTGTACTGGCCGACCTGGCGCGTAAGCCGGAGAACGCCGAGTCGTACCAGGAACAGGTGCCGGTCGGATCCGGCCCCTTCAAGTTCGTGCAGTGGAAGAAGTCCGAGGAGATCGTCCTCGAGGGCGTCTCCGACCACTTCGCCGCGCCCAAGATGCGGCGGTGGGTGCTGCGTATCGTCCCCAACGTCGAAGCGGCCCTCGGCGGCCTGCGCACCGGGGAGATCAATTTCCTGGCCAACTACAGCGGCGATCCCCAGATCCTCGCGAAGATGGCGCAGGACAACCGCTCGATCACGCTGGTCTCCACGATGGACGTGGGCATGCGCTTCCTGGCGTTCAACATGCGCCGTCCGCCGTTCGACAGCGCCGCGTTCCGCCAGGCCCTGAACATGGCCACCAACAAGAGGGCCATCCGGTCGGTCGTCTACAAGAACTTCGCGGCCATCGCCGACTCGTTTGTTTCGCCCGCGCTGGAGTTCTGGTACAATGCCGAGCTTCCCAAGTGGGAGTACAACATCGGTGCGGCGCGCGAGCATCTGGCGAAAGCAGGTTTTCAATGGGACCGGGACGGCCGGCTGCTGTACCCACAGGGCAAGACTGAGACTCTAAAGTAGCGTTTTCCGCGGGGCGGGGACCAACAGGTCTCCGCCCCGTCCCCCGCCCATGAAGCGCATTGCCTTCGTCCTCAGCCGCCTCCTACAGACGGTGCTCGTGCTGCTGCTCGTGGCC
>JAHZOA010000035.1 GCA_020028455.1 Armatimonadota bacterium | reverse complement strand
GCGACGGCGGCAAGGGTCCTAATCACGCAGCGTTCTGCCCGTCAGGGCGATGAAGACATCCTCGAGCGTGGTCTCGACGAGTTGCAGGTGCCTGACGCGTGCGCCGGCGCGGCTCACGGTTTCCACGGCTTTGGGCAGCGTCTCGCGCAGATCTGAAAGATGGACGATGGCCTCGTAGCCACCGCCGTTGGTGCCCTTCGGCTGGACGATCACGCGGGTGACACCGGGAATCGCGCGAAGCGCCGGCTCGACGCCGTCAGTGATGTCCTCGAGGTCCAGTCGGAGCACTGGAAGCTCGCCATGCAAGCGCTTCAACGCCTGCGGGGCATCCAGCGCGATGATCTTGCCATTGTCAATGATCCCGATACGCTCGCACAGCTGATCGGCCTCCTCCATGTAGTGGGTCGTGAGGATGATTGTCTTCCCCTCGCTGCTGTGCAGGTGGCGAATGAGGTCGCGAATGTTGCGCGCGGCCTGCGGATCCAGACCGGTAGTGGGTTCATCGAAGAGGAGCACCGGCGGATCGTGGACCATCGCTTTGATGAGTGCCAGCCGCTGTCGCATGCCTGTGCTGTAGCGCTCCACAAGATCGTCGGCGCGGGCGGTCAGGCCGACGCGGTCCAGCAGCTCGGAGATTCGCGCTTTCGCCGTGGCGGTCGGAACCTGGTAGAGCGCCGCGAAGTATTCGAGATTCTCACGGGCCGATAACTTCCAGTACACTGATCGCTCGCCCATCAACAGAACCCCAAGACTCCGCCGCACCGACGCCGGCGCCTTCGAGGCGTCGTGGCTCCAGACGCGAACTCGGCCGGACGTGGGCTCGAGCAGTGTGCAGATCATTCGAATGGTTGTCGTTTTTCCGGCGCCGTTAGGTCCGAGCAATCCGAACAGTTCTCCGCGCCGGATCTGCAGGTCGACGTGGTCGACGGCGGTGATCTCGCGCCGCACTGCGCGGCGACGGCCGCCATTCTCGTCCATCCCCCGGGCCGTGAAGCGTTTGGTCAGGCCCTCGAGTTCAACCGCGTGTGTTGGCAGTGCGCTCACTCGACGACAACCTCCCCGGCGGCCCCGCTGGGATCGCGGATATCGACGATAAGCTTACCACCCTCGGTAAGGAAGGCCTTGGCCTTATTCAAGATCTGCTCCCTCTTCCATGAGTAGCCGGCGCTTGAGTGCTGGCCCACCACGAAGTGAATACCCCCCTAGCCCCCCATCGCTTCGAACGACCCGGTGGCACGGAATGATCAGCGGGACGGGGTTTTTCGCACATGCGTTGCCCACGGCGCGGCTGGCTGACGGGTGGCCCAGCGTGGTCGCGATTTCCCGGTAGGAGCGGACCTGTCCACGAGGAATCTGGCGCAGTTGCTCGAGGACACTTCGCTCGAACGGACCCACCAGCGTCAGATCGACCCGACCACGGAACGGTTCTCTCCGGGAGAAGAATCCCGCCAGGGACCGCCGGAGATCGCTCGGTGGTCGTGCATCGCGATGAATGGGCCGTGAGAACCGCCGGCGGAAGGTGCGCTCGAACGAGGCGTCGGAATCCGCGAGATCCAAACTTCCAACGCCGAGCTCCGAGTACGCGACATACGCGGTTCCGAGTGGCGTACGCAGCGACATATAACGCCAGGGTCCCTGCTGTTGGGTCTCGGCCGGACGAATGCCGGCGTGGCGGAGGACAAATGATTCCAGATCCGCCTCGGTCAATCGCGTCAACGACGCTGCGGGTTTCCCCCGAAGCGTGATGATCACGGGATCGCCCGCGATCGCGTTCCGCAGGAGCTCGTTCGTCTTGTTCTTCAAATCGACGGTGTTGACCATCCTCATGGCTGCCCCCCCTCGCATTTTCTACATAGCCATGAAAATAGCTATGTGATTTTTACAGTATCAGATACGTGGCGGAGCGTCAACAGGTGAGGCCTAGGAGGAAGGCGGGTGGAGCCGGCCGGGACGAAGCAGGCGGGAGGAGTTGACCAGGATCCCGACGTCAGGAACCGATTGGACCGCGGCGGCGAGGATCGGAGGGATGATCCCCAGCGCCGCCAGCGAGAGTCCGACCGCATTGTACACCGTCGTGAAGCCGATGTTCAACTTCACCACACTCAGCGTGCGCCGCGCGATGCGAAACGCCAGTGGGACCAGCCACCAATCCTCGCGCATGAGGGTGATATGGGCGGCCTCGATTGCCACGTCACTGCCGGCTGCCCCCATCGCGATCCCCACATCGGCCTGAGCGAGCGCGGGCGCGTCATTCACGCCGTCGCCGATCATCACGACCGTCCGCCCCTCTCGTTGGAACGCCTTCACTATCTCGATCTTGTCCTCGGGCATCAGTTCTGCGCGAAAGGCAATCCCAAGCTCGTGAGCAAGCGCGGACGCCGTTCGTTCAGAATCACCCGTCAACAGCTCGATGTGCCGCACGCCAAGGTTGCGCACGGCCGCCAACGCTGCCGGCACTTCTGGACGGGACTCATCGGCCACCGCCAGGACTGCCACGAGCCGGTCGTCTTCCACTACGAGAATCGGAGTCTTCCCCTCCGCCTCCAGCTGCCTTACTGCCGGGTGCTCCGCCTCTGCCGGAAGGAGCCGCCTATTGCCAATGGTCACGACCCTGCCATTTACCTGCGCGCGCACACCGAGGCCGGGAATGGCTTCGAATCGCCGGGGTGCCTCGATCGCGACGTGCTGGTCGGTCGCGGCCTTGCGGACGGCTTCGGCGACCGGATGCTCGGAATACCGTTCGGCCGAGGCCGCCAGTGCCAGGGCGTCCTCCGCCGACATTCCATCGAGAGGGATCACGTCGGTGAGCACAGGGCGGCCGAACGTCAGCGTGCCCGTCTTGTCGACGAGGAGAACGTCGGCTCTCGCGAGGGCTTCCAGGTACTTGCTCCCTTTAAATATGAGCCCACGTTTTGCCGCAGCCCCCATTGACGCAACCATCGCGATCGGTGTGGCGAGGGCAAACGAGCACGAGCAGGCGACGACCAGGACCGCTGCCGTCGCCAGCGGATCACGGCGCACGAGAAACGTCAGTGCCGCGATGGCTGCAATCACGGGCAGATAGTATCCCGTGAAACGATCTGCGACCCGCTGCACTTTGGCCCGGTGAATCTCCGCCTCTTCCACCAGTTTGATGATGCGCCCAAAGGTTGAGTCTTCACCCGTGTGTTCGGTCCGGACGCGGATGCTCCCGAGTCTCGCCCCCGTCGCGGCGAAGACGCCGGCTCCGGGACCGACCTCCACCGGCATCGACTCTCCGGTGATGCTCGCTTGATCAACGGTCGCCTGACCATCGATGACCTGGCCGTCCACCGGAATGATCTCGCCCGGCCGCACGACCACGACGTCGCCGACCCGGACCTCTCCGGCCGGGATTTCGTGTTCGGTTCCATCGCGTTCCACCCGCGCCATTTGGGGCGCGAGCTCGGCGAGATCTTGGACCGCCCGCCTGGCGCGCTCGGTGGTGAACCGCTCGATATAGGCACCGACGCGCATAAAGAACACCACGACGACCGCGCTCGCCCACTGCCCCACGGCTGCCGCGGCGATCACGCCGACGGTCATCAGTGTGTGCGCCAGCACCTGCCCGTGGATGGCCGCGCGAACCACGTTGCGAAACACCGGGATGCCCCCGATGACGATCAGGACGAGCGCGACCGGCCACGGCACCCAGGCATTGATGTCGTCGACCCAGCCGAGCCATTCGCCTGCGGCCACTGTCAGAAGCACGACGCCCGCGATGATCCCGAGGACGAGCAACGCTCGAGGGGACGTCCGAGGCTGAGCGGTAGAACGCAGCGTCTCGGGTGAGACCACCTCATAGCCCGACCCCCGGACGGCCTTGCGAATCGCATCCATCCCGACCCGGTTGGGATCGTGACGGATGATAGCCTTCTCGGTGGCGAGCGAAACGGCGACGGAATCGACGCCTGGGAGGGCGGCGATGGCCCGTTGGACATGAAGCGAACAGTCTGCGCAGTCCATCCCGCGAATGGGGACTTCAATCGTACGTATCGCCACGGTTCCTATCTTACATTAGGGGGGTACTGCTAACGAATGGCCCGAACGAGGGTGAACGTGAGCATGCCCATCAGATAGAGTACGAACAGGACGATCGTGCCCGCCAGTACCCACATCGTGACGTCGACCAGCGGCGGGCAGGACCAACGCTCAAAACCCGCGCAGCTGGCTAGATCTCCCAGCAAGAGCGCGGCGGGTCGCAGCGCGATCGAAAACGCGACGAGCGGACCCCAAAAGATCACGTATGCCCTGGTTTGCGGGACAAGAAAGGCGATGAGCAGCCAGGCAGCGCCAAGGCCAATGCTCAGGCCGACGTGCCGGGCGAGATACTGGCGCATGGGTCCCAACCTCCAGGTACTCCATGCCCTCTGCTCCTGGCCTCGATACCTGTAAGGGTTTCAGCGGATCGCCTCGTCCTTGTAGCGCACGTCGGGATGCTGCTGCAGGTAGTCAGACACTTTCTGGGCCATCTTTGGCCCGATCACGCCCGCGATTTGCTCCACGCTCGCCTGCCGAATCTGTCTGACTGACCCGAAGTGGCGGATGAGATCGCGCTTGCGTTTCTCGCCGATGCCTTGGATTTCATCGAGCGCCGAGAAGACGACTTTCCGCTGCCGCAGTTTCTGATGGTAGGTATTGGCAAACCGGTGCGCCTCGTCGCGGATCCGCTGAAGCAACTGAAGCGCGTGTGAGTCTCTGGGCAGGGCGACCGGTTCCGGATCGGCCACGGTGACGACCAGCTCTTCTTTCTTCGCCAGTCCCACCGCCGGGATCATGTGATTGTACTCAAAGAGCACATCGAGGGCCGCGTTGAGTTGTCCGCGGCCGCCGTCGATCAACACGAGGTCCGGGAGCACCGACCACTTTACGCGCACGGGTTCATCCCGGTCGAGCTTCTCCTGCTCCTCACGCCCGAGCGCAAACCGCCGGTGCAGCATCTCCTGGAACATCGCGTAGTCATTGGGACCTTCGGCCCACTTCATCTTGAACCGCCGGTAGTCTCGCTTCAGGGGCCGGCCGCCTTCGAACACCACCATCGACCCCACGGTCTCGCCGGCCTGGAGGTTGCTGACGTCGTAGGCCTCGATCCGGAAGGGCGGGTTCTCGAGGTTCAAGATTTCCTGCAGCTCTTTGATCGCGGCGCCCTCAAGACCGGACCGCCGCGCACGTTCATGCTGGAGGAAGAGCGCCGCATTCTCCGCCGCCATCTCTACGAGGCGCTCCCGGGCCCCCCGCTGCGGAACAATGACGTCCACTTTGGTCCCGCGTTTCTGCGACAGCCACTCCGCAATGACACTCATGTCCTCGATCGGCTCCTGCAGCACCACCTCGCGCGGCACACCCGGCGCGTCCTGGTAGTACTGTTTGACGAATTCCCCGAGGGCCTCGGCCCGGCTGACGCCCCGCGTGTTCTCGAGCACGAAGTGTTCCTGACCCTGCAGCCGGCCGGCGCGGACGAACAAGATCTGGACACACGCCAGATCCCCAGCCTGGGCGATCGCCATGACGTCGCGGTCTTCGAGACCGACACTGGCCGCACGCTGCTTCTCGTAAATCGCCTCCATGGCCTGGATCTGATCACGCAGCTGCGCGGCGCGTTCGAATTCCATGGCCTGTGCGGCGCGGTCCATCTCCACGCGCAACTCATCGAGCACCGATTCATGCTTGCCTTCGAGGAACAAGGTGGCCTGCCGCACCTGGTCGTTGTAGTGCTCGGGGGTCGCGCCCCAGGAGACACACGGCGCGGTACACAGGCCGATGTAATAGTCGAGACACGGCCGCGGCAGGTCGCGTGTGATCTCGATGTTGCAGGACCGAATCTTGAAGAGTTTGCGAATGGTACGGATCGTCCGGCGCACGAGTTTCGGCTCATGGTAGGGATAGGGGCCGAAGTATTTCGCGCCGTCGCGAAGCACACGCCGTGTCATCGAAATTTTCGGGAAGGCCTCGTTCGTGATCTTGACGTACGGGAACGCTTTGTCGTCCGCCATGCGGACGTTGTAGGGGGGCTGGTGACGCTTGATAAGGTTGACTTCAAGTAGCAGCGCTTCGACTTCGTTCTCGCAGGCGACGACATCGAAATCCGCGATCTTGGACATGAGATACCGGATACGCGGGCTTTCAAGGTGGGAGCTATCCTGAAAATATTGCCGCACGCGGTTGCGGAGTGCGGCGGCTTTGCCGACATAGATCACCCGGCCGCCGGCGTCCTTCATCAGATACACGCCCGGCCGGGCCGGCACTAACTTAAGCTTTTCCTCAAGATTTGGAAGCGATGCCATTGGAGGATCTCGCGAGCCGGCCAGTCTACTGGGTCTTCAGAGTCTACAGAGTCTCAAAGCATCAAGCATTAAGTATTAGACACAGTAGACTCGGCAGACTCAGGAGACCCGGTGGACTCCGGACCGCGATACGAAAATATTATAGCGACCGGAGCAGGTCTCCGGTCCGCCGGAGTCCTTTACTTAACCCGGCACCGAGCAACATTCCCCCGGCCTCGGCCTCGCTCGGCCTCTGTACGCCGCTGGCCTGCTTCGCAGGCGACATTAGTGGTCGCTATCTCAGCGAACGTAAAAGGTCACCAGTTCGGCGAAGCCCCTCTTCCAGGAGGCGGCGCTCGCCGCCGAAGCCGACGCGGATGAACCCGTCCATCTGAAAATGATCCCCGGGGACCACGAGAACGTCGTGTTCCTTTCGCAGCCGTGTGGCCAATTCCGTGGAGTTCGTTTTTGGATGGTACCGGAGGAAGGCGATCGCGCCGGCCTGCGGGGGAGTCCAGGTCACCAAGCCCTCGAGATCATCGACCCACCGGCTCAGGAGGAGAAAGTTTTCGCTGAGAATCGACTGTGCCCTGAGCGCCAGCCGCTGGCGCGTGCGCGGCGTGAGGGCCATCAGCGCCAGCCGGTCACCGATGAGATTTGGAGAGATCGTCGTGTAATCGTGGTAGCTCCAGAGGCTGTCAATCATGTCGTGCGGCCCGACGATCCATCCGATGCGGAGCCCCGGCAGGCCAAACACTTTCGACATGCCTCCGGTCACGAGCGCCCGTGCATACCGCGCCCAAAATGACGGGGTCGTATGGCCGTCGCGCTCGCCGCCGCGGTACACTTCGTCCGCCACGACCCACGCGTTGACTTTCGCCGCCATCTCGCAGATCGCGTTCATCGCTTCGATGGTAAGTACTGCGCCCGTGGGGTTGTTGGGGTTGCAGACGAAAATCGCTTTCGTGCGCGGCGAAACGAGGCGGGCGAGGTCGTCGAGATCAGGACCCCACTGATTCGCTTCTGTCAGCCACCACGTCTTCGCTTCAGCACCCAACCCGCGGATGAGCAGTGGGATCTGCATATAGTTCGGAAGCATCACGACGGCTTCGTCGCCCGGCTGGAGCAATGCCCAGGTGACCAGGAAGTTGGCCTCCGCGCTCCCAGAGGTGACAAGGACGTGCTCAGGCCCCGCGGCATGATAGAGGCCGGCGATTTCCGTGCGCAGTTCGAGGCTGCCGTTCGTCATGCCGTAGCCGATGGGCTCGTGCGCGAGGACTTCCTGCACCCAGGTGTGATCGACGAGCCCGGCGAGTGTCAGGGGGAGTACGCCGCTATCGGCGAGGTTGAACTCGACGGTGTGCTCCCACGTCGATTGAAACCGCTCCATCTCAAAGCGTTCGATCTTCACACAAACCACCGGGAACAGGGGAACGCCGGAACGGGGGGAACGCGCTCCCCGCAATGATATTCCGATGTAGGGTGGAGGTTACCTGTTCCCGCGCTCCCGCGTTCCCGCATTCCCGCGGGCAGCCCGCCGACGAGAGTTCTGAGTATCGCCCGCCAGCACGAGTTCGGGCTGCCCGTTCAGGACGCGCTTGAGAAACCGGCCGGTGTGTGACTGCGGAGTCCGTACCACGTCCTCCGGAGTCCCTTCGGCGATCACCTGGCCGCCAAGTTCACCGCCCTCAGGCCCAAGGTCGATGATCCAGTCCGCGGTCTTGATGACGTCCAGGTTGTGCTCGATCACGATCACGGTGTTTCCGGCATCAACCAGGCGGTGCAGCACGCTCAGCAACCGCTCCACATCGGCAAAGTGCAGGCCGACGGTCGGCTCGTCCAAGATGTAGACGGTCTGGCCGGTATCGCGCCGTGACAATTCGGCCGACAACTTCACGCGCTGAGCTTCGCCGCCGGACAGCGTGGTCGCCGGCTGGCCGAGCTTGACATACCCGAGCCCCACATCATCGAGGGTCTGGAGCTTTCGACGAATCCGCGGCACGTTCTCGAAGAACTGCACCGCTTCCGTGACCGTCATCTCCAAGACGTCCGAAATGTTCTTTCCTTTATAGTGGACATCCAGGGTCTCCCGGTTGTAGCGCTTGCCTTTACAGACCTCGCACGGGACATACACGTCGGGGAGAAAGTGCATCTCGATGCGCACAATGCCGTCGCCCTCGCATGCCTCACAGCGGCCTCCTCTCACATTGAAGGAGAACCGCCCGGGAGTATACCCCCGCATCCGCGCGTCTGGCGTCTGCGCAAACAAGTCGCGGACGAGATCAAACGTCTTCGTATACGTCGCCGGGTTGCTGCGCGGCGTACGGCCGATCGGCGACTGATCGATGTTGATGACTTTATCGACGTGCTCCAGTCCTTCGACCCTTGTGTGCGCACCGGGCCGGACGCGCGCGCCATGGAGTTTGGACACGAGTGCTCGGTAGAGGATCTCATCCACCAGCGTGGACTTGCCGGATCCGGACACACCGGTGACGGCGACAAACATGCTCAGCGGGAACCGGACGTCGATATTCTTGAGGTTGTGTTCCGTGGCGCCCCGAACTGTGACGTGCTCATCGTTGGGCGCGCGCCGCCTTGCGGGAATCGGAATCCGGCGCCGGCCGGAGAGGTAGAGACCGGTGATCGAGCCAGCGTGACGGGCGATGTCCTCGGGCGTCCCCGTCACGACGATGCGACCCCCGTCCGCCCCAGCGCCAGGGCCGATATCCACGACCCAGTCCGCAGACCGGATCGTTTCCTCGTCGTGCTCGACGACCAAAATCGTATTCCCCAGATCGCGCAGATGCATCAGCGTCTCGATCAGCCGTTTGTTGTCGCGCTGATGCAGGCCCACGCTCGGCTCATCCAGGACGTACAGCACGCCCATCAACCCTGAGCCGATCTGCGTCGCCAGCCTGATGCGCTGCGCCTCGCCTCCGGAGAGCGTGGTGGCGTTCCGGTCGAGCGTCAGGTAGTCGAGCCCGACGTTGACCAGGAAACCAATCCGCGCCTTGATCTCCTTGAGGATCTGCTGGGCGATCAGCCGCTCCCGCTCGGACAGCGTGAGCAGATTGAAGAAGTCCAGCGACTGACGGACCGTGAGCGCCGTCATCTCGGCGATGTTCTTCCCGGCGACGCGCACGCTCAGCGACTCCGGCTTCAACCGCGCGCCTTTGCACTCCGGGCAAGGCAGCGTGCGCATGTACTGCTCGTACTCTTCGCGCATGTACTCGGAGTCGGTCTCCTTGTATCGGCGCTCGAGCTGGTTGAGCACACCTTCGAACTGCGTTTCGTAGACCCGGAGCGAGCCCCATTTGTTGTGGTACCGCACACGGAACGACTGCGTGCTCCCGGACAGGAGGACGTCGATGAAAGACTTGGGAAGCTTCTTCAACGGCGTCTTCATGTCGATGCGGTAGTGCGCCGCAAGCGACTGCAATAGTTCGTAGTAATACTCACTCGTAGAGCTCGCCCACGGGACCACCGCCCCGTCAGAGAGCGACTTCTCCCACTCGATCACCAGGTCGGGATCGAACTCCTGGCGGAATCCAAGCCCGCTGCACGATGGACAGGCACCGTAGGGGCTATTGAACGAGAAGATGCGCGGCTCAATCTCCGGCAGCAGCGACCCGTGGTCGGGACATGCAAATAGCTGGCTGAACACGAGGAGCCCTTCCGTGGGATCGGCGAGGGCCTTCTTCTTCGCGTTCCCGCGCTCCCGCGTTCCCGCGTTCCCGTTTTCGAGTACGTCGACATACACAATCCCCTGTCCCAGCTTGAGTGCCGTCTCCAGCGAATCGGCCAGCCGGGTCTTCACGTCGGGCCGGGTGATAATCCGGTCCACGACGACCTCGATCCAGTGCTTCTTGTTCTTGTCGAGGGGGATGTCTTCGCCGATCTCGTACACGATGCCGTCGACACGCACGCGCGCAAATCCCTGCCGCCGCAGATCCTCAAACAACTGGCGGTACTCCCCCTTGCGGCCGCGCACGATGGGCCCCAGCACCTGGATGCGCGACTCCTCGGGGAGCGCCAGGATGCGGTCCACGATCTGCTCTCGTGACTGCCGGCTGATGGGCTTGCCACATACCGGACAGTGTGGCTGGCCGACCCGCGCGTAGAGCAGGCGCAGGTAATCGTAGACTTCGGTGACGGTCCCCACGGTCGAGCGTGGGTTACGGGGTGCGCCCTTCTGATCGATGCTTACCGCCGGAGACAACCCGTCGATATGATCGACGTCGGGCTTCTCCATGAGACCGAGGAACTGACGGGCGTACGCCGAGAGCGATTCGACGTATTTCCGCTGTCCTTCAGCGTAAATAGTATCGAATGCGAGCGACGACTTTCCCGAGCCGGAGATGCCCGTCAGCACGACAAACTTGTCGCGTGGGATCTCAACGGTGACGTTCTTAAGGTTGTGCTCGCGAGCTCCGCGAATGACAATCCGGTCGATCGGCATCTACCTGCCCCAACGGTTGTTGCGGCGCCCCGGCCCTTGACGGCGTCGCTGGCCATTGCCGCCGCCGCGGCGCGCGCCGGCGAAGAACGGCTCGCCCATTCCTTTCCTCAGCTCGTTGACCTGATCGCGCAAGACCGCGGCCTTTTCGAACTCGAGGTTCGCGGAAGCGCGGCGCATCTCGCGTTCTAACGACTCAATCGTCTTCTCCAATTCCTGTGGCGACAGCATCAGCAGGCGGGCGACGTCCCAAGGAACCTTGGCCCGCTGCTGCTCGGCCAGTTTGATCAGCTCATTCGCCGTCAGCATTTCCTCGGACGGCTGGTAGGTCTCGATCTCTTCAGCGACCTGCGCCAGATCAATCAGGTCGCGAATCGGCTTCACGATGGACTCGGGGGTGATCCCATGCTCCTCGTTATACTTGACCTGTATCTCGCGGCGGCGGTTCGTCTCCGCGATCGCCCGTTGCATCGACTCCGTCACCTCATCCGCGTAGAGGATCACGCGCCCGCCAATGTGTCTCGCCGCCCGGCCCATCGTCTGAATGAGTGATGTCTGGGAGCGCAGATACCCCTCTCGATCTGCATCCAGGATCGCAACCAAGGAGACCTCGGGGAGATCCAGCCCCTCTCGCAAGAGGTTGATCCCCACCAGCACGTCATAGGTGCCCAGCCGCAGGTCCTTGAGGATCTGCACCCTGTCAAACGTCTGGATCTCCGAGTGCAGGTAGTGCACCTTCAAACCCATCTCTTGGAGGTACGCCGTCAGGTCTTCGGCCATGCGCTTGGTCAGGGTCGTCACGAGCGTACGCTGACCTTTATCTGCCTGAGCTTTGATCTCGGCCATGAGATCATCTATCTGTCCTTTGGCCGGGCGCACCTCGACGTGCGGGTCAACCAACCCGGTGGGGCGGACGATCTGCTCGACAACCTGCGTGCTGACCCCACGCTCGTAGTCGGCCGGCGTTGCCGAGACGAACACCACATGGTGGATGAGGCTGTCGAACTCGTCCCACGAGAGCGGCCGGTTATCGAACGCGCTCGGGAGGCGGAAGCCGAAGTCTATCAGGCTCTTCTTCCGCGAGCGATCTCCCTCGAGCATGGCGTGCACCTGAGGGACAGTGACGTGGCTCTCGTCAATGACCATCAGAAAGTCCTTTGGGAAATAATCAAGCAGGCAGCCGGGACGCTCACCCGGCGCGCGACCGTCCAGATGCCGCGAATAGTTCTCGATGCCCGGGCAGAAGCCGACCTCACGCAGCAGCTCCATGTCGTACTTCGTGCGGAACTCGAGCCGCTGGGCCTCCAGCAGCTTCCCCTGTGATTTGAACCACTCGGCCCGCTCGCGAAGCTCTGTGTCGATCGACTGCAGGGCGCGCTCCAGCCGCTCGTCTGTGGTCACCCAGTGCTTGGCCGGCCAGATCGCGACGGTCGACTTGTCTTCTTCCACCTCGCCGGTGACGGGGTGGAGCTCCATGATCCGGTCAACCTGGTCTCCAAACAACTCAATGCGTACCGAGCGGTCCTCGTAGGCGGGGAATACTTCGATGACGTCGCCGCGGACGCGGAACCGGCCACGCGCGAAGTCGATGTCGTTGCGTTCGTACTGGATGTCGACCAGCCGGCGCAGGATCTCATCCCGAGTTCGCCGCTCACCCTTGCGGATGAGCACCATGACTTCTTTGTAGTCCTCCGGGCGGCCCAACCCGTAGATACACGACACCGACGCGACAACGATGACATCGCGGCGCTCCATCAGGGCCTTCGTGGAGGCGTGCCGGAGGCGGTCGATCTCATCGTTGATCGAGGCATCTTTCGCGATGTACAGATCCGTCTGTGGCACGTACGCTTCCGGCTGGTAAAAGTCGTAATACGAGACGAAGTAGCGGACGGCGTTGTTCGGAAAGAATTCGCGAAATTCACTGTAGAGCTGCGCGGCCAGCGTCTTATTGTGCGCCAGCACGAGAGTAGGTCGCCGGACCTGCTCGATCAACCGTGCTACTGTGTAGGTCTTGCCACTGCCGGTGACGCCGAGAAGGGTCTGATGCCTGTGCTTCTGCTCGATCCCTTCAACCAACTGGGCAATCGCCTCGGGCTGATCGCCCCGCGGCGGCATGTCTGTGATCATTTGAAACTCAGGCAAAGGAAGACCCTCCAACGGAAATTTGCGGATATCACGCCATTATAACATTGGGTCCAAAAGGAGAGCCACCCGTCCCCCTCAGAGCGATTCGGAGTGTTCGCTACGAACTTCCCGCTTGGCATGGCTGCGATAGCGAAACTGTGTTCGGCTGCATGAGAAGGGCCAGCTCCTGGCCGCGACCGTCGGGGGCGGAGCCTGAGGGGTCCCCGTATCAGTTTCAGTCGGGGGGAGGCTCCGACCCCGGCGGGTGCGGCTACCTTATTCCCTCGGGGCCCCCGGCGCTGGCCAGTTCCAGTGCTAGGTGGTCAGCTGGCGCCAGAGGGAGGTAACTTGACGGCGGGTCTCCTCGAGAGAACCAGAGTTCCGGACGATCCAGTCGGCTTCTTCAGCTTTTTCGTCGACGGGCCGTTGCGCGGCCACGCGTCGCTGGGCATCCTCTTCCGGGAGGGTATCGCGGCGCACAAGGCGCTCGATCTGCGAGTCTTTTCCGGCAGTCACGACGATCACGCCGTCCATGTCAAACGTATCGGGTCCGGTCGTATCAAGGAGCAGCGGCACGTCAATCAGAACGACGGCGTCGGGGTCTGACTTCCGAATTCGCTCGACCTCCTCATCAATCCGATAACGGATCGCGGTATGAGTAATGCGATTGAGACGGCGACGGGCGGTGTCATCGGCAAACACGATCTGGCCCAGTTTCTTGCGGTCGATTGTCCCATCGGCATTGAGTACTCCACGCCCAAACGTCTCGACAATCTTTCGGTAGGGTTCGGTCCCAGGTTCCACGACTTCCCGCGCAATCTTGTCGGCCTCTATGATCTCGGCACCGAGTTCCTTGAACATCGATGCGACCGTAGTGACCCCTGTGGCAATCCCGCCGGTGAGGCCGATAACCTTCATGCCAGGGGTTCCATGTCGCGCCAGTTCGGGCCCACTTTGGTGTCGACGCGCAGGGGCACTTTGAGGGGGAAAGCGCGTTCCATGACGCCCTTGACCTCGGATGCCAGGGGCCGCGCTTGATCCGCCGGCACGTCAAAGACGAGCTCATCGTGCACCTGGAGTGTCATCATGGCTTTGGGGAACTCCGGCAGCACTGTCCGGGCAAGATCCACCATCGCCTTCTTGATGATGTCGGCGCTGCTCCCCTGAATCGGCGTGTTGATCGCCGTCCGTTCCGCCGCCTCACGAATAGGCCGGTTGCGGGTGTGCACCTCCGAAATATTCCGGCGCCGGTTCATCACCGTCGTCACGTAGCCGGTCTGTCTGACCTCCTCAATGGTGTCGAGCATGTATTGCCGCACCCGCGGGAACTTCGCGAAGTACTGCTCGATGTACGCGCGGGCTTCCATCTTGTTGATACCTAACTGAACTGCCAGGCCGAACTCGCTCATGCCGTATGCCAGCCCAAAGACGATGGTCTTCGCGCGACGGCGCATGTCGGGCGTCACCTTGGCTCGGGGCACATTGAAGACCTCGCTCGCCGTGACGGCGTGCACATCGTCGTCTCGCTCGAACGCCTCGAGGAGACCGGGGTCCTCGGTGATATGGGCCAGGACGCGCAGGTCGATCTGCGAGTAATCCGCGGCGAGCACGACATTGCCGGGAGCAGCAACGATGGAACGCCGGATCCTCCGGCCTTCTTCGCTGCGGATGGGGATGTTTTGCAGGTTCGGGTCGGTGGTGATGACACGACCGGTGGCGGCGAGTGTCTGGTTGAAGGTCGTGTGCACGCGGCCCGTCCGAGGGCTGATGAGCCTGGGAAGCACATCGACATAAGTGGTCTTGAGCTTCGTCAGCTCGCGATGAGCGAGGATCTTGGCGGCAATCTCATGTTGCGGCGCCAGGAACTCCAGGACTTCGGCATCTGTCGAGTGCCCAGTCTTGGTCTTCTTCATTGAAGGAAGCTGTAGTTTTTCAAAGAGCACGAAACCTAGCTGTTTGGGCGAGCTGATATTGAACTCTCCCCCGGCCAGGCGGTAAATCTCTGTGGCCAGTTCCGTCAGGCGCCGATCCATCTCCACGGAGAGTTCCTCGAGGTAAGGAGCATCGACGGCCACCCCGGCTGCTTCCATATCGGCCAGCACGGTGGCCAGTGGCATCTCAATATCAGTGAATAGTGGATACACCTGCCGCTCGCGCATCCGTGCTTCAAGGACGGGGCGCAGACGCAGCAGGACGTCGGCGGCCTCACTGGCCTCTTCGACCGGGTCGCTGTCCAACGGCAAGCCTTCTTGCTCCTCGTCCATCCGCAGGCGCCATCCCAGGTGCTCCCATGCCGCGGTCCCCATGGTGTGTGTGCGTCGACCGGGATTGAGCAGATAGGATGCAATGGCCACGTCGAACTCCAACCTCTGTGGCTGAATCCCAAATCGCCGCAAGGTGAGCAGGTCGGCCTTTACATCACCGGTCACCTTGAGTGCGGCAGAGTCAAACATGGGTCGCAGCGCATCAGGGAAACGATCATCGGCGATGGCCAAGAACTGCACATCACCAGGCGACGCCGAGAGCGCAACGCCGGTGAGGGGAGCCTCGAGCGGATGGCCCTCACCCCGCTGGAGGTACAGCCCGATCTCTTGTGCAGTGGATGTCCCTTCTAAGAACTCTTCTGGTCCATGGACCTGCCTGTAGCGGCCCTGCGGTTTGGGTTCCTCAACAACGCCTACTCGTTCCAACAGACTCTTGAACTCCAGGCTCGCAAAGAGGTCCTGGAGGCGGTTCTGGTCAGGCGCACGTCGCCGCAGATCCTCCCATGACCACTGCAGCGGAACATCTGTCACCAGTGTCGTCAAATGTTTGCTCTGCAAGATCTGTTCCGTGCGCGACTGCAGCAGTTCGCGCTGTTTGGGGGATACACGATCCAATCGTTCGAGCAGCTCTTCAACACTGCCGAACTGCTGGATCAACTGGCCGGCGGTCTTCTCCCCGATACCGGGAACGCCTGGGATATTGTCCGTGCTATCGCCCTTGAGTCCTTTGTAGTCAGGCAGGCGCGACGGTTCAAAGCCGAACCGTTGGTGGAACTTCTCGACGTCATAGACCGTCGTCTCCGAGATCCCACGGCTGGTCACCATGACACGGGTATGCTCGTCGACCAACTGCAGCACGTCGAGATCCCCGGTCACGATCACCACCTCAAAACCTTCGGCCGCGGCCTTTCGTGCGAGCGTCGCAAGGATGTCGTCGGCTTCGTAGCCCTCGACCTCATAGATGGGAATCTTCAATGCTTCGAGCACGTCTTTGGCCG
>JAHZOA010000123.1 GCA_020028455.1 Armatimonadota bacterium | reverse complement strand
ACGGGCAATGGTCGAAGCGGCAGTGACGGTTCCGATTGCCGATCTGCGTCGTGCGGTTCGCGAAGCCGGCTATGAGGCGCTCGAGGTGGAGGGCGCAGCCGCAGACGACTACGAGCGCGAAGCGCGCAGGCGCGAAATGAATACGCTGCGCCGCAAGCTCATTGCCGGAACGCTGCTCAGCATTCCGATCCTGTGGGGCAGCCTGCACCATATGGGTCTGCATCAACTCTGGATCCCGGAGATCCTCAGGAACTGGTTTGTGCAGCTGGCGCTGGCCACGCCCGTGCAGTTCTGGGTCGGGTGGCAGTTCTATCGCGGGGCGTGGGCGATGGCGCGCCGGCGTACGACCGACATGAACACGCTGATCGCCGTGGGCACGAGCGCGGCGTACGGGTACAGCGTCGTGGCGACGTTGTTCCCGCGGGTGTTTGAAGCGGGCGGCCTCGAGGCGCAGGTCTATTACGAGACGGCGGCGATCATCATCGTCCTCATCCTGCTCGGCCGGTATCTCGAGGCGCGCGCCAAAGGCCAGACCTCAGAGGCGATCCGGAAACTCGTCGGCCTGCAGGCAAAGACCGCGAGAGTCGTGCGTGACGGACGCGAGCACGATGTCCCGGTCGAAGACGTGGACGTTGGCGACTTGGTTGTTGTGCGCCCAGGCGAGAAGGTGCCGGTGGACGGCGTGATTCACGAGGGCCATTCCGCGTTGGATGAATCGATGCTCACCGGCGAGTCAATCCCGGTGGACAAGGGCCCCGGTGATGAGGTGTTCGGCGCGACGACCAACAAGACCGGCGCCTTCACATTCAAGGCCACGAAAGTCGGAAAGGACACCGTGCTGGCACAGATCATCCGGCTGGTACAAGAAGCGCAGGGCAGCAAGGCGCCGATTCAGCGGCTAGCGGACCGCGTGGCCAGTTACTTTGTGCCGGTGGTCATGGTGATCGCGGCGGCAACATTTGTGGCCTGGCTCCTCTGGGGACCCTCTCCGGCGCTGACGTATGCACTCGCCACATTTGTGGCGGTGTTGATCATCGCGTGTCCATGCGCGCTCGGCTTGGCCACGCCAACGGCAATCATGGTTGGGACCGGCCGTGGCGCGGAGCAGGGCGTCCTCATCAAGAGCGGTGAAGCTCTTGAGACCGCGCACCGGATCAATACGATCATCCTAGATAAGACCGGCACTCTCACTCGCGGCGAGCCAGCGGTCACAGATCTCACGGCACTGAACGGATTCAATGGGCGCGATGTGCTGCGGTGGGCGGCGTCGGCGGAGTGGGGCTCCGAGCACCCACTGGCGACGGCAATTGTGCGGCACGCAACTGAGCAGGGACTCGACCTCCCCCGTCCGGATCGATTCGAGGCGATCCCTGGGAAGGGTATCGAGGCGGTCGTCGACAGCAGGACCGTGCTCGTTGGCAATCCCGAACTGTACGCGGCGCACGGGGTGTCGCTCGACGGCGCCTCCGAGGCCGGGCTCATCTTTGCGCGCGCGGGGAAGACACCGATGTACGTCGGCATCGACGGCAAAATTGCCGGCGTTGTAGCCGTGGCGGATACTCTCAAGCCGCGCTCACGAGAGGTCGTACAGGAGCTCAAGCGGATGGGGCTGGAGGTGGTGATGATCACCGGCGACAACCGCGTCACCGCTGAAGCCGTGGCGAAAGAGGTCGGCATCGACCGGGTCCTGGCTCAGGTGCTGCCGGAGCACAAGGTGGACGAGGTGAAGCGGCTGCAGCAGGCAGGCCGGCGCGTGGCGATGGTCGGAGACGGCATCAACGACGCGCCCGCGCTCGCGCAGGCTGACCTGGGAATTGCGATCGGCGCAGGCACCGATGTCGCCATGGAGTCGGCCGATATCGTGCTCGTCGGAGAAGATCTTCGTGGGATTCTGACTGCGATGCGGTTGAGCCGGCAGACAATGCGCACGATCAAGCAGAACCTGTTCTGGGCATTCTTCTACAATGTCGTGCTCATCCCGGTGGCGGCGGGTGCGCTGTTCCCATTCTTTGGGATACTCCTGAATCCGATGATCGCTGCGCTCGCCATGGCGTTCAGTTCGGTATCGGTGGTGACGAACAGTTTGAGGCTGCGGTTCGTTGATCTGGCCAAAATCGCTTGAGGAGGAAGTGCGATGCAAATGACGCTGAAGGTACCCAAGATCCACTGTGACGGCTGTGTCAACACAGTTGAGACTGCCGTAAAGAAACTGGATGGCATTCAGAACGTGTCGGCCAGTGAGCTCTCCAAAGAGGTCAGGGTCGAATACGATCCGGAGAAGGTAAAGGAAGATCAAATCCGCAAGGCCCTCCTGCTGGTGGGGTATCCTCCCGCCTGAAGGAAATCGACGGCAGCGCAGCAACTGGGTAACACTGGAACGCGAACCAGCGCATTGAGCACGAATCGAGTTCCCCTGCGGCTTTTGTGGCTAGTTCCAGTTTTGATCCTGCTCGGTGTCCTAGGCTACGCGACTGTCCGCAAGCAGCAACCCCAGTCGATCACGGTCCGGATTGCACGCGGAGAACGTCCGGCGGCGCCCCCGTTTCGGCTTCCCAAGCTGGACGGCGGTACGCTTGACTTGGTCGATCTCCGCGGGCGTCCCGTCATTCTGAACTTCTGGGCATCCTGGTGCGTGCCATGCAAAGATGAAGCGCCACTACTGGAGCGCGCGTGGCAGACGTACCGAGCGCGCGGCCTGGTCGTTGTTGGTGTAAACATTCAGGATTTTGAGCGGGAGGCTCGGAGGTTCGTCGCTGCCACCGGCACGACGTTCACGAACGTGAGGGACGGGGAGAATCTCACGTATCAGGCTTACGGCCTTACTGGTGTACCAGAAACCTTCTTCGTGGACCGGCAGGGACGGATCGTTCAGAAATTCCCCGGCGCGGTCACACAGTGGTCGTCCTGGCAAGAGGCGATCGAGCGACTTCTGCTATCGCAGTAGTGAAAGACTATGCCAAGGGCCGAAACTCCGGATCCACACTCTGAGACGCGCGAGCGCAAGCGGAAGAAAGCGCGGTACGGCATGCGAGTGACCGGAAGATCCGTACGACTACTGGCAAGACTCACGACGGACCCCTCGCGGAAAAAGGCCCCGAAGCGGAGAAAGTCCCCGAAGAAGAAGAAATCGCGATAAAATGATGCCTGATGCGCCCGTAGCTTAACGGATAAAGCACCGGGCTTCGGACCCGGGGAGTGGGGGTTCAAATCCCTCCGGGCGCGCCAGCTACCGCAGAATGATCTCTCCCCCGGACATATCAATGACTATGGCGAGTGCCTCGACCGGGACTTCGAGGGGTGCCAAAGCTTCGCGGCCCTCCTCGAAGGTTTTCTCGATCACCGCTCCGACCCCCACGACTCGAGCGCCCGCAGCCTGAGCCAGCCGGGCCAGTCCCAGGATCGTCTGACCGGTTGCTAAGAAGTCATCGATGATAAGGACGCGGTCCTCGCTACTGAGGTACTCAGGCGAAATCATCAGCTCAACCATCTGGCCGCGCGTATGAGAAGGCGCCGTCGTCAGGTACACCTGGCCAGGCATCGTGATTGGCTTCGTGCGTCGCGCGTAGATGAGAGGCAATCCCATATGAAGCGCTGTCGCTAAAGCCGGCGCGATGCCCGAGATTTCTGCGGTCAGAATCTTCGTTGCCTCCACCGATTCAAATCGCCGGCCCAGCTCGCGTCCGCACTCGTCCATCAACCCCGGGTCGACCTGATGGTTGAGAAAGCTGTCGACTTTGAGAATGCCGCGGCCGAGGTTCTTGCCTTCCTTTAGGATACGGTCGTGAAGATTTTTCACAGCGACCTCCGGCAACCGGATTCATTCACGAATTAGCGGCTCGCAGCCGCCATTCCTGGACTATACTGATATCAAGATGCATTCCTTCGGCTGACATTAGCTAGCTCGATCCTGCCAATCTAGCGCCAGCTCTCTTCAGGCTGAGAAAAAACACGTTTCATTTGCCCGACGGGTTGTTGCCCGCTGGGCTCTTTCATTTGGATGGATCCGCGGGCCTCCTTGCCTCCCTGCATTCCCACCAGATCGCAGGGAGGTGGAGGAAATGGGTCAGGTTCATGTGGTGCGTGGACGAAGAGTCATCCCACTTGATGGGAATGAGATAGTGCAGGCGGCGCGCGCGTCGCAGCGGGTCATCGTGGATCTCGGTACCGGCGACGGGCGGTGGACGTACCGCCTCGCCAGAGCCCATCCGGAGTGGTGCTGTATCGGCGTTGACGCGAATGCCGCCGCAATGCGTGAGTCATCCTGGCGGGCCGCAAGGAAAGTCGCCCGAGGCGGAGCACCCAACACCTGGTTCGTATTGGCTGCAGTCGAGTCGTTGCCAGAAGCGCTGTTCTCGATCGCCGACGAGGTACGCGTACAGTATCCGTGGGGAAGTTTGAGACGGATGCTGCTGGTTTCAGATCGCAATGGACTTGACCGCATCGCTCGAATCGGGAAACCCGGATCGAAATTTCACATCGCACTGAATCTACTCGCGGGAGATCCGGGCCAATACGCGGACCTTCCAGCTATCTATGCTCGCGCCGGGCTCGAAGTCCGAAGGCTCGATGTGATGACTGTGTCTCCGGGCACGTCGTGGGGCAAGCGCATCGGTCAGGGCGCCCCGATGCCCATCCTGGTCATTGAGGGGAGGGTGGGTCTGAACGGAAGTTGATCGTGGGTAGGAAATTGATCGATGGATATCGTGAGCCTCTTGGTCCAGATGCATGAGCGTGGGGCTTCGGACCTGCATCTCAAGGTGGGCAATCATCCGGTAATGCGTATCAACGGACGCCTGGTCCCTAGGGCAGACCTTTCGGTCCTTGATCCGGCAACCGTTCTCGGGTTGGTTGAGAGCATGATGGATGACCACCAGAAGCAACACTTTCTCACCAATCTCGAACTGGACTTTGCCTACAGCATTCCGAAGGTGGGTCGATTCCGCGTGAATGTGTACCGGCAGCGCGGCAGCGTGGGCGCGGCGATCCGCGCGATCCATTTCGGAGTGCCGACGATCGAGGATCTCGGTCTACCGGAGGTCGTAAAGCGGCTCGCCAGTCTCCCCCGAGGGCTTGTGCTGGTGACCGGGCCGACCGGGAGCGGCAAATCCACGACGCTTGCGGCGATCGTGAACTATATTAATCAGACCCGATCCGTGCACATCGTCACGATCGAGGATCCGATCGAGTATCTGCACAAGGACAACAAGAGCCTCATCAACCAGCGTGAAGTCGGGATGGACACGCTCTCCTTTTCGAACGCGCTGCGCCATGTGGTGCGCCAGGATCCCGACGTCATCCTCATCGGCGAAATGCGGGACCTCGAGACGATCAGCACAGCGATCACTGCGGCTGAAACCGGGCACCTCGTCTTTGCGACGCTCCACACGCAAA
>JAHZOA010000122.1 GCA_020028455.1 Armatimonadota bacterium | reverse complement strand
TTGGGGCGCGTTCAGCACTGACGAGGCGGACTTGAGCTTATAGAACAGCGCCAGCAGGACCTTTTGCTGACGCTCAACCCGGCCGATGTCGCCCGCGGCGTCGTGCCGGAAGCGCGCATAGTGCATGGCCCGCTCACCGTCGAGCAGCTGCCGGCCCTTCTTCAAATTGATGTGCAACCCCGCCCACGTATCCGTGTACTTCATGTCCTTTTCGACGTCGATCTCAACGCCGCCGATTGCGTCGATGATTTTGGAAAACGACTGCGGGCCCAGTTTCACGTAGTAGTGCACCGGCACGCCCAGGAAGTTGGCGACCGTTCTCACCGTGAGACCCGGGCCGCCATAAGCATACGCGGCGTTCACTTTGTTCTCGCCAAACCGCGGGATCAACACCCTCGTATCGCGGGGGATGGAGAGCGCGCTGACGCGGTTGCGGGCCGGGTCAAAACTCACCAGCATCAGGGTGTCAGACCTTGAGGTCGGAAGGACCTGGCGCCGGTTGCCCAGCGACACGTCGACGCCGATCAACAGCACGTTTACTCGTGTGCTGAGCCGGAGAGGCCACGTGAACGACGTGACGTCCTCGGCGGGGCGCTCGACCTCCTGGTTCCCGGTATAAGCGCCGGCATGGGAGAAGATGTAGACCGCCATCCCGACGCCAAAGCCGAGGCCCAGGATTGGCAGGGCCACGAGCAGCCACCGGGCGTACACCCACCACGACCGCCGGAGGCGTGGCGAGCGCGATGCTGAGGGCGCCGGCGAGCTGGGCTTCTGAGGTTGTGGTTCTTTGGCCGTGGTCACAGGAGTTGTTCCAAGCGATACCTAACTACAATAGCATACCTGCCTCGGAGTGGAGGTATCGCCATTCTCGTTCGTTTGTGCCGGTATCCTGCTTCGGCACCCCTCTCTATTACCTACCCGCTCAGAACCTCAAATTGGCTCGTGAATCCTGACCCTGGTGTGGAGGTGTAAGCCTTGTCGCTTGAGGTTGGAAAGGCCATCGAAGGAGGTAAGCCCGTGAAGGAGCTCCATCTCAACGCATACGCCAAGATCAATCTCACGCTGGACGTGCTGGAGGCGCGCAGCGACGGTTACCACGATATCGAAACCGTCATGCACACCATCGCGCTCCATGACTCCGTGACGCTTCGCGAAGCAGGCGCGGGTGTCGAGGTCATCGTGCACGATGGCGAGGTGCCAAACGACCACCGTAACCTCGTGATGCGCACCGCACAGCTATTGCGCGAGACTTTCAAGGTCGACCGCAACGTGCAGATCGAGCTCACGAAGCGCATTCCCGTGGCAGCCGGGTTGGGGGGCGGCAGCGCCGACGCGGCGATCACGCTCATTGGACTTGCGCAGATGTGGAAATTGCGACTCGATGGCCGGGAGCTGCTGGCGCTGTCTCTCAAGCTCGGTTCCGACGTGCCCTTCTTCCTCGAAGGCGGGGCGGCCGTGGCGAGAGGTCGTGGGGAACGCCTCACGCTGCTCCCGCCGCTGCCGACGACCTGGGTGGTGCTGGCGCGACCGCAGATTCCAGTCAGCACGACGTGGGCGTATAAGCAGTTCAGCGGGAGCACGCCGGCCGGGCGACCCAACACCGCGGCCATGATCACCGCGGTGCAGCGGGAGGACGTGCGCGAGGCCGGCCGGCTGGTGAGCAACGTGTTTGAAGATGTGATCGCTGGGTCGCACCCTGTCGTGGGAGACCTCAAAGCACGCATACTCCGCGGCGAAACATATGGCGCGGGCATGAGCGGCACTGGTCCAACAGTGTTTGGGCTCATGGCGAACGAAGCGGCGGCGTTGAGAGTGGCCGACAACCTGCGTGCGCTTCCTGATGTCGATGTCTTTGTCACGCGGACGTTTGCCGAGGCGCGATAACTGAGAGCTGGAGAGCTGAAAAGCTGAAGAGCTGGAAAGCAGTAAATTATCAGTTGCTCTTCAGCTCCCCAGCTTTTCAGCTCTGTCATGATTGACGCAATTGTTCTGGCGGGCGGCGGGCGCGAAGCCGGCTTACCACCTGGACTTCCAAACAAAGCCTTCATTGAAATAGCCGGGCGGCCGCTGGTCGGCCACGTCGTGGAGGCCCTCCGGCGCGCGCAAGGCGTCGGCCGGATCGCCGCGGTCGGGCCACCCGAACTTCGCTCCGCACTGCCCCAGGATGTCACGCTCGTACCCGACGCCGGGGAGGTCATGGACAATGTCGCTCGGGCCGTTGAGATGCTCCGGGCATCGTCGATGACCCTTGCCGTAGCCTCTGATCTCCCGCTGTTGTCGCCCCCTGCCATCGAGGAGTTTCTGGCCGTCTGTGCAACACACCGCGCCGATTTCTTTTATCCCATCGTCCCGAAAGACGCGGTCACCTCGCGCTTTCCGACCGTCAGCAAGACGTACGTCACCGTCGCCGAGGGCACGTTCACCGGGGGCAGCGTGATGTTGTTCAACGCGCAGGTCGTGGACCGCGTCCGACCGTTCGTCGAGCGGATCATCTCGGCGCGGAAAAAGCCCTGGCTGATGGCCCAGATGTTCGGCTGGGCGATCGTCATGAAGTTCTTTAGCGGAACCCTCAGCATCGATGAGGTCGTGACCCGCGCCACGGAGATTGTCGGCATCGCGGTGAAGCCGGTGATCGTGCCGAGACCAGAACTTGCGCTGGACGTCGACGTGGGCAAGCCCGAGAATCTTGAGGCGATCAGGCAAGAGCTGGAACGGCGCAGAGCCTATGGCCAAGCGTGAACGCCGTGCGGGGCGCCTGCGGCGGGGAGAGCGGATGGTCATCATGACTCACCATCTGCTCAACGCCCCCAACCGCCTGTTCCCGCTCGGAAAGTTTGTGGAGATGTTGAATGTCGCGAAGTCGACGATCAGCGAGGATCTCGGCTTCATGCGTCAAGCGTTTGAGCGGTTCCACGTCGGGCGCGTCGAGACGCTCGCCGGGGCCGCTGGCGGCGTGCGCTACCTCCCGCACCACGGCCGGGAGCGAATCCGAGCGGTGGTCGAGGAGATCTGCGCCAAACTGCGCGATTCCAGCCGCGTGCTGCCCGGCGGATTTCTGTACACCACCGATCTCATCTCCTCACCGCAGCACGTGACGGCGATCGGTGATGCGTTTGCGACCTTCTTTGCGGACAGCCGGCCGGATGTCGTCCTGTCAATGGAAGTCAAGGGTATTCCCCTCGCGCTCATGACAGCGCGCGCCTTTGACGTTCCGCTGGTGACGATTCGCCGTGGCGCGCATGCGACCGACGGGCCGGCGGTCAGCGTGAACTATGTATCGGGATCGTCGCGCTTGGTCCAATCGATGACCCTCCCGCTGCGCGCGATCACCCCGGGCTCGCGCGTCCTGTTCATTGACGATTTTCTGCGGGGCGGGGGAACGGCTCGGGGCGTCTTCGACTTGATGCGAGAGTTCCGCGCGGAGGTCGTCGGGATCGGTGTGCTCATCGAAACGGCAGCACCCAAAGAAAAACTCATCAGCCGGTATATCTCCCTGATCGAGTTCGCGGGTACCACCGACGCGGGCGAGGTACTGGTCTCCCCCAGCCGCTGGGTGCAGCCGAGCTGAGCGTCGCTACGTTCCTGTTCGATCTGGACGGAACCCTGCTCGACGCGTATCAGTCACACTACCGCGTCTACGAAGCGGTGTTCACAGGCTTGCGGTTGCCATTTGATGAGTCTGCCTACGTTCAGCACTACTCCCCGAATTGGTATCTGTTTTACGAGCGACTGGGCGTGCCAAGAGATCGGTGGGATGAAGCCGATCGGTTGTGGCTGCAGCACTACGCGCAGGAGACGCCGCGAGAACGTCCTGGAGCGAGTGAGGCCCTGAGGCTCATTCGAGCATCGCATCGCGCGCTCGGTCTTGTTACCTCAGGCGACCGCAGCCGTGTCGTGCACGATCTCGAACGAATGAATTGGACCGCGCTCTTCGACGTCGTCGTGTGCGGAGGAGACGTCATCGAACGTAAGCCTCATCCTGCCGCCGTAAACCACGCGTTGAGGCAGCTGGAACAGGTTCCTTCGGAGGCCGCATATGTCGGCGATACGATCGAGGATGTGGAGATGGGCAAAGCAGCCGGCGTGATGACGATTGCGACCACCGGAGGATTTTCGTCGCGCGAAGCCCTCGAACGCGCCGGTCCCGACCGGATCATTGAATCATTGAAAGAGTTGGCCGACCTTACATAGGGGCACAGGTCTGTCATTGCGAGCGTAGCGAAGCAATCTCATATCGATATGAGATCGCCACGGCCCTCCGGGCCTCGCGATGACTCCCACTTGGTTACTTCGCTCCTCGCAACGCCACCGCGATTGCCCGTTGCCGCGTCTGCCACCAAGCAGCCATCGTGAGTGGGATCAGCGCCGCGGCGGCTCCGACCAAGCCCATCGCGCCGTAGCCGATCGCCGCGAACACGAGTCCGCTGCCGAGGCTTCCGACCGCCGAGCCCAGCCCGATCAACAAATCATTGAATCCCTGTGTACGCGCGCGCTCGGAGGGGGACAACTGGTCGGCGAGCAGCGTCGAGCCGGCCACATAACAGAAGTTCCAGCCTAATCCAAGCAGAAACAGCGCCACCATCAGCGGAACCACCTGTGGTGAGAGTGGCGCGATCAACGTCGCGAGGATCAAGGTTGCTGCTCCGATCATAATCACAGGACCGCGGCCCCACCGGTCGGCCAGCCGTCCCGAGATGACCGAGAACGCATACATGCCGACGACATGTGACGAGATGACGAACGAGATGCTCGTCAGGGGATGGTCATGGTTGCGCATGTGCAGGCTGGTGATGACCATCAGCATTGCCATCACCATTTGGCCGAAGACCATGGACGTCACGGCGACCATCGCGGGCGGCGCGCGGAGGATCTCGCCGATCCTGCGGGCGGGACCGGGGGTGGGATTCGCCTCTCGATGAATGAGACTGATCGCTTCTCCCAAGTCTCTGGGTTCGGGGCGCAGCCAGATGAAGAGTACAATCGCGGCAGCCACGGCGAGCAGCATACTGACGACGAACGGCACGATGAGTTCTCCCAAGGCGCCTTCTCGCGCAAATCTCGACGACGCGCCGGAGAGGAGAGGACCGGCGATGGCTCCGATCGTGCCTCCGAGCACCACGCCGCTGATCGCCCGCGCGCGCCGGTCTGGTGGATGCACCTCTCCGGCCACGAACCGGGACAGCGCCAGCGCAGCCGCGGCGACCCCTACCAGCGCCGCGCCCACCAGGAATACGGCGAAGGACTTCGTGATCGCACCGACTGCGGAAATCAATGACGCCAGCACACCGATGCCCATTCCGAGAATAAGTGACGGCCTGCGGCCGAGCCGATCCATCGCATATCCCCAACCGAAGGATGACAATGCTTGTCCGAGGAGGGAGACGGTTGCGGGGATACCAGCAAGCGCCTGCCGTCCTGTGAGCTCTGCTC
>JAHZOA010000121.1 GCA_020028455.1 Armatimonadota bacterium | reverse complement strand
TGCGATCATGGTGGCGCACCTCGGCGAGGCCGCCATCGCCGCCACGACCACGGGAGCAGCCAACGTCTTCAACCTGCTCATCCTTCCGATGGGTTTGGTGTTCATCGTCTCGAGCTTTGCCTCGCAGTTCACCGGCGAGCGTGATCCCGCCGGCGCGCGACGATATGGATGGTATGGCCTCGGTGTGGCGCTGCTGGCTCAAGTGATCTGTTTTGCCGTCATCGCGGGCGTTCCCGGCTTTCTTCAGGCTATCGGGTATCGGGGCGAGGTCCATCGGCTCATGAGCGCTTATCTCCAGGTCCGGCTGCTGACGGGCGGAGCGGCTGTCGGAATTGAGGCCCTGGCCAACTACTACGGCGGGGTCGGCAACACGCGGCTACCCATGGGTGTGAGCCTTGTAGCCATGAGCCTCAACGTGTTCGGCAACTGGGTCTTCATCAACGGCAAACTCGGTGCGCCGGCCCTGGGCGTCAAAGGTGCAGCGCTGGCGAGCGCGCTGTCGACGGGCATCGCATTCGCGCTCTTCCTGGGACTCTTTCTGACCGGAGTGGGTGCGCCCCGCGTATTTAGCCGGGTCCGCCTGGCGTGGCACGAGTTCGTGCGGACGTTGCGCTTTGGGCTCCCTGTGGGGTTGAACTGGTTCTTCGAGTTCCTCGCCTTCAGCTTTTTCGTCAATGTCCTTGTGGCCGGACTCGGCACCACCACGCTTGCCGCGCTCATGATTGTCATCCAGATCAACTCAGTCTCGTTCATGCCGGCCTTCGGCATCGCAAGCGCGGGGGCGATCCTGGTTGGTCAGGCCATCGGCGCCTCTCGCCAACAGGATGTGCCCCATGTGGTGAGATTGACGGCGAAGACGGTTGCGATCTGGCAGGGGACGGTTGGGCTGGCTTATTTGGTGGTTCCCGAGCTCTTCATGGCGCCGTTCATTGATGAGCGGTCGGCTACACCGAACCTGCTCATGATCGGGGCGACGGTGCTTATGCTCTCTGCCGGCTGGCAGCTATTTGACTCGGTGTCGATGACGCTGGCCGAGGCTCTTCGAGCCGCCGGGGACACCGCGTTCTCGATGTGGGCCCGAGCGACGATCTACGTCGCGGCGACGCTATGGATGATTGTGTATATCGCCATACTTGCGGCCGTCCTGGCTTTCCGTTTCAGGAGTGGAGCCTGGCGGCGGATTGACCTCACCGGCCGCGCAAGGGTGAAAGGTGACTGACTTACTTGAGACGCCACATCCATATACCCAGGAGAACGATCCATATGAGTAAGAGCACACTGGCGGACATGCTGGCCGTCATCGCGACACCGGAGAAGCCCGTGTAAGCGAGGGCGATGCCGGCCCCCGCCGTCGGGACCCCGCTCGCGAAAACCAGCCACCCCAGCCATATAGTGCAACGGTACTTCTTACAGGAGGGTGGTCTCGCAGGAATCTACGTCCGCCGAGGTGTTTGATGAGCGTATGGCCGTGAAGGTCACCTGGCAACAGGCGCTCGCGTGGCGGATGCAGCGGCAACTGCTGGATCCGGTCGGTAAGCTGTCCGTCGCGGGCGTGGTCCGCCGTCTCTGCGGTGTCCAGACGCAAGTGGCGTCGTCCGCCGAGCTTGCGGTCCGTGTCCGGCGCGAGGCGTCGCGGTCCGGCGAGGTTAGCCGCGCCCTGTCCGAGGGTCGCCTCATCAAGACTTGGGCGATGCGCGGTGCGCTCCACCTCATCACACCAGAGGAGGGCGGAGCCTTCCTCTCGCTGATCGCCGCGGGACGACCGTGGGAGCGGCCGAGCTGGGAGCGCTACTTCGGACTGAACCCGGAGCGGCTCGAAGTCCTCCGTCGCGCGGTACGCGAGGTGCTCGACGGCACGCTCCTCACGCGGGAAGAGCTGGTGGCTGCGGTCATCAAACGGCGCGGGCTGGGGCATGTCGGTGAAGCGCTCCGGTCAGGCTGGGGCACCGTTTTGAAGCCCCTCGCCTGGCAGGGGGACCTGTGCTTCGGACCGAGCCGCGGCAACCGTGTCACCTTCATGCTGCCCGAGGCTGCGAGCTCGCGCTGGGCTGGCCTCCCCGATCCGGAGGAGGCAGCGCCGGTCGCGATCGTCGCCTATTTCCGCGCCTACGGGCCGGCGACGATCGATAACTTCCACAACTGGCTGAGCCGCGGCAGGATCAGCAGACGACAGCTCCGGAAATGGTTCAGCGTGCTCGGCGACCGGCTGGCCGAGGTCGAGGTGGACGGCGAAAGGGCGTATGTCGTCGCCGACGATCTCGACGATCTGGCCTCTGCGAGGCCCACCACGGCGGTGCGCTTGCTGCCGGGTTTCGACCAGTACTTGCTGGGTCTCGGCACCGAGGATGGCCACGTCGTGCCGGCGGCGCGGCGGGCCGCGGTGAGCAGACAGAGCGGCTGGATCTCGCCGGTCGTGGTGGCCCGCGGCGTGGTGTGCGGTACCTGGGCGGTCGATGGTGACCGGGCGCGCATCGCCTGGTTCAGGGAGGCCGGAAGGCCCCCGCGGAACGCGCTGGAGGCGGAGGTGGCGCGGCTCTCCTCGATCCTCGATCGCGGCCTCAGCGCCGCGATCAGCCTCGCGTAACGGTCGGAATCGTATCCTCATCTGTTGCCTCAGCCCACGCCCCGTCTTCCTCTTGGTGGGCTGCGCCGATCTTAATCTGGACGCCACCGCCCATTGCTCCAGGAGGACGCCGGCGAGGAAATCGCCGCAGAGATTAGCAATTGGTACAATGAAGTGACGTGATCGCCTCGCCTCCGTTCGGCAGGTTCTGAGAGGTTCGAAGTGATAAGAAAGCAGCCCTGGTTCGAGCGCCAATTTCCCACAAGCCTTCCGGCGGATCTCTTCCCAGTCGTCGTCGAACGCCTACGCGGTACGCCTGCGCGCCTGGAGGATCGACTCAGCTCTCTGCCGGCGTCCATTCTCACGCGCCGTTCGGGCAGCACGTGGTCCACTCAGGAAAACGCCGGGCACCTGCTGGACCTCGAGCCGTTGTGGCTTGCGCGGGCGGAAGACCTGCTAGCCCGGCGGCCAGAGATGACCCCGGCCGACCTGACGAATCGCCGAACCCATGAGGCCAACCATAATGCCGCACCGCTCGGGAGGATCCTGGGCGGCTTCCGCCAGGCTCGATCGGTGTTGGTCCGCCGGCTCGAGGCCGTCGAAGATGCGGCACTGACGTACACCGCACCGCATCCCCGACTGCGCGCGCCGATGAGCCTGGTGGATCATGCGTTCTTCGTGGCCGAGCATGATGACTACCATCTGGCGCGGATGACCGAGCTGCTAATCGAGTTCGGCATGGAGTGAGCTAGACCACCTCTAAGCACGAAAATCGCGTGGGGAGGGGGGCTTGGTTGGAGGAAGAATCGTTATCACTACTTTTCCTCGGGCGTGTCCTTCTTCAAGATACCGGATAGCTTCAGCAACCTCACTTAACGGGTAACGTCTATCAATAACAGGGACTACTTTGCCAGCTTCAAGAAGCTCCTTTATGAAAACCAAATCTTTCTGGTTTGGTTTCGCCGATAGGGCTCCCATTTTCTTACTCCCGGTCTTTGACATCCATGGTCCCAGGAGCAAAGCTTGGAAGATTTGAGCCGTGGAACCTCCGGCCATGACATAAATTCCCTTAGGACGTAATGCACGCTTATACGCTGAAATCGGATGATATCCGTTAACAGCAAGAATCAGGTCATAACGCTGCCCATTTTGGGTGAAATCTTCTTGAGTGTAATCAATGACCTTGTCTGCCCCAATCGAGCGCGCCATGTCCAAATTCCTGGTGCTGCACACGCCAGTTACTTCAGCCCCGAACCATTTGGCAATCTGCACCGCAAACGTACCCACGCCACCGGACGCACCATTAATCAAAACCTTTTGCCCTGGCTGAATCTGTCCCTTATCGCGAAGCCCCTGCAGGGCGGTGACTGCCGCCATAGGGACGGCCGCTGCTTCTTCGAATGTCATCCTGGCCGGTTTCAATGCCACTGCATTCTCAGGAACAGATACATACTCGGCAAAACCGCCATTACCACACGCGGATAGGTCCCCAAATACCTCATCACCCGGCTGAAACTGCCTTACGTTTCTGCCAACCGCTTCAACCCGCCCCGCTATGTCAACTCCGGGTATCTTGTTTTTTGGTTTGAGCAGCCCCCCGCCCATCAGGCGGACCAAGAACGGGTCAGCTCTCAGCATGTGCCAGTCATATGCATTTGCGGACGCCGCGTGAACTTTTATCAAGACTTCATTGTCCTTAGAGACGGGTTTTTCTACCTCTTTAAGCTGAAGAACGTCCGGTGGTCCGTATTTTGTGCATACAATCGCCTTCATACGTATTTCCCCTCTATTCCTTATGATCCGGCCCTTTGAGAATAGCCCTTCGGCCGATGGCGTTTCCGGAGCGGATACGGATTTCGTTTTTGATCCGGATTCGCACCTTAGTTTAACGGCCATCAGACTGACGAACTTCCCTAGAATTTTGCCTCCCAGTTCTAGGCCGAAAGGCGCATTTGAACCTGAAACCAGCGTTTGCGGCGTTGTCGAAAAGGGCTCCAGTTCTAGGTCGCTCCCCATCATAAAAGATGTTCGAACCGCCCTGGCCACCGATCCCCTGCGGATGGAGACGGTGCGCGAGCTTTTGACGGTAACCTAGCGAACGAATATTGGCGTTGGCCGGTGGCAAAGTACTGCCCCGCAGCGTTCCACGCCAATGCGTCAGCACTAGGGGAAGAGCCGATGGACGGCGTCATACACTCCCGCCAGGGTTGTGCCGTAGATCTCCTCCACCTGGCGCGTGTCTTCAGGGACCCGTCCCAGGTCCTTTCAAAATCCGCACGATCGCAATTATTGTGCTCCAATTCCGTGTCGTCGCCGGCACACCGAACAGTTTGTCGATCTGGCCAAGATAGCTGATCGTTTTCATGTGACGACGGTACACTCCAAAGACGAATCGGTTTTTGGACGCGATAACTCGCAAGAACCACTCCTCACCTGGCGGAAGTGTGATTGGAATGGAAGCCCGGGCGCGGCCCGGTTTCGACAGGATGCTCACGAATCGAACAATATCAGGGCGTGGCGGGTCAGTTCCAAACGGATTCTCCATCTCCAGGCGGATAAGATCGCGGCCGTCGCAGAGCACAACTTCCGCTTCGAATGGCAGCTTCCGAAGCAATTCAGCACGGAACTTTGCTCGAGATCCAGGTTTACGAACGACAAACGTGCCTGCAGCACCCACATTCACGACATCATAGTCGCTTAGTTCTCTTGCGAGGATGCTTGGGCGAAACGTCCTGTGTCCGCCAACATTGACACCTCGGAGGAAAACAATGAGAGCCATACCGGGATTATAAAAAGGTCGGGCGCGCTACGCCACCAGGTGCTCGATCGGGTGCGGGTCGACGAAACGAATCGCCTCCAGCGCCCGCAGCGGTATCATTATCGCTACGACGCCGATGTTCCAAGGAGCGGCTCATACGTTCCGCGGACGGATCTTAGGAACTCTGGTGACATGCGCCGGATGCTCGCCGGCGGCGCTCATTTTGTCAAGGAAGACGGTTCGAAGCAACAGGTTACATCCTACCTGCCCGGGCAACAGGGACTCGAACAAAATAAACCTGAAAACGAAAAGAGCGGCTTGCGCCGCTATTGTCGGATGAAGCATCTTCGAACCTTTTTCTCTGGAGAGCGCACGTTTGTTCGTATACTGGCTCCGCGGGTAGGATTCGAACCTACAACCCTCCGGTTAACAGCCGGACGCTCTACCATTGAGCTACCGCGGAACGGATCTCGAAGAAAGCATTTGTATTGTACACCAACAGTGCCGATCCCACCAATGCCGGCTTCCCGCGCACCCAGATCTAACCGGGCTTGGCGACCTCGGTTATCTGGCTGAGCGAGTTCCGAGAGCGAAGTCGACACCCTCGGACGTCGTCATCGAGTACCCCCTGGCGCGCGCCCGCTCGAACTCCGCCGAACCCATCGCCTCGGTGAGGGTGGCCACGGTCCGTTCGTAGTGTTGCCGTTCGTCCGGCGGCCAGGCTCCGCCGGCAGCCTTCATTGTGGCATCGGCGATACCGATGAGGGTCGCCGCACGATCAAACTCACCTCGGTCCGTCGCAACGGCCGCAAGCCCATTGACCTTCCACGGGATGCCCTGGCCGTCCCCGCGTCGGTAGTCGATGCCCAGCGCTTCGCGCGCCAGCGCCTCGGCCTCATCGAAGTTCCCGAGCTGGCGTTCGACCATGCTGAGATTGCCGGCTTCTGAGCTGACGGTGGCAAGGTTTCCCTGCTCTCGCGCGAGGGCGATTCGCTGGCTCATCAGATCGCGGGCTTCGAGGAAGTCTCCCGCCATCTGCGCCGCGGGGCCTCGCGACAGAGCCTCCGCGCCTCCTCGACGTCTTCGGTTCGCAGGGCGATCCGCGCCAAACCAACCAGGGCCAGGGCTGTGATAGTGGGATCGTTCTTCTGACGGCCGAGCTCGAGGGCCTGATTCTGGAGTGACGACGAGCGCTCGTCGTCACCCTTCCAGAACGCCAGATATCCGGCATCGAACGAGGCTCGTCCGCGAAGGGCGTCGTCGCCACCGGGCAACGCAAGGGTCCGATCGAACCATGCGGAGCCCTCATCGAGGCGCTTCGTCGCCATCCAGAAGGCAGTGAGCGAGCTCGCAAGCCGGAACGCCTCATTTGCCCGCTCTTGCTCGATGAACCACTGCATCGCCAATTGCAGATCGTCGTACTGTTGGTCGAGCTGCTCGAACGCAGCCTTCGCCTCGAGACCCCGCAGCCGCGGGCCAGCCCCTTCAGCGAAGTTCAGAAGCGATTCCGCGGTTCGTGCATCCATAGGAGCCATCTCCTTGAAATCACTTTTCAGCCAGGTACATATACCTCGACAGCCTCCGCTCGCTGGCGAGAATGTACACTGCCTCCAGAAAGCACTGGAGACCCTCGAAGCCTTCGACGCCCTCCAGCGGCACGAGTCGCTCGCGCCTACGCGCCCGGGATTCCCGCCATTTCCGCGAGACTGACGCGACGGCGTCGGTCACGTCCTGCACCTCCCGTATTGTGAACCCAGCCTGTTCCAGCAGGCGCTCGTTGTGCCCCACGGGAGTGAAGAGAAAGAATCCGATGGAGCTTCGTGCGCGAATCTCCTCGTTCGACAGTTGACCCGTCACGACAATCGGATCTGTGAACAGGATGCGGCCTCCCGGCCGGAGCAGGCGATGCCAATCTTGAAGCACCGCTGCACGTCCAGGAAGATGATTGATAGAGTCGTTGCAGAACACGGCATCGAAGGACTCAGTGGGAAACGGCAGACGGCCCCCGGCATCGACCACTTGGAATGAGACGCGCGCGGAAATGCCGTCGCGCTCGGCGCGGTTCTTCGCCGCCTCGATGCCGTGCGCATTGATGTCGACGCCCACACATGCGGCCCTTGTATGGTGTGCCATGGCACACGTCACCCCGCCGGAGCCACACGCCACCTCCAGTACTTTCTGGCCGGAGTGGAGCTGGAGCAGGTTGAACCAACGGCGTGCCTCGCCGGCCGTCATCCAGCTGGCCTGGCCGAGATCCTCTCCGTATGTTTCACGACGCACCTCGACCTGAGGATCGGTTGCCAAATGTCCATAGATGCCGTCGTAGAAGTCGACTTCGTGGCTCATCGCGATCGGCTTCAGGAACTGGGTTTTCAAGCTCCTGCCGTATGGCTACGTGTCGAACCGGCCGAGGAAGTAGGTGTTCGCGTCGGGCGCGCCAGCTCATAAATGGCCAGGCGCTGACCGCCCTCGGCGGTAAACGTACAGCACGGTCCGTGGGGAATCTCAAACACCTCGGTGCGCTTCCAGTGCCGTTTCTCCAGTTCTCCCATCGCCTCCGACAAGTTCTTCACCCGGTAGATAAGGATGGGCATCGTGCCTTCGAGATGCTCGGCGAGCAGCACGAGCGGCCCGTCCTCGCTCAACTTGACGGCCGCCACCTCGGTACCGATTGCTTTGACCCGGAATTGCAGCGTCCCGCCGAGGACCTCGGTATAGTAGGCGACGACTGGGCCCGGCGGCTTGCTCGGCACGTAGAGGAAGTCCAGG
>JAHZOA010000120.1 GCA_020028455.1 Armatimonadota bacterium | reverse complement strand
GTGGTCCGACCCGACCTGGAACAGGATGCGTTCAAAGCGCTCGTGGACCGTGTGACCCAACGCATCACGGACCAGGGCGGCACGGTCGAGGTGGTGGATACGTGGGGGAAGCGACGCATGTCCTTCTCACTCAAGAAAAACCGCGAAGGTGTTTTCGTCCACACACGGTTCTCTCTCGATCCGGGGAAAGTCGCTGAGGTCCGCCGGGCTGTGAACCTTATCGAGGAAGTGCTGCGGTCGATCATCACAAACGCCGTGGGAAAGACGCCTGAACCAAAGTCCGCGGAGGCTGCCCCGGTGCCCGCGACCCCGGCTCCCGCGACGACGCCGACCGAGCCACCGACACCGCCGACGCCGAGCGCAGCAGGAGCCTAGCGTGCTCAACCGCATTGTTCTCATCGGTCGGCTGACGCGGGATCCCGAACTCCGGTATGTCCCGAGTGGCCATCCGGTCGCCAGCTTCACGCTGGCGGTGGACCGCCCCTTCGTGAATCAGCAGGGCGAACGCGGAACGGATTTCATTGACGTCGTGGCCTGGCGGCGGCTGGCGGAACAAGTGACGCAGCATCTGAACAAGGGACGGCTCGTCGCAGTCGAGGGCCGGCTGCAGATCCGATCCTATGAGACTCAGGATGGGCAGAAGCGTAAGGTCGCCGAGGTCGTCGCCGACGGCGTACGCTTCCTGGACCGTAAAGCCGTCGGAGCGGGCGCAGCAGGTGCGGGCGCAGCGGTAGAGACGCCGGCGCAAGACGGGGAGCCGGAGCCTGCCGAAGGCGAGGACGACGTTCCATTCTGAGATGATGTTTACACGGAGAGAATATGCCCGAGGGTGATCGCGACAGAGATCGTAGAGGCAAGAAAGAGTGGCGGGGACGCCGACCAAAGCGGAAGAACTGCCAGTTTTGCAGCGAGAAAGCGCAGTTCGTCGACTTCAAGGATGTCATGCGGTTGCGCAGGTTCGTGACCGAGCGCGGCAAGATTCTTCCTCGCCGCGTGTCGGGGAACTGCGCGAGGCATCAGCGGGCGCTGGCCGGCGCCGTCAAGCGCGCCCGGGAACTCGCTCTGCTGCCCTATACTGCTGAATAACGAGAGCGCGCACACGCCGAAGGCGCGCGTACACGACGACGCGCGGGGCGCGAAAGGTTTTGCCGTGGGAGTCCGCGGACTCACCGAAGGCGCTATACTCGCTACCCTCGTCGCCCTGCTCGCTCTCGCGACGCGATATCTGCCGATCATTCAGATCGTCTCCGCATTCGTGTGTCCGCTTCCGCTGACGTTTCTGGTGATTCGCCAGGGCGTACGAATCGCGGTGCTTGCGGCGCTCGTTGCCGCCGCTGTCGGTGCCATCGCAGGCGGGCCGTTGACCGGGGTCGCCATCGTTGCGACGTTCGCGCCCCTTGGGATCGTGCTGGGGCTGGGCGTACGCAATCGGTGGAAGCCGGTGACCGTCGTCGCCCTGAGCGCAGGCGTGGCAACGGCGTCGGTGCTCATTAACGTCGTGCTCACCCTTGTCATCGCGGGTGTCAATCCATACACAGTCATGATCGAGAGCATGCAGCAGGGCCAGGAGCAGTCGCTCCGCTTGTACGAGCGGTTCGGCCTCGACGCAAAGCAGTTGGAGCAAGCATCGGGGGTGATGAAGCAGGCGTTAGAACTTCTGCCGAGGTTGATTCCCCTGCTGATCGTGGGAAGCGGAGCGTTTGTTGCGCTCATCAACTTTCAGGTGGGGCGTCTGGTGCTGCGGCGCTTCGGGATCGTGACAGAGGCCTTACCCCCGCTCACGACCTGGCGGACGCATCCGATATTCTTGTGGATGCTGCCGGCGGGATTCATGCTGAACTTGATCGGTCAGGCCCTCCATGATGCTTTGGAAACGGCAGGACTCAATCTGTTCTTCCTCGCGCAAATGCTCTTGCTGCTGCAAGGACTGCTCGTCGCGTGGTCGTTCTTTGATCGCTACCACTCCCCAAACTGGTTACGGTGGATCATGATTGCGATCGCGTTCACGCAGCCCGTCTTGAGCGTCGTGATATTCCTGCTTGGACTTGCCGATGCCGGATTTGATCTCCGCGGCCGGTGGAGACTCGCGAAGGAGGCGCGCACATGAAGGTCATCTTGCAGAAGAATGTCCCGGGGCTGGGCGAGCGCGGGCAGATCAAAGAGGTCAAGGACGGTTATGCTCACAACTACCTTTTGCCTCGTGGGCTGGCGGCGGAAGCCACCCCTGGGAACGTGCGGTCAATGGCGGGGCAGAAAAAGGCAGTCGAAGACCGCTCAAAACGGGACCGAGAGGATACGGAGCAGCTGGCGTCCCAGATCTCTCAAGTCGTGCTCGAGATCCGAACACGCGCGGGGGAGGGCGGACGTTTGTTCGGTGCCGTGACCGCACAAAATCTGGCGGACGCGCTCGCGGGGCAGGGTGTGCGGGTATCAAAGAGACAGGTGGAGCTTGACGAACCCATCAAAACAGCGGGATCCTACAAGGTACCCATCAGGATTAGCCCGGGAGTTGTCGTCCGGGTCGAGGTAAACGTCGTCGGGACGGCCTAGATGCATAGAGTGAACAAGATCGTACCCGCCATCAACCCGACCGGCTCGCTGTCGGTGCGCGAGACGCTTCGTCGCAAAGTGGCCGCGCTCTTTGGCATCCTCGATGGCATTTACCCCGCCGAGCGCCTGCAGCGACGAGCCGAGAAACTCAGCGCGGTCGGGCTCATGCGTAGTCGTCAGCTCGGCCGGCGTGTGCTCGCGTTACAGCGGTTGGTGTTTGACGACCCGAAGATCACCACCATTCCGCGTGAGCCGGAGATCCCGGCGATCCTCGAAGATCTCCAGGAACGAGTGGCCGACCTGATGGCACGCAAGTCGGTGGAGACAGAACTCGACCGACGGGTCGCCGATCGGATGCGCGAACGCCAGGACGATTATCTGCGGGAGATCCGCCTGCAGGTGCTGCAGGAGACGGCAGGTCCAGAGACACCGGCGACACGCCGCAAGCTTGCGGAGCTTGAGCAGCTCGAGCAGGTCCGGCTCGCCCGCACTGCACTCGAAGCGTTGCGGCCAAAGCGGTTGGGACACGTTGTCGGGCAGGAGCGCGCCATTCGCTCACTGCTCGCCAAACTCGCCGTCCCGATCCCCCAGCACGTGATCCTCTACGGACCGCCGGGCGTCGGCAAGACCACCGTGGCGCGACTCGCCCTCGAGGAGGCGAAGCAGCTGCGGCACACGCCCTTTGGGGAGGACGCGCCATTCGTCGAAGTTGACGGCAGCACGCTGCGCTGGGATCATCGCGAAGCCACCAATCCCTTGCTTGGCTCAGTACATGACCCGATCTATCAGGGCACGCGGCGCGATTTCGCCGACGCCGGCATCCCGGAGCCAAAGCTGGGTCTCGTGACAAAGGCGCACGGCGGCGTATTGTTCATCGACGAGATCGGAGAGCTCGACGCCGTGCTGCAGGCAAAATTGCTGAAGGTGCTGGAGGACAAGCGGGTACGCTTCGAGTCCAGCTACTACGATCGGGACAATCCGCAGCTCCCCGCCTATGTGCGCCGGCTGTTTGATGAAGGCGCACCGGCCGACTTTGTCTTGATCGGCGCGACCACCAAAGAGCCAGAGGAAATCAGCCCAACCTTGCGCTCGCGATGCGCCGAGGTGTTCTTTGATCCGCTGTCACCTGAAGACATCCAGCGCATCGTCCGTCAGGCGGGCCGGCGTCTGCAAGTGGAGGTCGGCACGGACGTGCCCAGGACAATCAGTGACTACACGATTGAAGGACGCAAAGCGGTGAGCATGCTCGCCGACGCGTATGGCGCCGGGCTCTATCGCCGTCGGGGCAGCGGCGGGTTGCGAATCACGCTGCGTGATCTGCACGACGTGATCCGCTCCGGCCGGCTGTCGGCCAGCGCGCCGGCGAAGGCTTCAGGAGTCCCGGAAGTCGGCAGGGTGTTTGCGCTCGGCGTGACCCAGTACGTCGGTTCGATCATCGAGATAGAAGCCACGGCGTTTCCCGTGGCGAAGCGCCAGCGGGGCACGATCCGGTTCAACGAAACGGCGGGCTCGATGGCGAAGGACTCGGTCTTCAACGCGGCTTCAGTCATCCGGCGGCTCGCCGGCATTGACGTGAGCCACTTCGACGTGCACGTGAACATTATCGGCGGCGGACAGATCGACGGACCGAGCGCTGGACTTGCCGTCGTCCTGGCGATGCTCAGTGCGATTCAACGGAGGCGGCTGCGTCAGGATGTCGCAGTGACCGGTGAGGTGTCGATTCAAGGCAAGGTCAAGCAGGTCGGGGGAATCCCCGAGAAAATCTACGGTGCTCGTCAAGCGGGGATGCGGAAGCTCGTGGTTCCTGCCGAGAACCGCCTCGACGCCCCACCGGATGTAAAGGGCATCGAGGTCGTCTTTGCCTCCTCGGTCGAAGATGTGCTACCGCATATCGTCGTGGGCCGCCGTCCCAGAAGGCGGATCACCCAGGAATAGCTTCTTTGAGTCAATTGCTCACCTTGTCCGCAGGTTATCCACAGTAAATTTCCGAAATTCCCAGCCCTTCCACAGCACCCCCACAAGGTAACCCCCAGCCCAGTCCCTAAGTGCCAAGTAGGCGGGCGGTTTGTCCTTGACAAACCAAACATTTGTTCGATAGTATGCTCTCACTGCGAACGGAGGTTCGCCTGTGTCGATCGTTACCTCCATTGAGCGAGTTCCCCCGCAGAACCTAGATGCCGAGCAAGGGGTACTGGGCTCGATGCTCCTCGACCGCGACGCGATCGCACGCGTGGTGGAGCTTCTCCGGGCCGAAGACTTCTATCGAGACGCCCACCGCCGGATCTATGAAACGATGAGTGAGCTGTTCGAGCGCGGAGAGCCGGTCGACCTCATTACGGTCACCGACCGTCTCCGGGACAAAGGACAGCTCGACGACGTGGGAGGCGCGGGGTACATCACGTCGCTGCTGAATGCGGTGCCAACAGCGGCGAACGTGGAGTATTACGCCCGCATCGTCCTCCAGAAGTCGATGCTCCGGCAGTTGATTGCCGCCGGAACGCAGATCGCCCACATGGGGTTTGAAGGAGAGCAAGATGTTGAAGTGCTGGTGGACCGTGCCGAGAAGCTCGTTTACAGCATCGCCAACCGCAGGCTGCTGCAAGAGTTTCTGCCCATCCGTGAGATCCTGAAGGCAAGCTTCGAGCGGATTGACCGGCGCTATCAGGACAAAGGCACTGTCACGGGCGTCGGCACAGGATTCACTGATATTGATCAACTCACGAGTGGTCTGCAGCCCGCGGACCTCGTGATCGTCGCCGCCCGTCCGGCCATGGGCAAGTGCTTGAAATTCGACGCAGAGATCGTCGATGCATCGAGCGGCGAACTCATCACGATACAAGAGATCGTGACCCGGCGCAGCACGATGCTCTGGACGCTGGATGCGACGGGAACGCTGGTCACGAC
>JAHZOA010000034.1 GCA_020028455.1 Armatimonadota bacterium | reverse complement strand
GGAACTAATCGCGGGACCGGGGAGCAGGGACCGCGGACCAGGCGAGCGGCTATGGAGTGACTTAGTTACTGGTCCGCTTGTCCCCGCTCCCCCGTCCCGCAGTCACCCCGCAAAGGAGTGTGAGAGATGAAAGAGGCTGTAATCGTGAGTGCGGTCCGGACCGCGGTAGGGAAGGCGCCGCGCGGGACGCTAAAAGACACGCGGCCTGATGAGCTGGCCGCCATCGTTATCAAAGAAGCGATCCGGCGCGTCCCGGGGCTGGAACCGGCCGAAATCGACGATGTGGTAATGGGATGCGCGCTGCCCGAGGCGGAGCAAGGGCTCAACGTCGCGCGAATCGCCGCACTACGGGCGGGGCTCCCCGACACGGTCACTGGCCAGACGGTCAACCGGTTCTGCTCCTCAGGACTGCAGGCGATCGCCATTGCAGCCGAGCACATTATGAGCGGGTTCGCCGACGTCGTCGTCGCCGGAGGCACCGAGAGTATGAGCCTGATGCCGGGGCAGGCCGGCCACCAGTTTCGGCCTAACCCGCATCTGGTGGAGCACAGACCCGAGGTGTACATGTCGATGGGGCTCACCGCAGAAAACGTGGCCCGGAAGTACGGCATCTCCCGCGAAGATCAGGACGCGTTTGCCTACCGGAGCCATACACGGGCCGCGAACGCCGTCACATCTGGGCGATTCAAGGACGAGATCCTCCCCGTCAACGTGACGCGGTGGGAGAACGGAGACGGCGGACCGAAGGCGCGGGAGATCCTCTTTGAAGTCGACGAAGGCGTACGGTACGATACGTCCCCCGTCGCCCTTGCTGCGCTCAAACCGGCGTTCGCCAGGGACGGCGTTGTCACGGCCGGCAATTCCTCGCAAACCAGCGATGGCGCCGCGGCCGTCGTCGTCATGTCATCGGAGAAAGCGGCGCGTCTTGGTGTGAAGCCGCTCGCTACCTTTCGGTCGTTCGCCGTGGCCGGGGTGCCCCCGGAAATCATGGGCATCGGTCCCCTCGAAGCGATCCCGAAGGCCGTGAGGCTGGCCGGCCTTACGCTTGCAAAAGTGGACCTTATCGAGTTGAACGAGGCATTTGCATCACAGACACTCGCCGTCATGCGCCAGCTGAACCTCGACGCCGAGAAGACCAACGTCAACGGCGGCGCGATCGCGCTCGGTCATCCGCTGGGATGCACCGGGGCAAAGCTGACAGCGACACTCTTGTACGAGATGCAGCGCCGCAAGGCGCGCTACGGCATCGTCACGATGTGCATCGGCGGTGGCATGGGCGCCGCCGGGGTTTTCGAAGCAGCGTAATGTAGGTCATTGCGAGCGCAGCGAAGCAATCTCGTCTTCCGGATGAGATCGCTTCGTCGCTTTGCTCCTCGCGATGACATCGAATAGTGGGGAGTTACATGGACGCAAAGGAAGTCGCCGCACCAGTCGCAGGTGGTAGCTGGCTGATCAGCGAGACCGAACCGAGAGACGTTTTCACGCCCGAAGACTTCACTGAGGAACACCGACTGATCGGGCAGACGGTTCGTGACTTCGTTGAACGCGAGATCGTACCAAATCTGAACCGGCTGGAAGATAAAGACTGGGCACTGTCGCGCAAGCTGCTGAGAAAGCTGGGGGATCTGGGCTTCCTCGGCGTCAACGTCCCGGCGGCGTACGGCGGAGCGGAACTCGACCAGGTGACGTCCCTGATCGTCGCCGCGGAACTGTCCCTGGGTGGATTCAGCGTGAGTTACGGCGCGCACGTGGGCATCGGCATTGGACCGATTGCCTACTTTGGCAATGAGGCTCAGAAGAAGCGCTACCTGCCCAGAATGGTCCGGGGGGAGCTGATCGGCGCCTACGCGCTCACCGAGCCTACCGCCGGTTCCGATGCTATGTCGATCCGCACCCGCGCCGTGCTCTCTCCCGACGGGAAACACTACCACCTGACCGGCGCCAAGCAGTTCATCAGCAACGCTACATTCGCCGATGTGTTCAACGTCTTCGCGAAGATCGACGGCGAGAAGCACACCTGCTTCATCGTTGAAAGGGACACACCCGGCTTCTCGGTGGGAGAAGAGGAGCACAAGATGGGCATCCGCAGCTCCTCCACGGCCTCGCTCTACCTGGAGAATGCGAGTGTGCCCGCCGAGAATGTGCTGGGCGAGATCGGGCAGGGACACAAGATCGCGTTCAATATCCTCAACGTCGGCCGCTTCAAGCTGGCAGCCGGCTGCGTCGGCGCGGCCAAGTACGTCATTCGGGAAGCGGTTCGCTACGCGAAGGAGCGCCACCAGTTCGGAAAACCGATCGCGGACTTCGGGGTCATCAAGCACAAACTTGCCGAGATGGCCATCCGGACCTACGTGGCCGAAAGCATGGTCTATCGCACCGGCGGCCTGGTCGAGGGCACACTGCAGGGGCTCCACGGCGACCCGGCGGAATCGATGCGGGCACTCGAGGAGTACGCCGTAGAGTGCGCGATCAATAAGGTGTATGGTTCGGAGGCCCTCGACTACGCTGTGGACGAGAACGTCCAGATCTTTGGGGGCTATGGATTCATCGAAGAGTACCCCGCCGCACGCGCGTATCGCGATGCCCGCATCAACCGGCTGTTCGAAGGCACGAATGAGATCAACAGGCTGCTCACGACAGGGATGCTGTTGCGACGGGCGCAGCGTGGCCGGATCGACCTGATCCCGGCCGCACTGGCGGTCGCCCGCGAGATCACCGAGCCAGGAGTGTCTGAACCCTCCGATGGTCCACTGGCCGAGGAAAAGCGTCTGGTTGGCATGGTCAAGAAGGCCGCGCTGTTCACTGCGGGAGTGGCAGTCCAAAAGTACCTCGAGCAAATCGAGCACGAGCAAGAAGTGATGGCGGCCATCGCCGACCTCATCATCGAGGCGTTTGCGATGGAAAGCGGTCTGCTCCGTACGCAGCGCGCAGTCGAACGCGACGGCGCCGAACGGGCGGGCATGAAGGTCGCCATGGTCCGGACGTACATCAACGACGCGCTCCCCCGCATCGACGCGACGGCCAGAACCGTCCTCGCCGCCGTGGAGGAAGGCGACACGCTCCGCACCGAGCTGGCTGGGCTCAGGCGGTTTCTCCGCTATACCCCGATCAACACGGTCCTGTTGAGGCGGAAAATCGCCGACGCGATGATCGCGCAAGGACGCTACACGACATGAAGGCGGTCGTGGGTCGTAGGTCATGGGTCGTAGGAACAGCTGGCCCTCTTTTCACTAGCCACGACCTACGACCAACGACCTACGACCGAAGTTCATGAGGCACGAGATGTCGACAGCAACAGTTCATCATCGACCATGGTTGCGCTTCTACGAGCCCGGCGTTCCACACACGCTGAGCTATCCAGATATTGCGGTCCACCAGTTCCTCGACGACACCGCGGCGCAGTACCCACAGGCCGTCGGTACGGTATTCTTCGGAGCGCAGCAGACATTTGCAGAATTGCAGGATCGGGCCGGACGCTTCGCGTCGGCGTTACGGCGCCTGGGGGTCAAACCCGGAGATCGTGTCTCTCTCCACCTGCCGAACAGTCCGCAGTTCGTCATCGCATACTACGGCGCGTTGGCCGCCGGCGCGATCGTCGTCCCATTTAACCCACTGTACGTCGAGCGGGAAATTGAACACCAGCTGATCGACAGTGGCGCCGAAGTCGCCGTCACGCTCGACCTGCTCTACCCGCGGCTTGCCGCCGTGCGCGCACACACCCGCGTTCGAGAAGTGATTGTCAGTGCCATCAACGACTTCTTCCCGCCGATGCTGCGGCTGTTGTATCCGATTAAAGCGCGCCGGGAGGGACACGTCGTAGCCGTTCCGGCCGCCCGCGACATCCACCGCTTCCGAGACCTCATGGAAGCCGGCGCGCCGGCAGGGCCGGTGCGGATCGACCCAAGCTCCACGGCGGTGCTGCTCTATACCGGCGGGACGACAGGGGTGCCAAAGGGCGCGGTCCTCACCCACCGCAACCTGGTCTGCAACGTGCTCCAGGCCCGCTCCTGGTTCACCGCCCTGCGACCCGGGCAGGATACGATGGTGGCCGTGATCCCATTCTTCCATTCATACGGGATGACGTCGGCGATGAACTTTTCCGTGGCCACCGCCACACGAATGGTGTTGATCCCGCGGTTCCAGCTCGACATGGTGCTCAAGGCCATTAATCGATACCGGCCGCAGATCTTCCCCGGTGTGCCCACGATCTACTCTGCGATCAACGCGTATCCAGAACTCAAGCGGTACAATCTCAGCTCGATCACGGCGTGCATCTCGGGCGCCGCCGGCCTGCCGGTCGAGGTGCAGAAGCGGTTCGAGACCTCCACGGGTGGGAAACTGGTCGAGGGCTACGGGCTCACAGAAACGTCTCCGATCACGCACGTCAACCCGATCAATGGAGTGCGCAGAGCTGGTAGTATCGGTCTCCCGGTCCCGGATACAGACGCGCGTATTGTGGACGCCAACACTGATGGCGTCGGAGAACTGGCGATCACAGGTCCTCAAGTCATGACCGGGTACTGGAATCAGCCTGGCGAGACCGCACAGGTGCTCCGCGACGGGTGGCTATTGACCGGTGATATGGCAAAGATGGACAGCGATGGCTTCTTCTACATTATCGATCGAAAGAAGGAGCTGATCCTTACGGGCGGATACAACGTCTTCCCCCGCGAGGTCGAAGAGGTGCTCTACGGCCACCCCGCGGTCGCGGAAGCGGCAACCATCGGCGTGCCGGATCCGCATCGGGGAGAAGTGGTCAAGGCTTTCGTCGTGCTGAAGGAAGGTCAGCGTGCGACAGCGGACGACATCATCGAATACTGCCGCCCGCGTCTTGCGCCCTACAAGGTTCCCAAACTCGTGGAATTCCGAACGCAACTCCCGAAGTCACTAATCGGAAAGATCCTTAGACGCGTCCTGATGGATGAGGAGAGAAGTAGAACCGTTAGCGCCCGATGAGGAAGAAGATGCCCGCGAGGATCGCGAGGGCGCCCATCACCTTCTCGCGGCTGGGGAAGCTGAGACTGACGAATGCCATGAGTCCAGTGAGAATCAGCCAGATCGCGAGCAACAGCGTGCTCAAAGCCATCGACGATCACCCCCCATTTGACTCGCCCGCTTCACGGGCGAGTCGAAGGACCGTTCCCTTCTCCCTACCGAAACATCTCGAACAGTGGTTTGATATCTGCTTGCTGCAGTTCCTCGGTCCACATAGGCAATCGCTTGGCCGCCTTCTTTGAGCGCGGGTTCCGGTAGACGATCCCTAGGGGCAGTTTCTCTCGGCGGTCGAAATCATTCAACAATTCCCACGCCGCATTCTGGTCCGAGGGATCGTGGCCGGCAGGAATCTCCTCAACATGCTCCTTGTACCAGTCGTAGGTGTTGAATTTGTTATAAGTGACGCAGGGCGAGAAGTCATTGACCATGGCAAACCCCTTGTGCTGCATCGCCTCAACATAGATCTCCGCGGAGTGCTTGGGATCGCCGGAAAATGACTGCGCCACGAAGGTGCATCCAGCCGTCATCGCCAAGCGCAGCGGCGAGAACGGCGGTGGGGATTCTTCTGACCATTCCTTGATGTTCATCCCACGGCCGTGCGTGGGCGAGTGCTGACCTTTGGTCAGGCCGTAGACCCCGTTGTCCATGATGACCAGCATAACCTCGGGATCCCGCCGGCACACATGCACGAAATTCTCCACGCCGATGGCGAACGTATCGCCGTCGCCGGCGAGGGTGATGACCTTCAGGTTCGGGTTGGCCATCTTCGCGCCCAATGCGTACGCCAGCGCCCCGCCGTGGGTGCCATGGAACGCGTTCCCGTTCAGGTAGTTCCGGATCTGCCCGGAGCAGCCGATGCCGCCGACGAGCATGACTTCGTAGGGCGTCACCTCGAGCTTAGTCAGCGCCATCTTCAGCGAGGCCAGCACGCCGAAATCACCGCAGCCCGGGCACCACTGGATGCGGTGTCGCGGAACGGCGTTCTCGTCCCACACTTTGGCGGAAATCTTCTGCTGCGGCTTCGTTTCTGCCTTCGTGTCACTCACTCACGTTCACCTCAGTCACCTTCGGAAACTTTGACCGGCGTGGGGGCAGCATCACCGATCCGCACGACATCCGTCTTCCCGCGCAGCAGTTGCTCGACCCCACCGACAATGTCGCTGACGTAGATCGGCAACCCGTTGTACTTTACGATCCGTCTCACCGGCAGCAGGCAATAGGTCTGAATGATATCAGAGAACTGCCCGGTGAAGTTTCCCTCAACAGCGATGATCGTTTGGGCCTTCGCGAACAGCGGCTTCGCCGCCGCGGTGTTGAATGGCCACAGTCTGGTGAAGTGCACGACGGCGGCATCGACGCCTTTGGCCTGGAGCGCCTGCTGGGCGTGCAGCAGGACCGGCCGGGTGCTGCCCCACCCCACAAGCACGGGGTTGCCCTCTGTGGAACCGTAGACCTGCGGGGGCTTGCTGTCCTCTTTCAGATACGTTTCCATCTTCCGCAGACGCTTTTCCACCTGGGCTTTGCGGATCACAGGGTCGGTGCTGACGAATCCTCGCTCGTCGTGCTCGGAGCCGGTGATCTTGAACACGCCCCCAACAGTTCCGGGGGCGAGCCGCTGCGAAATGCCGTTTTCGGTCACCGTATAGCGGCGGAAGTCGCCGTTGCGGCGCAGATCTTCTTCCCGCAGGAGCGTGGAACGGTCGATCGCGACTTTCTGCTTCAGGAAGAACGATTCAGGCACCACCTTCCGCCCTTCGGATAGGTTCAGATCCGTCAGGAAGAACACCGGGCACTGGTACTTGTCGGCCAGATTGAACGCTTCAATCATCATGGAATAGCACTCTTCCTGCGTGGCAGGCGCAAGAACGATGCGTGGGATCTCGCCGTGGCCTCCGTAGGCCACCAGGAAGAGGTCGCCCTGCTCGCTCTTTGTCGGCATTCCCGTCGACGGTCCGGCCCGCTGCGTGTCCACAATCACCAACGGCGTTTCGGTGACACCCGAAACTCCAAACTCTTCGACTTTCAGCGAGAGGCCCGGACCGGAGGTCCCAACCATGCTACGGACGCCAACCAGCGACGCACCCAGCGCGGCGCGGATCGATTCACGCTCATTCTGTCCTTGCAGCGCGCGACCGCCGTACTTGGGAAGATGCTCTTCCATGAATTCCAGAATCGCCGACGCGGGCGTGATCGGATATCCGGCGTAGAACCTGCAACCGGCCGCGATCGCCGCCATAGACAGCGCATCGTTTCCCGACACGAGAAGCATCTGCTCCTTGAGCTTGCGCGGCTCGAGGCGATAACCGGCGTCGGCCCAACCCTTTGCGCCGAGAACGGACTCAACGACTTCGAGCCCCCGGCGGGCGGCCTTCAGGTTGAGTTCCACGATCTCCCGGCCCTTCTGAAGGAACCGTTCTTCCAACAGCGCGGTCAGGTTGGTGGCGTCGCGATCGAAGTCCAGCAGCCGGAAGAGCGCGCCGACCGTCACCATGTTCTTGACGACGTCACGTTTCAGTTCATCGCGCGCAATGTTCCGCGCGGGGATGGGGAAGATCTTGATGCCGCGGCGCACGAAGGAGTCGGAGGGGATCTCGCCGGTGCTGCTATCGTAAACGAGCACGCCGCCGTCCTTCAGGTGCTTGGCGTGCCGGAGCACCGTGTCGCGGTTGGGCTGCTCCTTCGCGTCGGGATTGGTGTCGTAGTCGAGCGCGACCAGGATGTCGAGCGTCGCATCTCCCCACGAGACTGGCGGTTGCTCATCGATCACGATCGGGTCGTACTGGTGAGCACCGTAGATCGTGGAGGCATACCCGCGCTCCATGGCGAGGATGTGCAGCCCGGCTCGGGTGAGAATGCGGCCCAGAATGTCGGTGACGGTGACGACACCGTCTCGGAGCTGGACGCCTCCGACCAGCAACTTCAGCTTATTGACGATCACCATGAACTCCCTTTGTGATAACTCAGGCCTCCGGCGACCTGCCCCAGAGGCCCTGAACTACGCTCGCAACACAGCCAAATAATCATAACACACATGTTCCGAGCCGCAAAATCCCGTCCTGTCCACAGCAGAGGGGTGATCCAGTTGTAAAGAGAACGTTGGCGGCGTGGAACTGAAGGAACGATACGAGGAGGATCTGTTCCTCGTCAGGGGGGCGCTGGCATGGACGGCGCTCCTCACTCTTTGCGCGGGTTTGTTCTTGCTTCCTTACGTCGCCCGGAACTACGTGCTCTTCACGCTCTCGCTTGTGGCCGTGAACGCCGTCATTGCAGTAGGCCTGAACCTGCTCGTGGGCTACACCGGCCAGATTTCACTCGGCCACGCCGGGTTCGTCGCCATCGGCGCATACACCGCCGGTTTGGTGATGGCGAAACTGCCATGGCCGGAGGCGGCTGCTGCATGGGGGCTGTCGTGGCTCGCCGCGCTTGCGGCCGCGGGGCTCGTCGCCGCGATCTTCGGATTTCTTGTGGGTCTCCCGGCTCTCCGTCTCACCGGGCCGTACCTGACGATCGCGACCCTCGGGTTTGGGATCGCCGTGCATCAAGTGCTCACGAACTGGGATCGGCTGTCCGGTGGCCGCACGGGCCTGTTTCTTCCAAAGCTGTTCTTTGGACCCTGGCGGCTAGAAGAACGGCCTCTGTATTATGTCACCATCCTGGTGGCGGGGCTGCTCATCTGGGTTGCGAGTAACCTCGTACGCTCGCACGTCGGTCGCGCATTCGTGGCGATACGCGATAGTGACATCGCCGCAGCAGTCACAGGCGTCAACCTCACGGCATACAAGACGCTGGCCTTTGCGGTCAGCGCCGCGTACGCGGGCATCGGCGGCGCGATGCTGGCGTTCATCCTGCGCTACCTGGAGCCGCAACTGTTTACGTTGTTCGAATCCATTTACTACCTCAGCATGATCGTCATCGGGGGCTTGGGCACCGTGCCTGGATCAGTACTGGGCGCCGCGGTCCTGACGGTGCTACCCCAGCAGCTGGCGGGGCTGAAGGAGTGGCTGCCGATCGTCTACGGCGCCGCAATCATGTTTATGATGGCCGTTGAGCCGCGCGGACTCTATGGACGTTGGGTGAAGATCAGACTTTGGTTCAAAACGTGGCCCTTCTAGGCCAGTACTTGGTGGGTGGTCTCGCCACGGGCAGCTTGTATGCGCTCGTGGCGCTGGGGATTGTGCTGCTCTACCGCAGCTCGCGCGTGTTGAATTTCGCGCACGGCGATCTCGCGACTTTTGCGACGTTCGTCGCCTTCACGCTGTTGACGACGTTCCGGCTACCGTTCACCATGGCGACAGCAGGGAGTCTGGCCGTGGCCGCCGTGGCAGGAGCGGCATTTTACCTCCTCATTCTCCGGCCGACGCGTGATGCGACGCTGCTGGGGATCATTGTGATCACGCTGGGTTTGGCGCTGGTCGTCAATGGCGCGGTCGTCCAGATCTGGGGCACCGAAACCAAGGTCTTCCCGTTTCCACTGTCGGACACGAAAGTGTACCACTTGGGCGGCGTGGTCATCAGCCAGGTCAGTATTGGGAGCTTTCTCGCCGGCCTGGTCCTGATGGGTCTGTTGTACCTTCTCGTGCAGCGCACACGCATCGGACTCGCGATGCGGGCCGTCTCCCAGAATCTCGTCGCGGCGCAGGCACTAGGGATCCCGGCCAAAAAGATCTTCGCGCTGACCTGGGGGCTGGCAACAGCGCTGGGGGCGTGTGCCGGCATTCTGCTGGCGCCGGTCACGTTCCTCGATCCTTTCATGATGGTGGATCCGTTCCTCAAGGGATTCGCCGCCGCCGTGCTTGGGGGCATCGACAGCATGCCGGGTGCGGTACTGGGCGGCCTAGTGTTAGGTGTCGCGGAGTCGCTGTTTGGTGGATACGTTTCGGTGAAATTCAAGACGACGATGGCCTTCCTGATTATCATCGGTGTGCTTATCGTTCGACCCGAGGGGATGCTCGGGCGAGAGTACAAACGGCGCGTATGACAGCTGAAGTCGGCAGGTAACGGCAGCCACTGCGAGGTACAGTTGATGGGCGTCCAGTTCCAGTGTTCAAACACCAGAGGGGTGAAGCAATGAAAATCATGGGCCGCATGTTGCTCATTGGCGCGTTACTAACAGTGCTGACCAGCGGGTCGCTGGCGCAGACCCAGGAACGGGGCGTAACGGCCACGGAGGTCGTCATCGGGACGAGCCAGCCACTCTCCGGTCCTGCTGCATTCTGGGGGGTTCCCGTCACAGGCGGCATGGATGCCTGGATCAAGTTCATCAATGACCAGGGCGGCATTCACGGCCGCAAGATCCGCCTGGTCGCGCGCGATGACTCGTATCTGCCGCCGCGTGCTGTGGCGAACGTCCGCGAACTGGTCGACCGTGAACGGGTCTTCGCAATCGTCGGACTCCTCGGCTCGGCAAACTCCTTCGCAGTGCGCGACTATTTGGTAGAGAACCAGGTCATATGGGTCAACCCGCTGGCCGACGCCAACATGTGGGCGGGTTTCAAGCAGAAAAAACACCTGTTCGTCACGTTCCCCAGTTACCTGGACGAGGGGCGTATACTAGCCGACTACGCCGCCAAGAGCATGGGTGTAAAAACGATGGCCGTCTTCTACCAAAACGATCTCTACGGCCAGAAGGGATTCCTAGGCGTCAAGCGGGGCGCGGCACAGGCCAAAGCCAAGGTCGTGGCATCGGTATCGTATGAGGTCACGGATACCGACGTGAGCGGGCACGCGCTCAAATTGCGGGAGGCAAATCCTGATGCTGTGATTCTCTACGCGACGCCACGCCACGGGGCGCTCATCGTGCGCGAGATGGCCAAGATCGGCTTCCGGCCCAAGATTCTCAGCAGCTTCACCCTTACCGATCCAGCCATGTTCACGCTGGCCGGCGACGCGTGGAACGACATCATCCTGACGGCGTACTTCCCGCTGCCCGGGTGGGGCGACGCACGGGTTGAGGAGACCCTGGCCACCATTTCCAGAATCACTCCAGCGCTCGCGCAAAATCCCTTCAACGCCCTCGCCGGTGTCTCGTTCCTTGAACCATTCCTCGAGGGGATGCGCCGGGCTGGGCCTAATTTGACTCGTGAGAGCTTCGTCACGGCGATGGAGTCCATCCGGAACTGGGATGGCATGGTCGTCCGCAGTATCTCGTTCGGCCCCGACCGGCATCAGGGCCTGAACAGGATTGCCATCGTTAAAGCGGAGAACAAGCAGTTCAAGAAACTGACCGACTGGATCAGCTACCCAATAGGGTTCTAATCCCGGCCCGGCTATGGGCCGGCCGGCGCGGGGTGGGGTCGGACGATTCGGCCCCCACCCCCTGGCAGCGGCCTCGCTGCCGCGGTGTTGATGGGAACCTCCGTCCTCCTCAACATCGAAGGACTGAGCATCGCCTTCGGTGGGGTCGTAGCCTTAAGCAACGTCGACCTTGACGTATCGTCCGGCGCACTCATTTCAATCATCGGCCCCAACGGCGCCGGCAAGACGACTCTCTTCAACTGCATTTGCGGGCTGTACCACGCCGATTCCGGGATGATCCGGTTCTCAGGCGCGTCGCTTGCTGGGTTGAAACCTGATGCCATTGCCCGCCGCGGCATCGCCCGAACGTTCCAGAACATTGAACTGTTCCTGCGGATGACCGTGCTCGAGAATCTTTTACTCGGCCGGCACCTGCACTTCCGAGCGGGATTCGCTGCCGCCTCGCTCGGCGCTCCCCACTGGCGGCGCGAGGAAATCCGACATCGTGAAGTCGCCGAACAGATTCTGGACTTTCTCGACCTGCAGGCGGTGCGCGATCGCCGCGTCGGAGATCTTTCGCTGGGACGTCAGCGGATGGTGGAACTCGGACGCGCGCTGGCGACTGAACCCGCTCTTCTTCTGCTGGACGAACCGTCGTCCGGAATGACTGCTGAGGAGAAGGAGGACCTCGTGTTCCGAATCCGCGACATCCGTGATGAGATGAACGCCACAATCATTCTGGTGGAGCACGACCTCAAGCTGGTGATGGGGATTTCCGACTGGATCGCGGTGCTCGATCACGGCGTGAAGATCGCGCAGGGGAGCCCCGAGCAGATTCAGATGCATCCGGACGTCATCAAAGCGTACCTGGGCGAACCCACTGAAGGAGGCGCGGACGCGCGGACACGCGGAACCGCGACCTGACAGATGGCGGACTCGAAGTCGTTGCTCAACGTGTCCAACATCGAAACGGCGTACTACGGCCGGCTCACGGTACTCCGTGGCGTCTCGCTCGAAGTCCGCCAAGGGCACATCGTGACGTTACTGGGAAGCAACGGCGCGGGAAAGTCGACGCTACTGAAGACAATCATGGGGATGATTCCCGACCAGCCGGAGAAAGGCGCAGTGGAATTCGCCGGCCAGCGGCTGAACGGCCGTGATCCGGAAGATATCGCCCGGCTGGGGATTGGGTACGTGCTGGAGGGCCGCGGCATCTTCCCGGAGCTCACAGTCGAGGAGAACCTTCGCCTCGGCGCCTACACGCGGCAGAGCGGGACAGACATCGCTGGCGATCTTGCGCGCACCCATGCACTATTTCCCATCTTGCAGGAGCGCCGGATGCAATTTGCCGGCACGCTCTCGGGTGGGGAACAGCAGATGCTCGCGATTGCGCGCGCTTTGCTCATGCGACCGAGACTGCTCATGCTTGACGAGCCCTCGCTAGGACTCGCGCCCCGTCTTGTGGCAGAAATCTTTCGGGTCATTGCAGAGATCAACCGCGACGGAACCTCAATCTTGCTGGTGGAGCAGAATGCGCGGATGGCGCTTGGGGTGGCCCACTACGGGTACGTGCTCGAGAGCGGACGGCTCGTGCTCGAAGGACCCGCGAAGGAACTGGTGGAGAACCCCAATGTACAGGAACTGTACCTGGGCGTCAGGGGCGAACTGTCGGTCAAAGGCTACAAACGATATAAGATAAAAAGACGGTGGGCATAACCTGCTCTCAGGTATCTCGATACAGAGCAGCGACTATGTCGCCGAACTTCTCCATGATCGCCTTTCGCTTCACTTTCATCGTCGGTGTGACCTCGCCGTCTTCTTGATAGAGCCGCTTGGGGAGCATCGCAAACTTCTTCACCTGTTCGGGAGAGGAGAGCGTACGGTTCACCGCATCGACCTCCGCGGCGATGAGTTTGCGCACCTCGGGGCTCTGCGAAAGATCACTAAAGGTCGTGAACGGAACACGGTGGTCCTGTACCCACTTCACGACGTTGTCCTCGTCGATCACGATCAGCGCGGTCAGGTACTTCTTGCCATCGCCGATCACCACGGCGTCACTGACGTAGGGGCTGAACTTCAGCTTGTTCTCGATGTACTGGGGCGCGATGTTCTTCCCATACGCATTGATGAAGATGTCCTTCTTGCGGTCGGTGATCCGCAGGTTCCCGTGAGGATCGAACTCACCGACGTCGCCGGTGTGCAGCCACCCATCGACGATCGTGCGCGCGGTCAGCTCAGGGTCTTTGAAATAGCCTTTAAAGACACCCCCGCTGCGGGCCAGGATCTCCCCATCGGGCGCAATGCGCACCTCGATGCCCTTCATGGGCTTGCCGACCGTTCCGAGCTGCACATCTCCGATACGGTGCGCGGTCGTCATGGCGGTGCCCTCCGTCTGCCCGTAGATTTCACGGATCTCGACGCCGAAGCCCCAGAAGAACCTCAGCACGTCGGGAGAAATCGGCGCGGCGGCCGACAACGCAATGCGCACTCGGTCCAGCCCGAGCCGGTGTCTCAGCGGCATCAGCACGGCTACGCGCGCAAGCGCGTACGCCAGGCCGAGTCCGAGCGGGATCGACTGTCTGGCCAGGCGGCGCGCCGCGTACGCCCGTCCAATCTTCGACGCCAGCGCGAAGGCGATACGTTTGAGCCAGTCGGCGTCCTTCATGCCCAGCATGATGCCCGAATGCAGCTTCTCCCAGATCCGCGGCACCGAGAAGAGAATCGTCGGACGCACCTCGCGCAGGTTCTCCGGCACCGCCTCCACGCTCTCAGAAAAGTTCACGGCATACCCGTGGTGGACGGCCAGGAACACCGAAAACGATCGCTCCGCGATGTGGCAGAGCGGCAGGTAGGACAGCACCTCATCATGCTCAGTCGCGGGGATCGGCTGCAAGCTCGCTTCCACCTCGAACCTGACGTTGCCGTAGGTCAGCATCGCGCCCTTGGGTGGACCGGTCGTCCCTGACGTGTAGATCAGCAGGCCGACGTCGTCGGGCGTGAGTCCGGCAATACGATCGTCCAGGGCACCGGGATGCGCCTCCTCATGCCGCCGACCGGACGTCAGGAATTCACCGAACATCATCACCATCGGATCCGAAAATGCATGCAGCCCTTCGGGATCCATGACGATGATACGTTCGAGTCGCGGCAGCCGGCCCCGCACCTCGAGGAGCTTGTCGAGCTGCTCCTCGCCTTCCACGATAACAACCCTGGCCTCGGAGTGATCGAGAACGTAGTGGACCTGTTCCGGGCTGCTCGTGGCGTAGATGCCGGTGGTGATTCCACCTGCGGACTGAATTCCCAGATCGCTATAGAGCCACTCGGGGCGGTTCTCCCCGATGACGCCCACGCGCTCGCCCTTCTGCAGGCCCATCGCGAGCAACGCGTGTCCAACCCATCGCACGTGCAGGGCATAGTCGTCCCACGTGATCCGGCGCCAAATCCCAAACTCTTTACGACGCAGGGCCACGCGGGTCCGCAGGCGCGCTGCCTGTTTGAGGAAGATCGCAGGAATCGTGTCTGCGGATCGCTCGACCTGCAGGAGAGTCATAACGAATACCCACTACGAGACGATGCTCAGAACTCCTGGACGCCGGGAGGTATGGTTACGCGGTGCGGAGAAACCGAGCGCGTACCTCGCTATGCAGATTCAACGCATCGAGATCCCGACCCCACTCCCCGTCGGTCCGGTCAACGCCTACTTCCTCCCCGGGGATCCTCCGACTCTGATCGACACTGGGCCAAAGACAGAAGAGACGCGGGCCGCGCTCGAGGCAGGCCTCGGTGCTGCCGGCTTTCGCGTTGATGAGATCCGCCGGATCATCCTCACGCACGGTCATACCGATCACTTCGGGAGCGCAGCCTCGATCCAGGAACAATCCGGCGCCGAGGTCTTCGGCCACGATGCCGACCGGCCAAAGTTCAACGGCGAGCGGTGGCTCGTTGGTCATCTCAGCAAGTTCTTCACGGAAGCGGGGCTGCCGCCGGCTTTTCTCCAATCGTTCTTGGATACGCTGCGCGGGTACCGGGAACTGTTCGATCCGCTTCCGCGCATCACAGCGCTTCAGGACGGTGACCAGGTTTCTATGGGCAATGGTCGCCTCCGCGTCCTGCACTGTCCGGGACACTCGCAGGGACATGTATGTCTCTACCACGAGGACGGTGCGCTGATCGCCGGTGACTTGATACTGGAAACGATCAGCCCCAATCCCGTGGTCGAGTTCACGGTGGAGGGCAAGCGCATCCCGACATTGCCGCAATACCTGCAGTCGCTTCGACGCGTGCTGCTGCTCAACTGCGAGGTTGCCTACCCGGGCCACGGCGCGCCGATCGCCAATCCCAGCGGCCGCATCCGGGAGCTCATTGCCCACCATGACGAACGCAAGGAACAGGTCCGCGCACTTCTGGGTCCCACAGCCAAAACGCTGCACGAGCTGACTCAGGAGTTTTATCACGAGCTCGACCACATCAACACGATGCTGGCGCTCTCCGAGATCGTTGGCCACCTTGATCTCCTGATCGAGGAAAAGCGCGCCTCAGTGCAACGCAGGGGTCGGACACTCCTCTACAAAGCAAAATAGCTGCATTTCCGGAGCATCCAGGCCGCCGGCTGGCACGAAAGTTGCTGGCTAGTTGCTTTAGAGGTGGTTTTGCATGCTCGGGGAGCAGGTCGAAGCCAAAGAACTCTTCCCAACCGCTCGGGAGCTGTTTGAAGTGGTGCCCGGGAAGAGAAGCTCGCACATCCCCTTGTTCGCATGGCTGATCGCAGGCGCGATTGCGGTCCTGGCCGGTCAGCGCATCGTCTCCTGGATCGACCGCAACCTCTAACAACAGGTATCAGGTAGCGGGTAGCAGGAAGCGGGGATTGCTCCTGCTTCCTGCTTCCTGTTTCCTCTCCAAAGGGGAGCCGCGTCGCTTCTGCCGAAGCCTCCTGTCCATGAATGTGGCCATGCGCCGGGCGGGCATCATTGGCCTTGGCGTCCACGTCCCCCCGAGAGTACTCACCAACGACGAGCTCGCCAGGATGGTCGATACGTCTGACGAGTGGATTACGACCCGCACCGGGATCAAGCGACGCCATCTGGCCGGACCCGACGAGGCGACCTCGGATCTCGCTCTGATTGCAGCACGGCGGGCCATGGAGGATGCCGAGGTATCCGCGGCCGACCTCGATCTCATCATCGTCGGCACGGCGACACCCGACATGTACTTTCCGGCCACGGCCTGTCTTGTGCAGGATCGGATTGGAGCCACACAGGCGGGCGCGTTTGAC
>JAHZOA010000033.1 GCA_020028455.1 Armatimonadota bacterium | reverse complement strand
CCGGCCGGACACTTGTTCACCTGGGACGCGATGTCCGCCCCCAGGGTGGTGTTGGCCGCTTCGGTCCGGCGCGTCGCCGGATACCACTTCGCGACCTCGGGCTTGCCCGGGTTCGCCGCGACGCAACCCGCATGTGTGTAGCACTGCGCGACCGCGCCAGGTGCACCTTTGCTCATGCGCCACCCGGAGTAGCTGATGGTCGGAGGCTCACTACACGAGTTCGAAGGATAGCTCTTGTACTGGATGAACGTCCGCGCATACGCGTCGCCGCAGGAAATGTCCGCGCTGCCCTGCTCGATGACGCTCGCCGCGAAGGTGATGTTGGGCGGGAAGGTAATGGCGCGCTGCAACACGAGCATGCTCAACCGGCGAGTAGACCGGCCGATCGTGGCGTCGGCGCGAAGCTCCTGGTAGGCGGAGTTCACACCGACGAACTGGCGCACCACCGACACCGCAATGCTTGAGCCGGGCACCGAGGACTGGAGCGAACTCGTGAACCCGGGCATAAACTGCCGCCCCTCTTCCATCCGGCGAACCGACTCCTGCAGCCCCGACTGGGCCAGGTCCATGGCCCGCACGCCGTCGCGCTGCAGGCTGCTGATGACCACCTCGTTCCCGGTGATCGTCAGCATCGATGTAATGAGGATGAATGTAAGGGTCATGAACAGCAGGACGGTCACGAGGGCCGCGCCGCGTTCATCCTTTTCGATGACTGACATCTTCCTCACCGCATCCCTGGTAAGATCCTCGCCGCTGCGAGGTCAGTTCCGGACGAGCACGGTGCCGGGCAGCAGGAAATCCTGGTCTGGAACCGCGACGCCCTGCACAACCTGCCTGCCCTTCGCCTTCAAAGTCACTCTGAACTCTCCACCGACAAGTGTGACGTCAAACGACTCCACCATCGTGGCGATCACATCGCCGCCTGAGAGTGTCAGCGGATCCGGAAGCGCGGCACCCGGAGATGCCAGTGTCACCACTGCCCTGCGAAGTTCGTGCAGTCCGTCGGGGGTATCGACGACGTAGTACCCGACGTATCGCTGCCAGATCGGGGTGTAGGACCCACGCGGCATGATCGGCTCGGGTGAAATGTACGGCGGCGCTGTGGTACCGCCGTTGGTGAAGCACCGAGAATCGTATAATGGCTCGGTACTGGTGCGCACGTACATACAGAATTTGCTATTGTCCTGCGGCAGCCGCGCCGACTTGAAGACGATCGCGCTGTGGCCAGGCGTGGCGTTGTCGGCACGAATGATGGACGGAGTGGTCGAACCAGACTCCCGGATTTCGCGGGTCAACCGCTCGACAGCGATGCGCGCGTTCTGCTGCACTTCCGCCGCCAGTTCCGTCTTCTTCGCGCTGCGATTCGCGGTGAAAAACACGGCATCGACGATGATGATGAACAGCGCGAACACCGCCGTCGCCACGAGGAGTTCGATCACGGTGATTCCGCGTTCGCCCTGAACCCGAGCGACACGCGTGATTCGGGGCTCGCCAGACCTCACGGTGGCCACGGGATGAACCGCTCCACCGTCACGGATCGCGACGTGCCCCGCGTCTGCCAGGTTAGGGTCGACCGGACGAGCGTCAGCGTCTCGGTCGTGTTAAAGGAGGTCGAGAACCGGTTGTTCACGGTGTCCCAGTACCAGGTCTCGATCAGAACGTCGAGCTTCGTCCAGTCCAGTTGATACGACTGCCCGGGTGGCGTTGGATAACCCGCCAAGCCGGCCGGAAGAGCAACCACCGGACTGCAGCTACTGCCGATACAATACGTGCCGGGCGTGGCGTTCACGGTGGTCTTGCTGGCGACAAACTCATTAAAGGCCTGCAGGTACACGCTGGCCGCCGTGTAGTCCTTGGCCACGCGCGCGGTGAGGAAGCCCGTGGGGAATCCCTCCAGGAATCCTCCCTGGTCGGTCGCGCCCAGGACGCCGATGGCACCGATGACGATCACCGCGAAGATGGCCATCGAGACGAGAATCTCGATGAGTGTGAACCCGCGATCATCTTTCATGGCCGTTCCACCACCACGCGCCCGGTCGCCGGCTCGTCCATCACGATATCCAGTTGAATACTCGAGGCGCCGATGGCCCGCAACCGAACATCGCCGTCGTCCTCGGCGTAGCCCAGCGGTTTGAAAATCACGCAGTCGTGCGAAGCGTTGATTGCGGGTGGGCAGTCCTGGAAGTTTGTAGGCCCGTCCGGCATCTGCACCGATACCGGGAATTCCGGAGGCAGCACTGTCCGAAGTTGGGACCATATCCCCGTCGTGGGGTTACGCGCCCACATCACGATCCCACCGGGGGTACTAGACCCAGTCGACGTGTAGAACTCCACCGCAACATCTATACCATTGGCCATTGATAGAGCCTGAGCCGTGCGTATTTCTGCGATTGTGATGTTGGCTGCCTTCCGCACCAGGAAAGAGGCGGACGCCTGCCGCACCCCCTGGACGAATACCAATAGCACGGCTGCTGCCATGGCAACCACGATGACCAGTTCCAGCAGCGAAAAGCCGGCTTCGCCCGTGACCCTCGGCCTCCGGCGCGTAGGCATCTTTAGAGGTCATGCCCGCCCCTCCGCAGCCGTAGACGCCCGGAGGTCCTCCAGCAGGACGACCTCGATCTCTTTGACCGCCCGCAGCGGCTCAGTGTTCCCGATAAACGCATCGGCGCCGTCGACGATCGCGGTGGCGAGCTGGATCGCCTCAGGCGTCGTCACCCGGTAGCGGACCCGCAGGTCGGCCGCCAGCTCTGTGATGGCAATATCGGCCCGGCGGAGTTCGAGGTGGGGAAAGGTGGACAGCACAACCTTGTAGTTGTCGGCAGCGGCCTGATGACCCAGTTGCTTGGGCCTGGCCAGGATCTCGATCAGCACCAATGATGAGGTGACGGCGGCCAACCGGCCCGCTTCGATCATGGTAAACAGGCCCGCCGTGATGGCTGTATATAGAGGATGCTTGCTGAGATGATAGATGAAGCAAATGGTGTCCAGCCCAACCCTCCGGTAGTGGCCCAGAGACCGCGCTACAGGGCCCTCGGTTTCGGGCGAACGCGGCTTGGTCACGTTCCCTCGTTGCCGCGTTCCCGCAGTCCGGCGTTTTACCGCTGCCACGTCTTGCGTTCCTCGCGCAGATACTCGTCCGCGTCCACATCTTGCCAGACCTCGCGGTGCAGGCCAGAGAGGTGCTGCGCGTAGTTGTGCGGTTTGGGCACGAGCAGGATCCCCTTGCGGGTGACTTCCACCAGGAGGACATCACCCTCACGAAGACCGAGGCGCTGACGGATCTTCTTGGGAAGGACGAATTGAAATCGTTTGCCGAGCCGCACGGCCTGTGCCATCGTGACGGACCTCAATCAGAAGACATTCACGAACTTCAGACAAACTGAGAAATCGTCAGTATCTCCTGACCCGAGCATGCCCGCGTCGGGGGAGTACCAGACGGCGCTTCAGGTGGATTATCGGGGGGATTCGGAACTCGCGGAATAACCCAACCAGGTCATCTACAATCGCAGATACCAGTCCACCAGTGGCAGGGCAACAAACAGGGCAAGCACGCCTCCGACGGCGAGCGCGGGGCCAAAGGGAATCGGGTCCTTGCGCGTGCGCCGGCCGGATGCGATCAGCAACACCCCAACGGTCGCGCCACTCGTAAATGCGATCAGCATGGCGACAGCGATGGACGGCCATCCCAGGAAGGCGCCCATCATGGCCGCGAGCTTGACATCCCCTCCCCCCATGCCTCCGCGGCTGACGATCGCGACGAGAAGGAAGAACGCGCCCGCGCCTACCGCGGCGAGGAGACCGTCAAGGAACCTCCCTTGCGCTGCCGCGAGAAGGAGTCCCACCATGATGCCCGGATACGTGATGGCGTTCGGGACAATGTGATGAACGAGATCGATGAAGAATACCGCCAGCAACGAGAGCAAGAGAATGACCGACCCGGCCACGTCCAACCACGAGCCGTCCCGGAGCCATGCCGCGAGGACCAGCACTCCGGCGGTCAGCTCCACCAACGGGTATTGCCAGGCGATGGGGGCGCGGCAGGCGCGGCACCGTCCGCGCAGCAGAAGGAAACTCACGATGGGGATGTTGTCCCAGGCGCTGATCGGCGTGCCGCAGTTCGGGCACCGCGACCGGGGACGGACCAGTGATTCACCCCGCGGCAACCGGTAGATGACGACGTTGAGAAAACTGCCGACGATGGTGCCGACCACAAACACAAGAACTGTCGGAATCATGTAGATTCAGGAGACCCAGAAGACTCTGTAGACCTGGAAGACCTAGTAGACCGCAGTCTCCGAAGAGACTGCTCAATCTGTTCGAGCGCGTCTGAGGTCCGTGCCAGACGCTCCGGCGACAGCAGGTGCACTCCATAGCGCGCGGCCTCAAAATCGCTGGTGATCTCTTCGGCCGGACGCTTCACGGCGGCCGGCACTCGATCCACAAACTCACGTGGCGTCTGATGCGCCGGCCGGCTGATGCCTGCGCGCTCGAACGCCGAGAGCATGCGCGAATACGCCGCGAACATCCCATTCCCCGCTCCCTCCATCTGGGGCCGCCGACGCGCGACGATGAGGCCGCCCAGCAGAACCGCCACCGCGCTCCACAACACATCCGTTCGAGATCCGGCTTCGTAGGACCACCGCATTCCACCAAACCCCGAGAGCGACCGGCCGATCCATTGCGTCGTCCAGCTCAACGCGTCGCGCACGAGCCACCGGCCCCGCGCCTGTGCCGCGGCGCTATCCGGCGTGATGAATCCGGGTGTCGGTTCGAAATCGATCCACCCGACGCGTGGGATGAACGCTTCAACCCAGGCGTGCGCGTCGGAGTTACGGACCTCGTAGTACCCCGTGAGAAGATTGTATGTTCCGCTCGTGTAGCCGGTGACTAGTCGCGCCGGGACCCCTGCCGCCCGCACCAAGACCACCATGGCGCTCGCGAACGTCTCGCACGATCCCTCCCGCGTTTCGAACAGAAAATGCTCCACGGCGTCGGCGCCCGACGGCAGGAGTGGCGCCTGGAGATTGTAGGTGTGATGCGCGATCAGATAGCGGTTGACCGCGACGACTCGCTCATGCGGGGTGAGATCACCGTGCGTCAGCTGAGCGGCCAGATCGAGCACGCGCGTCGGGATCGATGGGAGCGCCAGGTACCGATCTCGGATGGGATTGGGGATTGACGTGTCCTTCCGTTGCAACACGCCGGACGCCGGCGCGGGCACCCGGCTGATTACGCTATAGATGATTCCGGCCTCGAGCGGCACCGGGCTGCGCAGCCCCGCATACCGGTCGACTGCGATCCCGCTCGCTGGGAAGAACACTTCGGTGACGCGATACGCACCGAAGACGACGTTCGGCTGCGGCGCCTCAACATAGAAGGTCTGCACGACTTGCTCGGAACCCGCCGGCCACGGCTCGTCGGCGGAGTACCGTGGCACGATCCGGGGCTCGGTGGAGGAGAACTCCTCGACGGACCGGTCGCTCATCCGCCAGCTGGTGCCGGTGTATTCGTCGAATGCGAGCCCGCGCCAGAACGCCGGGCGGGTGGCACGCACCCTCATCACGACGGTATCGTCGAGAACTCCGCGCAGACGGAGATCGACGTTCGTGGAAAACCCAACGTAGCCCTGAGGGTTGAAGACGAGTGAGGTCCGCGCGCCCTGCTCGCCCGCCTCTGGATACGCGGGATTCAAGATTCGGTGGTACAGCGGAACACTGAATGCGAGGCGCGGGGAGACGGGCAGCCACCGGACTCGAAATCCTTCTCCTCGCGGGATGACCGCGAAGATGATCGCTCCCGCAGATAGCACCATGATGCCGAACGCGACCGCACTGACGGCCACGACTCGGGGCGGGACGCGCGTGGACCGGACCTCATCGTTTGACGGCGGATGGGCGGCCATGGTCACGAGGGTCGCTGCGGCGAGCAGCGCAAACGGAATCAGGAACCCTCCAAAAGCCGGGTCTCGCGCATACACACCGGCCACCGCCATCAACACGACCGCACTGGCGAGCGAATACTTGAGGTCCTTGCGCGCCGGAAGATCAAAACTGTGGAGCGCCTGCAGCCAGAGAAAAAGGCGCACCAGCGGAATGCGGGGATCGTACGGGTTGAGCACGAGACTCCTAAAAAAGTCTCTCGCCACGACGATGATCAGCAAGGCGAGGATAAGTTTCAGCCACCAGTTGCGCGCGCGCCGGCGGCGGTGGCTGACGTAGAACCCGATCACCGTGGCCGCAACGGCGAGGATCGTCTGGCCGGAGAATTCCTCGTGGACGCCGATGGCGACCATCGCCGTGAGCACGGTCCCCAGCATCACCACCCGGACCGCGACGGTGTCCTCGGGCGCCAACCGTCTTAATTGGAAGCGCGGAATCCGCAGCTGCGTCAACCTCCCACCAGACCGGCGAGCGAGTGCACGGCGATCACCGGATGCCCGCGGCCGGAGACGGCCGCCGCCGCAGTGGCGTCGCTCGTGAAGAGGACGATGCCGCAGTGCGGCGCGAGATCGGCCGACCGCACAGAGAACGCCGGCGGGAGATCACTCGCGCTCATTCTGGCCAGCGCATGCGCCGCGTCGCGCCACCCGCCGTCTACGTCCATCACGCCGTCTGGTTGCGCGGCGATGATGCGGACCGATGCGCCGGATCGAGTCAGATAATAGGCGACCGATGCTGCCGCGCGGATGAGATCCTCAAAACCGGCGTCATCCGTTCCGGTGATTCTCGAGTCGAGCAGGAGGGCCACTGTCCCGGTGGCACCGTCCTCGAACTCTCGCACGATGAGCTGACCACGCTTCGCGGTGCTGCGCCAGTGCACCCGCCGGAGGCCATCACCCTCTCGATGCTCCCGCACACCATGGAACTCGGTCCCGCTGCGCGACCGCGCCAGCGCGATCTCTGGCGCGACGCGGTCGTGCCCGGGGAGCGGAAAGTCCTTGAGCATCCGGTACCGGGGGAAGATCGTGAGCGATATCTGAGCGTCCACCGACCGTGAGGCACGAAATAATCCTGCCAGTCCTTGAGAACGGAAGGTCACAGCGCCCCCGCGGTGCTCGCCGCGCCGCAACGCTGTCGTCTGATAGGTCAGCAGACGAGGTCTTCCCGGCAAGAGAACAGGAACAAACATCCCGACGCGTTCAAGCCCAGGGACGGCGTCATGCACCTCGACGAACACACGCGGCCAACGATGCGTCCTCAGCTCCAGCGTGACCGCAATGCGATCGCCTTCACAGATCTCGTTGGGCATCACGCGCGAGACGCTGATGCCGCGAGACGCGGCGGCGGCCGTCAGGGCACCCGCGGCGAGCAGCGCCGCGAGCAGCGCCACGAGGGCATACACCCACCCCGCCTGTAAGTTGAAGGCCACGAAGGAGAGCAATCCGGCGAGCAGCGCCGTCACCAGCGCGTCCCGGTTTGGCCTCATGCGGTGAGCACAGGAACGGCTGTCCGGTTCAGGATCTCATCGATGATGACATTTGCCGGAATGCGGCTCCGGGGGATGATGCGATGTGTTAGAACGGCGGGTGCCAGCAACTTCATGTCGTCGGGCAGGACGAAGTCGCGCCCGCGACAGACGGCCCACGCCTGCGCCAGCCGCACCATCCCGAGCGACGCGCGGGGACTAGCCCCCAGCGCTGCTTCGGAATGAGTGCGCGTCGCGACGGCGAGTTGCACCGCGTAGGCAACAAGACTGCGGTCGACGTGCACCCGTCGCGCCTGCACCTGCCAATCGAGTACTCGTGAGAGCTCCGTGACGACCTGCAGTGAGTCGATCGGGTGGGCCTGTTGCTGCCGTGCGACAACCTCGACTTCGTGCTCAACGGTGGGGTACCCGAGGGACGCGGAAATCAGGAACCGGTCGAGCTGGCCTTCGGGCAGCGGGTACGTCCCATGATGCTCCGTAGGGTTCAGTGTCGCGATGAGGTAAAACGGTTTTGGCAGGGGATAGGCGATGCCTTCGATGCTCACTTGTCCCTCGTCCATCGCTTCCAGAAACGCCGACTGCGTGCGAGGCGTCGTCCGGTTCAGCTCATCTGCGAGCACGACGTTTGCGAAAATCGGGCCGGGAACCAGCCGCAATGCGCCGCGGCCGGCATCGTAGACCATGCCGCCCGTAATATCCCCCGGGAGAAGGTCCGGCGTCGCCTGAATCCGCTTGTACGATCCACCGATGGATCGGGCCAGTGCGCGGGCCAGCATCGTCTTACCGACGCCCGGGACATCCTGTACCAGCACATGACCACCGGCCAGCAACGCCGAGACGGCAAGGTCGACCGCCGGCCGCTTTCCGATGATGACCCGTTCGAGGTTCACTACGAGTTCCTCGACCTCTCGCGCCACCCGCTCGATCTCGGGAGTCCGGGTCGCCTGTATCATGCCGCGGTGAGAACTTTCTGGACGAACTCGTCCATTTCGCGGAGAAATCGCTGGCGGGAAAATAGTTCTGCGTGAGATCGAATCGCCGCGGGATCGTACGACGCCGGATCGAACCCCCGCACGGCGGCGACGAGCGCGTCAGCGATGGGCTCAAAGAAGAAGGCTCCGGTCATCCCGTCGACCACGCTCTCCAGCGCGCCGCCGCGTCCGAACGCGATGACGGGGCGACCGCAGGCCTGCGCCTCGAGTGGCACGAGTCCGAAATCCTCTTCCCCGGGGAATACAAGCGCGACACATTGGCGGTAGTACTCCCGTAACGCTACGTCGGATACTTCTCCCGCAAACGTGATGTTGGGGCGCGCCAGCTCGCGCAGGCGCGACGCCTCCGGTCCATCACCGACGACCACAAGAGGCCGGCCCAGCCTGTTGAACGCCTCGACTGCAAGATCGACACGCTTATACGGGATGAGGCGAGACACTACCAGATAGGATCCTCCGGGACGGCCGGAGGGCGTGAAGTACTCCGTGTCCACCGGAGGGTAGATCACCGTTGCCTCGCGCCCGTAATGTCTGCGGATCCGACCGGCGACGAACTTGGAGTTGGCAATGAAGTGATCCACGCCATCGGACGTTGCTCGATCCCACCAGCGCAGCCACAGCAGGGCGGCGCGGGCCGCGGGCCGCGCGACCGGAGAGAGCGCGTCCACATAGCCGGGTTCGTAATCCCAGGCATAACGCATCGGCGTATGACAGTAACAGATATGCACCGCCCCTGCGGGTTTGCGCACACCTTTCGCGCACGCATGGCTGCTGCTGATGATGACCTGCGCGCCGTCCACGTTCATCGTCTGGAAGACGAGGGGCATCAACGGGACCAGCCACCGGTGATGGCGGGCGGCGAGTGGCACCCGTTGCAGCCAGCTGGGCTGGACATCGAGCCGGTGAAACTCTTTTGGAAGCCGCGACGGATCGTAGAGGCTCACGTGCACAGGCGCGCGCGGAAACAGTTCATGCAGGGCGAGCAGCACCCGATCCGCGCCCCCGAGCGTCACCAGCCAATCGTGGACGAGGGCGACACGCAGCTCACGAAGACCGTCAGTACGCGCCACGTCCCGCGATCATGGAAGGCAGCGTGTTGAGAAGGATCTTCACATCGAGCCCTACGGACCAGTGGTCGATGTAGTACATGTCTAGGTGGATGCGCTGGCTGTAGTTGGGTTCGTCGTGCCGCAACACTTGCCACAGCCCCGTGAGGCCGGGCTTGACGCACAGCAGGCGGCGCTCCCACGGACCGTACTTACGCAATTCCTCTTCCACGATCGGCCTCGGACCGACCAGGCTCATCTCGCCTTTGAGGACATTGATCAGCTGCGGCAGTTCGTCCAGGCTCGTCCGCCGCAGCCATCGACCCACGCGGGTCACCCGCGGATCTTCGAGGAGCTTGAACGACTGCTCGTACCGGGCGCGCAGCTGCGCATCCGAAGAGAGTTGCATGTCCGCACCCTGACGCATGGTGCGGAACTTCCATGCCAGGAAGGGAACGCCCGCCCTCCCGATCCGGATGTGGCCGAACAACACCGGTCCGGGACTGTCGAGTGTGACGAGCAGCGAGATGACGGCGAGCACGGGGACCGTGATGAACAATCCAAATAGCGCGCCGATGATGTCGAAGGCGTCTTTGACCCGTCGTCCCCACCCGCCCACCGGATTGCCACGCGGCGTAATAAGAGGAAGGCGCTCGACGATCTCGACCTCTGCGCCGGCAGTGACGAGTGTGTAGAGGTCAGGCACGATGGCAAAGGGCACGCCTGCTTCCTGACAGATCGCCGCCACGCGCATCGCGACCTCGCGCGCGTCGGGCGGCAGGGCGATGATCACGTGGTGCGCTCCGAGGCGCCTGACCGCTGGCAGGACAGCGTCTGGCCGGCCCGCCACCGGCAGCCCGTCTACGTCTACGCGCTGGTCAGGATCGAGAAATGCGACCGGCCGCTGTCCCAGCTCCGGCCGGCGGCGCAGGACGTCCACGACCGTCTGTCCCTCCTGCCCTGCCCCGACGATGATGACCCGGCGCACGTCAACGCCTCGCATCCGCAGAACGCGGTGCGCTGCGCGCATGACGAGGCGCACGGTCAGGAGCAGGATCGTGCTCAACACCCAGGCGTACAGAATCCACAGCCGTGAATATGAGAACTGCCGGTAGAAGAACGATGCCGCGAGCAGCCCCATCATGCCGACCGCCACGGCGCTCGTGATCCGGAGCGCTTCATCGAGTTGAGATTGCACCCGGTCCCGATATAGGCCGTAGGCCGCGAAAATCAGGATCCAGGCTGGAACGAGCGGCGTGAGGACCGTGAAGTAGGGCCCGACTGGTGGTTCATCAAGCGCGGGAACGATCTCCCAATAGAAGCGCAGCAAGTACGCCAGCGAGAATGCGGCGGCGATCGTGCAGGCATCCAGCACGATCATGAGCAATGCTCGGACCTGTCGTCGGCGTCCTTCGGTGAGCATCTGGCCGTTCCCACCAGCCATATGCCCCCCGCATTTTTCAGGTAGTCCGAACCTCGACGGTCGAGCCGCATGCCGCGAGCGCAGCGTGGTAGGCATCCACCGTCGACGTGACCATCCGTTCCAGGGAGAAGTGGTCCGCCACCCTTCGACGGGCCCGCGCGCCCATCGCCGCGCGAACAGGCGCATCGCGGAGCAGTGCGACGGCGGCCGCGGCAAACTGTGCGCTGTCGCCCGGTGCTACCAGGACACCGGTGAGGCCATCGTCAATGACCTCGCTTAGGCCCGGAAGCCGTGAAGCGACCAGCGGTCTTGCGGCGGCCATCGCCTCGAGCGCCGCGAGCGGAAGTCCTTCCCACCGTGACGTCAGGAGCACGACATCCATGGCCTGCAGCAACTCCGGCACATCCTGCCGCGTGCCCAGCACCAGACACCGGCCCTCCAGCCCGAGCGAGCGTACGGCCGACTCCACGCGTGGACGAAGCGGGCCGTCTCCAATCAGCAGAAACCTCGCATCGGGGAGACCGTCGGCTATGCGGCGTGCAGCATGCAGAAACGTCATCGGATCCTTCTGAGGGACCAGGCGCGCAACCATGCCGATCACCGGTACGCCCTGAGCGATACCCAGCACTGCACGGTCAGCGCCAGCTGTGAATCGGGTCAGATCGATACCGTTGGGAATGACTGTCGCGCGCGACGCGGGGATGCCAGCTTCTTTCGCCGCCGCCAGATCTCCGTGTGTTAGACAGATGACGTGGTCGGCGAGCGCGCATGTCGCGCGCTCGGCCAGGACAAATGCCCCGCGAAGAACGGGATAATCCTGGCGCCTGAACGCAAACGCGTGGGCCGTATAGACCACCGGCCGGACGCCGGCCGCACGCGCGCTCATCGTCCCGAGCAGTCCCGCGCGGCTCCCGTGCACGTGGACGACATCGGGCCGTTGCGAGCGCAGCATCCGAGGAAGTGACAGGAGCGTTCCAACGCCCATGGGGCCGACTTTGAACACCGGCACACCGGCCGCGCGCAGCCCCGCCCCCGATGGTCCGTCGCGTCCAACGACGACCGTGCTGGTCCAGCCATGCAGCGCCAGCCCCTGCGCGAGCTGGATCAGGTGTGAGCCTCCACCTCCAACCTCTGCCGTGTTGATGACGTGGAGAACTTTCATCTCCAGCCTTCGCTCAGCGCCTCCAGGAGCTGCCCTCTCCCGAACTGAATCGCCAACAGCCGTCTCAGCCCGCGGAGCGTCCCCCTCACGGTTGGCATGTCCCAGACTTTGAGAAGCAGAACCGCGAATCCGACATTCAGCCAGACATACGAGAGCCGGGTCACAAACGTCTTTGGCGCGCAACGCTGGAAGAAGCGCAGCCAGCTCAGTACGCGGAGTTCGCAGAACCGCTCCCGGTCGAGGCGGCTGCGTGGGGTTTCTTTGTGGATGAGCGTCGCTTCAGGCACCCAGCGCAGCTCACATTGATACCCGGCCAGCGCGCAAAAGTCTCGATCCTCGCCAAAGCTGTACCCTGTGTAGGATTCGTCGAACCGGAGGGCGTCCACGATGCGGCGCCGGAACGCCATATTGGAACCGTACAAGCGCAGCGCGCGCCTGGGCTGAGCGCTCGGCCGCAGGTGGAATTGCAGTGCATCCCTCTCCACGGAAAACGGTCCACGGTAAAATAGCCAGGAGCGAACCCGCTGCGCAGTTGACATCGTCTCAGGCAGGTTGGTGATGAGACCGCCGGCGCCGCCGATTCGCTCGGCGGGATCATCGTCAAACACGCTCAGCATCGCGCGGAGATATCCGGGATTGAGCACCACGTCATCGTCCAGAAACAGCACCACGCTGGACGTCGCCTGATCGAGCGCGCGGTTGCGGGCGTGCGTGAGCCCAGGCAGTGCGGGAGCGTAGTCGTAGCGCAGGCGAACGCGGCTGCCCGAAAACAACGTGGTCACAGCCTCGTGCTGCGGGCGACGGCTTTGATCAACGATGATCACCTCGCTCGGCGGGGGGTCCTGTGACAGGACAGATGTCAGACACTCCCTCAGGTCGTCTGCGCGATCCTTGGTGGCAATGAGCACGGACACCGTGTTCATTGCTTGCCTGGTCTCGCCATTTCTGATCGATACCACCCGAGAATGCCCACGACTTCGCCCACCCGCCAGGCCAGATCACAGACCGGCTCCATCCAGTCAGCAGTATCACGATGGCCGTTTCGCACCCACCTAAGCGGCACGCCGGCCAGTGCGTGCAGTGTTGTGGCGGCGATGCCCGCAATGCGACGCGCCAGCGGAGGCCTGCCCAGACCGTGTCGGCGCCCCAGATCCATCGCTCCACGCGCATACTTGCTCGCCTGCGCCATCAGGTCTCGCAGCGACGACCGGTGGTAGTGCGTCACCACCGCTTGCGGTATGAATGCCACTTTCAGACTGAGGTCCTTCTGCATGCGCCAGGCAAGGTCCGCATCCCCGCCCGACTGCATATCTCCATGGAATCCCGCAAGACGGTGGAAGACCTCGGCGCGGTATGCACAGTTCGCCGTGATTGGGTACGGCAGGTAGCTGTGGCGCATCGTGTTCAGCTGGCTCATCAAGTTCCGGCGGCGCGCATATTCCTCTATTGTGGTCGCAGACGGCGGCGACAGAACCTCGCCGGCGACGCACGCGACTTCCGAATCGTTGAAGCCTGCGATCAGATACGTGAGCCACGACCGATCGGCGACGCAGTCGGTATCGGTGAACGCCAGGATCTCGCCCCTGGCGTGCTGCGCCCCGCGGTTTCTCGCAGCGTACGACCCTCTGGTCGGTTCTGAAAGCACTCTCACGGGATACGAAGCCGCGAGAGTCGCCGTCTCGTCCGTCGAGCCGTTGTCGACCACCAGCACCTCACAGCGCTCGCGTGCGTAGTCGAGGCCAAGGAGTGATTGCACACATGCGGCGATGGTGCGTTCCGCGTTGTATGCCGGAACGATGATTGAGACGAACGGACGGTTGGTCACAGCGCCCCCACCTGCGCCGCCGGGGAGGTGGCACGCCGACGCCCGAGCATCACCGAGACATACACGACGGCCGCCAACACGGCCGCATACGAGAGCGAGGTCGCAATGGCTGCACCGGCGATCCCGAGGCGTGGAATCAACAGGAGGTCGAGAGCGACTGTGACAGCGAGGCCAACTGCCGCTGTAATCGCGTTGTATTGTGGATAGCCCCGTCCGAGGACCTCACTGGCCAGGACCTTGGCGCCGCTCAGCAGGACGGCTCCAGGGAGCAGCCAGAGTAGCGCCGGGTAGGCGCTCACGAACGAAGCCGAAAATACGCTCCGGATGATCACTGGGGCCGCGATGGCCAGCATTACCGCTCCGACCGCCGCGGCAGCCGTCGTCAGGATGGCGTAACGCCATCCCGACGTCCCCACATCCGTTTTTGCTGCGGCCGTTCGGGGAACGATCACGAAACCCACCGCGTCCGGCAAGAACCACATTAGTTCGGCAAGGGACACTGCCACACCATAGATTCCCACCGCCGCGGGCCCAAGGAAATAGTTGACGAGGAACATGTCGAGACGGTAATTCAGAAACTGCAGTAGATTGGCAACATGCCCTTTGAGTCCGAATGCTGTCACGTCACCATCCCGACCGGGCCAGTGGGGCCTGAAGCGCCCCCCATAGTCCCGCAGCATCCCACTCATGAGCCCAACGCCGATGATCTGTCCAGCGAGGACGGCCACGAGTGCCCCATAGAGACTCCAGTGCATACCCGCCACCAACAGGAGCGTCAGCAAAAAGGTCAGCCCGCTCTGCACCAGCCGAATCCGGCTGACCGCGGGAATCCGCTGGAGTCCCTGCAAGATCCCTGAGAAATTATTGCCGAGAACCATCCAGGGAATCAGGCTGAAGGCGGCCCACAGCCCCCATCGCGGCACCCCGGGTATTACGCGCTCGTGCCAGATAGTGGCACCTGCGATCAGCACCAATGCCCCAGACGTTGCCAGCAGTGTCCAGGACACTGAGAGTCTTGTGAGCTGAGAGACTGACAGCCGCCGCGACGCCGCAAAGTACACGTTGGCGACATTCACGCCACCGCCGAGCAGCAGCGCGAGCAGGCCCGCGGCGAGGAGAATGAGCGACAGTGTCCCCTTCCCTGCCGGACCAAGCCATCGAGCGGTCACTGAGGCCAAGGCGAGGGATATGAAGAACGAGACGACGTGCACGGTGAACACCGAGAGAACGTCGCCCGTCAGCCCGCGAGGGAAGATCGTGTCGGACGCTCGCGATCGCATCGAGAGAACCATCCGGTTTAAGGCCAACGGCGCCGCTCCGCCTGCAGATGTGACGGAACCCCTGCGTCCATTGCGGTCACACAGTCGTCATACACCTCGTGCATAGCCCTGCCAATGACTTCAGGGCCGAACCGTGCGCGAGCGTAGGTTGATAGCACGTCGGGATCGTAGTGCCGGTGGCGATTCAGCATCTCGATCAGCGCCCCCGAGAGTGCGACCGCATCCCCAGGAGGGACGAGGATGCCGACGCCCGGCACCACAAACTCCGCGGGTCCTCCACTCTGGGTCGCTACGACAGGCAGGCCCGATGCCAGCGCCTCTGCGGTGGCCACACTGAACGTCTCATAGGAACTGGCGAGCACAAAAACGTCCGCCTGGCGCATTCGGGCAGCAAGCTCCTGCGGTCGCAGATACGGCGTGAAAGTCACTTTGTCGCCGATCCCAAGATCCTCGGCCAGTCGCTGGTACGCGGCACGTTCGTCACCATCGCCGACCACGTCCAGATGCCAATCGGTCCGCTGTCGGGCGACACGCGCGAGCGCTCCGAGCAGGATCGGAATACCCTTGACCGGCTTGAGTTCCCCAACTGTCAGCAGGCGGATCGGACCTGCAGTGGCGCGCGCAGGCCGGGAGACGCCTTCAAAAAAAGCCTCGTTGATCGCGTTGGGAATCACCTGAAACCGGGCTCGAAGCCCTCGCGCCTCAATTCCGGTACGCAGGCTGTTGCTGACCGGAAGTACGCGGTCGGCCAGCGAGAAGGCGACGCGCGCCTTCAACAGTTCTTTCCAGGGCAACAGGTTCCGCGGAAAGACCGAGTAGTGCTCGGTGATCAGCACGGGAATTCCGAGCAGCCTTCCGGCGATGACAGACGGAATGCCCGCTTCATAGATGTGCGCGTGAATGACGTCGGGTCGGAATCCCTCAACCGCAAGCGTTCGGATGGCCTGAACGATGCTCATCACATATCTGACGTATGTGGATCCGGGCACGGGGTGTCGACGGTGCCACACGCGGTATGTCAGCACGCCGCCTGTAAGCTCACGATTGAGTTCCTGTTCCATCCGCCACGCGCGAGTGATCCCCGGATCCGTCCCCATCGAGTGCAGCACTACGACATCGTCGTAGAGCTGGACGGCCCTGGCGTGCTCACGCACGAACACGCCTTCCAGTGGCCGTTCGCGACGCGGAAACCAATTGGTCACAAACAATACCCTCAGGCCATTCCCCTGGACCATGGGCGATGCTGCGTTAGTCACTGCTGTCGTGTGCATGGATCAGCGAATACAGCTGCCCAGGTTCATCGTTGGCACTTCACGCGGCACGTGAGCAAGGACAGATTTGCCGTCTCCATACTCAATGCCATCGAATCCGCGAGATAGTAAAGCGGCGCGAACGCATCGACGGCTGCGGCCACATACTGCCACCTCACCCCGCGGCCCAGCCATCCCCTGCGGTTCAAAAACCTGTAGATCGGGACGATCCCCACGATGTCCACATCACGATCCGAAAGGACGTCCCGATACT
>JAHZOA010000032.1 GCA_020028455.1 Armatimonadota bacterium | reverse complement strand
AACTAGTGGAGGCAAGACCGTTGAAGACAGGCTGCGTGATCCTCCGATATCAGCCTGAAAGAGACCGATGACTCTCCCACCTCCCATTCGTCTAAGCATGCGCCCATGCCAAAGGCGAAGTGATCTGCGATGGCTCGGGGACGTCGGTAACTGAAGAAAGAAAAAGGAGAAAAACATGACGGCAGGAACTGGCGCCGCTACGAAACCGGCTGAGCGGGACCTCATCATCACCCGAGTCTTTGACGCGCCGCGCGAGCTGGTATGGAAAGCATGGACGGAGCCCGCGCACTTCATGCGCTGGTGGGGGCCGAAAGGCTTCACGACGCCATTCTGCAAGATAGACTTCCGAGTGGGAGGCGAGTATCTCAACTGTATGCGATCGACGGAGGGCCAAGACTTTTGGAGCAAAGGGGTCTTCCGCGAAATCGTTCCGCCTGAACGGTTCGTCATGACCGATTCCTTCGCGGATTCGGAAGGCAACGTCGTCCCCGCATCGCACTACGGAATGAGTGGAGACTGGCCTCTCGAGATGCTGATCACAGTGACGTTCGAAGATCATGGCGGCAAGACGAAGCTCACCCTGACGCATACCGGCCTCCCGGCGGGCAAGAATCGCGACATGGCTGGAGCAGGCTGGAACGAATCGTTCGACAAGCTCGCCAGAGAGCTGGATAGATCAAAGGAGACGTCACTATGAGAAGAGTCATAGTTACAGAGTTTGTGACACTGGATGGCGTCATGGAAGCGCCAGAGAAGTGGACCTTCCCGTTCGGGAATGAAGAAGCGGCGAAGTTTAAACACGATGAGCTACTTGAGAGCGACGCTCTCCTCCTGGGGCGAGTGACCTACCAAGGTTTCGCCGCTGCCTGGCCCTCCAGGACCGATGAACAGGGTTTTGCTGACAGAATGAACAGCCTCCCCAAGTTCGTCGTTTCAACCACCTTGAATCAAGTTGATTGGAATAATTCAAGGTTGATTAAGAGTAATGTCGCGGAAGAAGTCGCCAGGCTGAAGCAGCAGCCGGGACAGGGCATCTTGATCTATGGCAGTGGGCAGCTCGTAGACTCGCTGATGCAACATGGGCTCATCGATGAGTATCGGCTGATGGTCTACCCGCTTGTGATGGGGAGCGGAAAGCGCCTTTTCAGAAACGCGCACGATACGACTGAACTGAGTCTTGTAGAATCACAGGCGTTCAGTACGGGCGTCGTCGTCCTCACGTACCAACCGGCCGCAAAGAAAGCGGAGAGATAGTCACAAGATAGGAGAATTCTATGTGCCGGAACATCAAGACCCTGTTTAACTTCGACCCGCCTGCTACCGATGAGGAGATCAGGGGAGCCTCGCTGCAATTCGTCAGAAAGCTTTCGGGCTTCACCACGCCATCGAGGGCCAACGAACCGGCGTTCAATCGCGCCGTCGAGGAGGTCGCTGCGGTGGCCCGAAATCTGTTAGATGCGCTAGTCACCAGCGCCACACCGCGGGATCGCGAGGTCGAAGCCGCGCGCGCTCGCGTCAGAGCTGTGGAAAGGTTCGGTACTAACTAAGGAGGTTTGTCATGGCACGCTATGTAGATGGTTATGTCCTGCCCGTCCCAAGGAAGAACGTGGGAGCCTATCGCCGGATGGCGCAAAAAGCGGGGAAGGTCTGGCGAAAATACGGCGCCCTTGAGTACTTTGAGTGTGTCGGCGACGACCTCAATCCGAAGTTTGCTGGGATTAAGTTCCCGCGAACGGTCAGGGCCAAGCCTGGCGAGACGGTGGTCTTCTCGTTCATCGTCTTCAAGTCGCGCGCTCATCGTGACCGCGTCAACGCCAAAGTGATGAAAGACCCATCGATGAACGATCCGGCGTACAAGGACAAGCCGATGCCCTTCGACATGAAACGTATGGTCTACGGCGGTTTCAAGACTCTGGTCGAGGCCTAGCGCCCTGCTCGCAAAGAGGAGCAAAGGGGCAATGGTTCAGAGGCATCCATGGACAGCGCTTCGCAGGCTGATCGTGTCGGGTCGGCGAATCGGAAAACTGACCCTAAATTGAACTCAAAAGGCCGAGGTGGATCATGGGAAACGTTACCCTGAATGCTTACCTGTTCTTTGCGGGAAACTGCCGCGAGGCGATGGAGTTCTACAGGGATATCTTTGGCGGAACGCTCAAGATGCAGACCTACGATGAGGTCCCCGGGCAGCCAGAAGCGATGGAGGGCAAAGTGATCCATGCGAGTCTGATGGACGGTGACGTCGATCTGATGGCCAGTGATAGCCCAACCTCTGACCGCCTTGGCACAGGAAAGATCAGTCTATCGCTCAGCGGCACGGATGAGGAGAAGCTCCGGACCGTCTTTGACAGCCTCAGCACGCGTGGAAAAGTAAGTTCTCCACTCAAGAAGGAGTTTTGGGGCGATACATTTGGCATGCTTACAGACAAATTCGGCGTCGACTGGATGGTCAATATTTCCGCAGCAAAGGAGTCATAAGAGGCTATTCAGACTACGGTTTGGCTACAATGGCTTTCGCTGATGTCGCTGGCCGGTCGTGCGCGCTTTTGCACTCCAGCGCGCCCACGTCTTGACCGCCCCGTCCACGAAGAACGGAGACGGAAGTCAGACCGATGAGTTTTGCATCGTTAGAATACCCCCCGTTTTTGTAACCAATCCCAGAACTCCGTTGGCACGGACATCGTGCTCAGCCGTCCCTGGCGCACGAGCGCCCAGTCGTCAAATTTGTGGGACTCTTTGATCTCCCGCAGCGTCATCGGGCGTGCGCCAGGCCGACGACCGCCGCGTCGCGGTGCGAGTGATAGATGATCACAGTATCGCCGGGTTTCATCGTCTTGATAGCGTTGACCGCTGCTGGATTCCGTACACCGTCCCATTCAGCAGTGCCGTCGCGCTTGAGGTCGTCGATCGAGTATTTCTGCGGCTCGGTCTTCGCGAGGAAGTACGCCATCGCTGTTACCTCATGATCACACGCGTGTTTACTCGATACTTTGAGGGAAGCCTAATGCGATGAACAGGTCGGGACGCACAAAGCTCACCTTTTCAGTAATGCGCGTCCCGTCCCGATTGAGTGTCGCAACGGTGAACGCAAGCGCTCGGTAAGGCCCGTCCGGCTCTTCTCGGAGATACTCTGCGAACCCCAACTCCCCGTTCAGCGAGGTCGGCAGTATCCGGAAAACACCCGGCCCAGGCGGTCCAACCCAGGCTTCATAATTTCTGTAGACTGTCCGGAGGGCATCTCGTCCCTTAAACCATGCGACCCACGGAGGCATCGAGTGGATTGCGTCCTCTGTCAGCATCGAGACGAGGGCCTCGATGTCTCCCGCTTCCCAGGCACTAACATAGCGAGACGCCATCTCTGCCATCTGCCCGCCGATCCGGGCACTTTCATATGGGTCGACTCTACCTGACTCGTCTTGGGCGATAGTGGCACGCGCCCGTTGCAGCGCGCTGTTGACGGCGGGCACGGAGGTTTCAAGCATTGTTGCCACGTCGCTCGCCGGCCAATCGAGCACGTCTCTCAGGATCAGCGCAGCCCGCTGACGTGGAGGCAACAACTGCAGTGCCCTTAAGAAGGCAAGTCTAATGCTCTCCCGAAGCTCCACGGCCGCCTCAGGGTTGGAGGTCTCTAAAAGTGAATCCGGATACGGTTCAAGCCATGGGATGTCGTGTCTCTGCTCGCCGAGGCCCAGCGCTGGATCGCGCGCTGCGACGATGTCCTGAGGGAGCACACGCCTGCGTCGGGTTCTCAACGCGTCGAGGCTCGTGTTTGTCACAATTTTGTACATCCAGGCACGAAAACTGGCTCGCCGGTCGTATGTGTTGAGGCGTCGCCAGGCCTTCAGTTGCGAATCCTGCAGGACGTCCTCAGCGTCCTGGAACGAACCGAGCATTCGGTAGGAGAAGAGGTGAAGCTCCCGGCTGATCGGCTCCACCAGCCGCCGGAAGGCCTCTTGGTCTCCCCGCGACGCTGCCTCAACAAGCGCGGTTTCTTCCGCGACAAGCTCTGCCACGTCCGTTGAGTTCTCCGTTCCTCGAAGGTCTCATCTATCCGAGCAGGCATAGATTCTAAACCCTGAGAAGGAAAGAAAACTAGACCATGCCTTTCAGAGTCTTTGGCGAAAGGTTAGGGCTGGAGCTGAGGCTGTGATCAGGACTCCCGATCAACGGCTGAGGGTGTTTGTGAGTTCGACCCTTCGAGAACTGCGGGAGGAACGCAACGCCGCCGGGGAGGGGATCCGCAACCTTCGGCTTACACCGATCATGTTCGAGCAAGGGGCTCGGCCCTACCCGCCGCGGACACTCTACCGAGCGTATCTGGAGCAAAGTCAGGTCTTCGTTGGGATTTACTGGCAGCAATACGGGTGGATCGCGCCGGATATGGAGATATCCGGCCTTGAAGATGAGTACCGTCTCTCGACTGATAAGCCCCGGCTCATCTACATCAGGGAACCGGCGGCGGATCGAGAGCCTCGCCTGACCCAGCTTCTCGATCAGTTCAGACGGGAAGGTCAGGCCTCGTACAAATCGTTTCGTTCTCCGGAAGAGCTGAAGAATCTGATCGAGGAAGATTTGGCACTCCTACTTTCCGAGCGGTTCGAGGTGTCTCCGCAACAACACGTCCCCGTGAGGGGAACCTCACCCCCGCATGCTGCCGCCATACCGGTTCCGCCGAGCCGGTTCATTGGACGCGAGTACGAGGTCCAGTCCGTGATTCAGATTCTCGAACAGGTAGACACGCGGCTAGTGACCCTGACAGGCGCGGGCGGCATCGGGAAAACGCGTCTTGCTCTAAAAGTCGCGAGCCAGCTGCAAGAACACTTTTCTGAGGGTGCGAGGGTTGTCTTTCTGGATTCACTAACCTCGTCCGCCATGGTGATGCCGGCTATTTTGCAGGTGCTAGGGATTGAAGAATCGTCGGGGCGACCGCCCGTGAAGACGCTCAAGGACTACCTTCGAGAACGGGAGATGCTGCTGGTGCTGGACAGTTTCGAGCATGTGATCGGCGCGGCCCCATTAGTGGGAGAGTTGCTGGAAAGCTGCACGCGCCTCAAAGTCCTCGTGACGAGCCGTGAGGCGCTGCAGATCACAGGCGAGCACCGTTTCGAGGTCCCTCCGCTCGCCGTTCCCAAGACCGCTCAGGACCCAATACTAAAGGTCGGTCAATCAGAGGCCGTTCGCCTCTTCGTCGACCGGGCGCAAGCAGTCCAAGGGGACTTCCGGCTTGACGACACCACGGCGCCCGTCGTGGCGGAGATCGTCCGAAAGCTCGAGGGTCTCCCTTTGGCGATCGAACTCGCGGCCGCGCGCATTCAGATGCTGCCGCCCGCCGCGATCCTTCAGCGATTGACAAGCCGCCTGCAGTTGCTCACTCGCGGACCGAGAGATCTCCCTCAACGCCAGCAAACACTGAGGAGTACGATCGACTGGAGCTACAGTCTCCTCGAGGACGACGAGAAGGCCCTCCTCGCTCGGCTGGGTGTCTTCGTCGGTGGATGGACGGTGGACGCGGTGGAGGTCATCTGCGCTCCGTTCGAAGGGAAGGACGCAGAGGAGACTCTTTTCTCACTCATCGACAAGAGCCTTGCACGGTCGGAGGGCTTCGCCGGAGAGGAGCTGCGCTTCAGCATGCTCGACCTCGTACGTGAGTATGCGTTAGAACGCCTCCGCGACCGAGAGGAAGTCGATCGCCGCCGCGATCTCCATGCCGACTACTTTCTGGGCCTTGCCAAGAGAGCCGCACCCGAAAGAGTGACCGCGCCGCAGGTCATGTGGCTCGAACGTCTTGCGGCCGAAAGCGGCAACTTCCGTGCGGCGATGCGGTGGCTGTTAGATCGCGGCGCGCCCGGCCGTGCCGCCCAATTGGGTTCAGCGCTGTGGAACTGCTGGTGGCTGCGCAGCCGTCTCCCGGAGGCTGCCTCCTGGATGGCAGAGGTGCTGGCGGCGCCCGATGTGCTTTCGGTTGATGAGCGCGCCTTAGCTTCGATGCTCCTCGGGCTTTCAGCCTCGGGGCTCGGAGACTACGCACGAGGACTTCTGAACCTTCGCCAGGCGTACCAGCTCTACCGTGACCTGGGTGATCGCGTTGGAGTGGCAGGCGCGCTGGCGGCCCTCGGCGGGGTGACTGCAGTAACCGAGGATCCCGCGGATGGAGAACGCCTGGTGAGAGAGGCGTTGGCCACATTCAGAGAGTTGCAGGGGCCCAAGGGAATTGTCCGGCCGTCATCGTTAGCCGACCCGCTCTTTTACTCCTACACAATGTGGGGACTCACGCAAGCGCTGATCATGCAGGGGCGAGGCAGGGAAGCCGTTCCCCTCCTTGAGGAGGCTGCCGCCTGGGCGAAAGAATCGGCGGACAAGATGGCGCTTTCGGTTACGGTTGTGCACTTGGGTATGGCGCGCCTGGACGCCGGTGATGTCCCTGGTGCACGGTCCGCTCTCATGGAAACCCTTAAGTTAGCCCGCGATCTCGACCGCCTTACGCGGACGCGGGCGTCCCTGCAACCAGATCCGCACTCGGCGGCTGTTTTGGCCTATGCGTTTGAGGCACTTGCCGCTCTGGCGGTGGCGACCGCCGATCATGAGAAGGGTGCGCTGCTGCTCGGAGCGGCCCAAGGAGTTCGCAGGTCGGTTGGGATGGCGACTTGGGCCCCCTATCGGTACATGAATGAGCGCACAGAGGTCGCACTTCGAACAATGCTCGGTGACGATGGGTTCAAGACGAAGTTCTCCGAGGGAGTGCGGATGTCGCCTGAAGACGCGGCCACGCTAGCCGAAGCTCTGCGTTGAGAGGATGCTATGGCGAAAGTCATTGTGGGAATGACGATGTCACTAGATGGGTACGTCAACGATCGCAACGGCGGTGTGGGCGCGCTGTATCCTGATCTCAATACGCTGCGTCATACTGAGCTCATGCAGCGTTACATACGCGATACCGGCGCTGTAGTAATGGGGCGGAATGCATATGAAATGGCTGAAGACCCCGATTCGTACGCAGGCAACTACGAGTTTCAAGTGCCGATTTTTGTCCTTACCCATGAGGTTCCAAAAAGACTGCCAAATGAAACCGGCACCTTATCTTTCACGTTTGTGACTGATGGTATTGAAAGTGCCATCAAGCAAGCGAAGAAGGTTGCACGTAACAAAGATGTTCAGGTCATAGGCGGCGCGAGCACTGCGCGACAGTGCATCAAGGCGAGACTTGCGGATGAACTGCATATTGACATCATGCCTGTGCTGCTCTGCGGGGGCCTGCCGCTTCTTGAAGATATCAGTACTAACCAAATTCGCCTTGAAAAGGCCAAAGTGGACGATCTTCCTGCCGGCAGAACACATCTCGAATTTCGTGTTATGAAGTAAGCGCGCTGAGCAGACCTACAAGTTGAGACCCTTCCCCATAGCGCACACCGATGAGTTTTCCATTGTCCTGTCGTCTAAGCAGATGATTGAGAGTGACGAGACAAGGTAAAGGAGATGGATAACATGATCTCGACAGCCAGCGGCACTAATATATCCTCCGAGGCAACCACGAGGGGGACCAGGGCGCTCCTGGCTTGCGGGGTTGTTGCCGGCCCTCTCTTCATCATTGTGGCCTTCATCCAGGTGCTCATCCGCTCCGGGTTTGACCCCAGACGTCACCCGCTCAGCCTGCTGAGCCTGGGAGACCTGGGATGGATCCAGATCACGAACTTTGTTGTTGGCGGTTTGTTGTTCACCGCCTCTGCGGTGGGAATCCGGCGGACCATGCGTTCGGGCCCAGGCAGGAGATGGGGACCATGGCTAATCGGCGTTTTCGGGGTGAGTTTGGTCGCCGGCGGCATCTTCCTCGCTGATCCGGCTTTCGGCTTCCCACCCGGGACAGCGGAGGGTGCGCCCGAGCAGCTCAGCTGGCATGGCATCCTGCATGCCGTCGCACCTCTGGTGGGGTTCCTCGCGCTGATCGTGGCATGCCTTGTGTTTGCCCGCCGCTTTGCATTCTTTGGACAACGCGGGTGGTGGGCGGTATACTCTGTGGCCACCGGCCCAGTTGTGCTCGCACTCAGCGTGTGGCCCAACTTCAGCGGGAACTTTATACCTCTGTGGATTGCGATGGTGCTCGGCTTCGGATGGGCTTCGGCGGTTGCGGCACGCCTGATGGCAGATTCCGCCGAGTCAAGGGGTTAGGGGGGAGAAGCACATGAGGAAGCTTGTTGTTGGTACATTTCTGACGCTTGATGGAGTGATGCAGGCCCCGGGCGGCCCAGACGAGGACCGCGATGGTGGTTTCGAGCACGGCGGTTGGTCGGTCAAGCATTGGGATGAGATGATGGGCGGGATCATGGACGAACAAATTCAGCCAATGGACACGCTGCTGCTCGGCCGCAAGACGTACCAGATTTTTGCCGCGCACTGGCCACGCGTCACGGATCCAAACGATCCAGTGGCGACCAAGCTCAACAGCGCCCGGAAGTATGTCGTGTCTCGGACGCTCCGCGAGGCGGAATGGAAGAATTCCTCTCTGATTTCGCGCGACGTCGCAGCCAACGTCGCCCGGCTCAAAGAGCAAGCCGGGGGCGAGATCCAGGTGACAGGAAGCGGGAACCTTATTCAGACGTTGCTGAAGCACGACCTCATCGACGAGTTTCGCCTCTGGACCTTTCCGGTCATGATTGGCTCCGGCAAGCGCCTCTTCGGCGATGGAACTATTCCGAGAGCTCTCCGGCTCGTAGATACCAAGGTGTCGACCACCGGTGTAGTGATCCAGCGCTATGAGCGGGCGGGCAAGCTCGAGTACGGCTCCTTCGAAGTCGACGTCGCGGGTTCGTCGAGGCAACTTTGGGATCGGTAGCGATGTAGAGCATATTGCGCGCGTCGGCGCACCGCGGGTTACGAGCGAGCGGCCTCGCGGAGCGCCCTCAGTTCAGCTTTCACGCTGGGGCTGCGACGTTCGACGGCACGACTCAGGGCAACGGCGGAGATCGCCGTGATGTGTGCCTCGATGTACGCCCTGACCTCGTCCGGGTAGGTCTGGCCCATCTCGCGCAGCACCCAGCCCACGGCTTTCTGCACGTACTCTCGCTCGTCTCCTAGGCATGTCGTGACGAGCGGCAGGGCACGGTCGAGAGGCATGAAGACGGCGTTCTTACCGGAGTAGTGGATCAGGCTGACGATCGAGATCCGCCGAAGCCACTGGTTCCCCGCACGGTTCCACTCCACGAGTTGCGGGTACACCTCATCGGGATCGCTCGCGAGGATCCACGAGTAAAGTGAAGCAAGTCCGTCGGAGTGGCACCAGTTGTCCACGCGCCCGTGCCAGTGGCGCACGACTTCCCAGAGCGCGGGGCTCACACGCTTTCTGACGAGCGGGGCGTAGTACTCGAGAGCTGCGAAGAGAACATCGCCGCAGGGCGACGTGTGCCAGAGGCGATCCCAGATCGCGAGTACCTCGTCTTCTGAGAGGTCATAGAAGGAGAAGCCCTCCTTGACCCGCTTCCGCAGCGCCGGGAAGCGGACCCCGAGGTGCTTCATAGACGAGCCGCGGTCTTTCGCCACCCTTGCGCCCAACCGGGGATTGCCGATCTCGCGCAATGCGTCGACCACCTCGTCGTGCCAGGTGTCGAGTGGGCACCGATTCTTGAGGGTAGTCATCTCGAAAGGCTAGAGCTGATGACTTGTCTAGTGGTCCCGAGGTTGGTACTCCTTCCTGGACTCGTATTATAGTCGACGCGCGCAGCGGCGAGAGACGATCACCCTAGGGCCCTGCGCGCAGAGATTGAATTCTACAAACCGCATGGCTTTGAAGATCACCTGGCAACAAGCACTCGCGTGGCGGATGCAACGGCATCTGCTCCATCCGGTTGGTAGACTGCCCGTCGCCGGCGTGGTGCGTCGACTGTGCGGCGTCCAGGCGCAAGTGGCGTCCTCCGCTGAGCTCGCAGTACGTGTCCGGCGCGAGGCCTCGCGCCCCGGCGAGGTCAGCCGCGCCCTGTCCGAGGGTCGCCTCATCAAGACTTGGGCGATGCGGGGCGCGCTTCATCTGTTAGCACCTGAGGAGGGAGGAGCCTATCTTTCGCTTATTGCCGCCGGGCGACCCTGGGCGCGGCCGAGCTGGCAGCGCTACTTCGGCATGACGACGAAAATGATGGACATCCTCCGCCGCGCCGTACGCGATGCGCTCGACGGCACTGTCCTCACCAGGGAGGAACTGGTGACTGCGGTCATCGCGCGGCGGGGGCTGGGGCATATCGGCGAAGCGCTCCGCTCCGGCTGGGGCACATTGCTAAAACCTCTCGCATGGCAGGGAGATCTATGCTTCGGACCGACCCGGGGCACCCGCGCGACTTTCATGCGCCCAGAAGTCGCGAGCTCGCGTTGGGCCGGCGTCCCGGATCCGGCTGAGGCGGCGCCAGTCGCAATCGTCTCCTACTTCCGTGCTTACGGGCCGGCCACCATCGATGCCTTTGGCCACTGGCTTGCTGGCGGCTGGTTCGGCAAGCGCCAGCTTCGAACTTGGTTCGACGCACTCGGCGATCGAATGGTTCAGGTCGACGTGGACGGTGAGCGCGCGTATGTCCTCGCCGAGGACCTCGACGAGCTTGCCTCGGCGAGACCCACGCGTGCGGTGCGGTTGGTGCCGGGCTTCGACCAGTATGTGCTCGGTCCCGGCACCGCAGACCGCCACGTCGTGCCGGCGCGGCGGCGCGCCGCAGTGAGCAGGCAGAGCGGCTGGATTTCGCCGGTGGTCGTGTCCGGCGGCGTTGTGTTTGGCACCTGGGAACTGGAACGCGACCAGGTGCGCATCGCCTGGTTCAAAGGGGCCGGGAGGCCGCCGCGAAACGCGCTGGAGGCAGAGGTCGCGCGGCTCTCCTCGATCCTCGATCGCGACCTCCGCGCCGCGATGAGCCTCGCGTAACGGAATTCCCATGGGAAAGTCACAACAGATTGTCCTGGAGGCTGCCGGCCGTGAGGTCGTGATCACGAACCCGGACAAGGTATTCTTCCCGCAGGCCGGTCACACGAAGCTCGACTTGGCCAAGTATTACTTAGCCGTCGCTGAAGCGGCGCTCCGCGGAATTGCGGGCCGGCCGATCGTGCTCAAGCGCTACGTGAATGGCGCTGACCAGGAGCCGTTCTTCCAGAAGCGCGCCCCCGACAAGCATCCTGAGTGGGTCGAAACCGTCGAGCTGCGGTTTCCTTCGGGCCGGACCGCGAGAGAGATTGTCGTGCGCAACGTGGCGCAACTCCTTTGGATCGTAAACCTCGGATGCATTGACCTGAATCCGCACCCGGTGCGCGCCGACGACCTCAACCATCCCGATGAGCTGCGGGTCGATCTCGATCCCGGTCCAGGAGTGAGTTGGGATGATGTGCGGCGTGTGGCGCTGATCCTGCGTGATGTGCTCGATGAGTACGGGCTGCGCGGCTGGCCCAAAACGTCGGGATCGCGAGGCATGCACGTCAACGTCCGCATCAAGCGGCGCTGGAGCTTCAATCAGGTGCGCCGCGCGGCGCTGGCCCTGTCGCGCGAGGTAGAGCGCCGCGCACCCGAACATGCGACGAGCAAGTGGTGGAAGGAAGAACGCCACGGAGTGTTCATCGATTACAACCAAAATGCCAAAGACCGCACCGTGGCATCGGCCTGGTCGGTCCGACCAATGTCCGACGCGCGTGTCTCGATGCCACTCGAGTGGGATGAGGTTGCTGATTGCGATCCGGCCGTATTCACGCTGGTTACTGCACCGGCTCGTTTCGCTGAACGCGGCGACGCGGCGGCAGGTATCGATGCCGCCGTGGGGTCACTGGATAAGTTGCTCGAGCTATCTGCCTCACAAGAAGCCGCCGGCCTCGGCGACGCGCCCTGGCCCCCGCACTACAAAAAGCAGCGCGGCGAACCTCCGCGTGTTGCGCCGTCACGAAAGAAGGCCGAGAGCGCCAAGGGGAAGGGCAGTGGCCGCCGCAAATCGATACACCCGCTGGTCACTGTCGCCAATGCGGAGCGCCTCAAAGACGCGCTTGCCGGTCTCGAGCGCTGGAAGGCAAAACATCCCGAGGCCGCGGCGTTACTACAGGTGGACGATATCCTGGTCGACTCGATGCGTGGCCGCTCGAGCACGTGGACGCGCATTCGGATCAACCTGCGCCACGTTCCCGAGGGTAAGCGACCCGCTGAAGAGACGCCCGATCCTGACTATGATCCCTGGCGCGAATGGCGACGCGGGCCACGCACGTCGCGAGCGCCGAAGACGCGGTCCAGCTCGTAGGCTTGAATGACCTCCAACTGATCGTAGCGGCAGTCTCTCGGAAGTTTGTCAGGACGCCAGCGGAGGAAGGTCGCGCCGTGGCGAAACCGGTCACCCTGCAAATGATCATACTTGACCTCGCACACCCGCTCGATCCGCAGCGGCTCCCAGGAGAGATCCTTGCCTGCGCTCCATCGGCTCTGGCCGCCGGGCATGCGGGCGAGCTCGTGCGCCTCTATTTGCGCCCATTCACGCCATGGGTGGTTCTCGAGAGCATTCTTGCGTAGCGGCGCGAGTTCGGTTACAAGCTGGCGGCGCACTGCCATTGTGAACGACGACGTAACCCCGACGTGATGCAGTGCGCCGCGATCGTCGTACAGCCCAAGGAGCAGAGAGCCAATCGCGTCCTCTCCGCTTTTGTGCCACCGGAACCCGGCCACTACACAATCGGCGGTGCGCGCATGTTTCACTTTAATCATCGCGCGCTTGCCAGGTTGATAGGGACTGTCTATTGGCTTTGCGATCACGCCGTCGAGGCCGGCGCCCTCGAACTGCTTGAGCCACCGCGCTGCGATGTTGCGGTCTCGCGTCATCGGCGTGAGATGGATCGGCGGACCGGTATCGGCAATTAGCCGCTCGAGGAGCGCCCGGCGCTCACTTTGCGGCACCGACATCCGGTTGCGATTTTCAGATGCCAGCAAATCAAAGGCGACGAACGATGCGGGTGTCTCTTTCGCAAGCTTCGCGGCGCGCGACGCCGCAGGGTGTAGCCGCAGCTGCAGCGCGTCGAAATCGAGTCCCTGCGAAGTTCGGATCACGATCTCGCCGTCGATCACGCAGCCGCCAGGTAGTTTCTTGAGCAGCGCCTCGTGCAACTCAGGGAAATAGCGGTCCAATGGCCGCAGGAGGCGGCTCTGGATATACACATCGGACTCGCTGCGAAACACGATGGCGCGAAACCCGTCCCACTTCGGCTCGAAGAGAAAGTCGCCGTCTGTGGGTAACGCCTCGGCCAACTTGGAGAGCATCGGCTCAATCGGCGGCGCGATCGGAAAAGCTTTGGCGCTGCGTTGCGTGCTCATGTAGGGCTGACACAATCCTAGAGGGTTCCGGCTCGCAGTGATAGCTGATACTCTATTACCAGTCAGCCTGAAGGGACCTCCAGAGATCATCCGCTGTGTCGATTTCGCTCTCCCCTCATTCGACGTATAGATAGAAGGGCCCAGTGGGCGGCTAAAACCATCAACAGACAAGGAGGCCAATATGCAAGAAACCGTTGCGTCAGGTAAACAATCAACCGTCAAGGGGACATCCTCGATCACCCCGTGCCTGTGGTTCGACGGCCAAGCGGAGGAGGCTGCGAAGTTCTACGTGTCCCTGTTCCCGAACTCGCACATCGACAAGGTCGTGAAGGCGCCGGCTGACTTCCCGAGTGGAAAGGAAGGGGACGTCCTAGCCGTAGACTTCACCTTGATGGGCCGGAGCTTCAACGGCCTCAATGGCGGGCCATACTTCAAATTCAACGAAGCAGTCTCATTCACCATTCCTTGCAAGGACCAAGCAGAGGTGGACCGTTACTGGAAGGCCCTCTCGGCGGTTCCTGAGGCCGAACAGTGCGGTTGGGTGAAGGACCGCTACGGCCTCTCGTGGCAGATTGTGCCGACGAAGTTGCACCGGCTCCTTGACGACCCGGATCGCGCCAAGGCCGGGCGCGTGATGGAAGCCATGCTCAAGATGAAGAAGCTCGACATCGCCGCGCTCGAGCGCGCGGCAGAGGAGGCACGACGATGAGAGTCATGGTTCTGATGCCGGCAGACAAGAATTCCGAGGCGGGGGTGCTCCCGGATGAAAAGCTGATCGCCGGGATGGTGAAATACAACGAAGATTTGGTCAGGGCCGGCGTGATGCTTGCGGGTGAGGGGCTGCAGCCGAGCTCAAAGGGTGCGCGGGTCAGGTTCTCCGGCGAAGAGCGAAGCGTAATCGATGGCCCCTTCACTGAGGCGAAAGAGCTGATTGCCGGATACTGGCTATGGCAGGTGAAGTCGTTAGATGAGGCGATCGAGTGGGTGAAGCGCCTGCCTGACTACCTGGCGCGTGAAGGGTGGACGCCTCCCAAGGACTACGAGGGCGACTTCGAGATCGAAATCCGCCCGGTGTTCGAGACGACAGAGTTCGCAGCCGAACTCAGCCCGGAGTTGAGGGAGAAGGTGACGGAGCAGGAGGAGCGGATTCGAGCCCAGGCGGCCAAGGTGAAGTCGTAACACAAGGAGGAACCACAATGCGATTCATGGTGCTGATGGTTAAAGCCGACAAGGACTCGGAAGCGGGTGTTCTCCCGGACCAGAAGTTTCTTACCGAGATGGGGAAGTACAACGAAGAGCTGGTGAAAGCCGGCGTGATCCTCGCCGGCGAGAGGCTGCACCCGAGCTCGAAAGGCGCACGCGTTAGGTTCTCCGGAGAGAAGCGGACCGTGATCGACGGGCCTTTCATCGAGGCGAAAGAGCTGATCGCCGGCTTCTGGCTATGGCAGGTCAAGTCGAAGGAAGAAGCGATAGAATGGATCAAGCGCAGCCCCTTCAGAGAGGGTGAAGTCGAGATTCGCCAGGTGTTCGAGGCGGAGGACTTCGGTCGCGAGCTCACTCCCGAGTTCCGGGAGCAGATGACGGAGCAGGAGACGCGGAGCCGCGCGCAGGCGTCCGCCAAGCTGAAGTCCTAGTACTGAGGAGTTCTAACCGGCTCCGTGACAGTCTCTACGACGCATCGCACGATCGACGCGATCTGGAGCATCGAGTCCGCGAGGGTCATCGCCAGCATCGCGAGGATCGTGCACGATGTCGGTGTCGCGGAGGATATCGCCCAGGACACGCTCCTTGCGGCGCTCGAGCAGTGGCCACAGTCAGGCGTCCCAGATAGACCGGGCGCCTGGCTCATGGCGACTGCAAAGCACAAGGCGATTGATCTGCTCCGCAGGAAAACGCTGCTCGACCGCAAGCAGCAAGAGATCGTCCGTGAGATCGAGGTCGAGCGAGAACTGGTTGCCGCCAATCGCGACGAGGACATCGACGACGATCTCTTGCGTTTGATCTTTACTGCCTGCCATCCGGTTCTGTCTCCCCAGGCCCGTGTCGCACTCACGCTTCGATTGCTCGGCGGCTTGACGACGGAAGAAATCGCCCGCGCGTTCCTGGTTCCCGTGCCAACGATTGCGCAACGGATCGTCCGAGCCAAACGAACGCTTGCCGAAACGCGCGTTCCCTTCGAGGTTCCGCGCGGCGAGGAACTGGCCCCTCGGCTCTCGTCGGTCCTCGAAGCCATTTACCTCATCTTCAACGAGGGGTACGCAGCGACGGCCGGCGACGAGTGGATGCGTCCGGGCCTATGCGAGGAAGCGCTCCGTCTCGGCCGCATCCTAGCTGAGCTCGTTCCGCAGGAGCCGGAAGTTCACGGCCTAGTCGCGCTGATGGAGATCCAGGCCTCGCGACTACGAGCGAGGAGAGGGAAGGCCGGAGAGCCCATCTTGCTCCTCGACCAGGACCGCGGGCGTTGGGATTATGTTCTGATCGGTCGGGGTCTTACTGCGCTCGAACGCGCGGAGAAACTTGGGGGCACGCTTGGGCCGTACGCGCTCCAAGCCGCGATCGCCGCGTGTCATGCGCGGGCTCGCACTGCCGAGGAGACGGACTGGGGTCGTATCGTGGCGCTGTACGACGCCCTGTCTGAGCTGAATCCTTCTCCGGTTGTGGAGCTGAACCGTGCCGTCGCCGTCGCAATGGCGTTCGGTCCGGCAGCGGGCCTCGAACTCGTCGATGCCCTGGCTCCCGAACCATCGCTACAAAACTATCACCTCTTGCCGAGCATCCGCGGCGATCTGCTCGTTAAGATCGGGCGTGTCGATGAGGCTCGCAAGGAGTTCGAGCGCGCGGCCGCGCTCACCCGAAACGCTCGCGAGCGCACGCTGCTCCTCGATCGCGCCGTCGCGTGCACGCGCGGATCGCCGCCGTATACTTTCTCATGATCGTTCATCTCCTAGACGGCACATACGAGCTGTTCCGCCACTTCTACGGCCTTCGCCGCTTCACCAAGGGTGAGGACCCGCCCTTCGGCGCCGTGATCGGCGTGCTGCAGACCGTATTGCAGATGATCGAGAAGGGAGCAACTCACGTCGGTGTGGCGACCGATCACGTCATCGAGTCCTTCCGCAACCGTGTCTGGCCTGGCTACAAGACATCGGATGGCATCGAGCCCGCACTCCTCGCGCAATTCCACCCGCTAGAAGAAGCACTCACCGCTATGGGAGTGGCTGTATGGCCCATGACCGAGCTGGAAGCTGACGACGGGCTTGCCTCCGCGGCGCGGATCGCCTCTGGCGATGAGGGCATGCAGAAAGTCTGCATCTGGACACCGGACAAGGACCTGGCGCAGTGCGTCCGTGGCAATCGAGTAGTGCAGGTTGACCGCAGGGGGCAGAAAATCCGCAATGCGGAAGGAGTTCGCGAGAAGTTCGGGGTGGAGCCCGTCTTGATTCCGGACTTCCTCGCGCTCGTCGGCGACGCGGCGGACGGATATCCCGGCATTCCGGGGATAGGTCCGACCACGGCGGCACGGCTCCTGAACCAATACGGCATCATCGAGAACTTCCCGACTGCCGCACTCAGGGACAGGCGAGAACTGGCGCTATTGTTCAAGGATCTGGCAACGCTCAGGACCGACGCGCGCCTCTTCCACGATGTTGACGAGCTACGGTGGCGGGGTCCCACCGACGCATTCGCCGCGTGTTCGGAGCACCTGGGAAATGCTCGTCTGCTCGAGCGCTGCCTCAAGGCACAAGTCGCTTAGCACGATTGGATTCGCGCGCGGCTCGACTTACGTGAAATATCCTTTCAGCGTATGCGCCGATCAAGGAAACGCACCTAGGCACAGAAAAGCGGCGAACACGAACTGCTCGTGGTGGAGGGCGGCGAGATCTCGATTCGTTGTGAAGGCACTGCTCGAGCGCGCGTCCCGCCGTTTCGCGCGGCTCGTGACTGACGCTGTCGTCGCGCGACCCGGGGCTTGGCGATTGCTCCGACCGCTCTTTCGCCGCCAGTGGGACCAGCTCGCGCCGACATGGGAGCAGCTTCGCCGACCGGACACTTTCGACCCATACGTGGCCGGGCTCAACACGCTCCCTGAGCCGCCCAAGCGCGCGCTCGACGTCGGCACCGGCACCGGCGGTGGTGCGCTTGAGATCGCAACGCGATTTCCGTCGACGGAGGTCGTCGGCGTCGATTTCGCGGTCGCGATGATGGCCATAGCGGCGTCAAAGGTCACTCCCTCCCTCGCCGGTCGCGTCTCGTTCCGTCAGGCCGATGCGTCGTCGCTCCCCTTCGGGGACGGCGAGTTCGACCTCGTCGCACACAACAACATGATTCCGTTCTTCGACGAGATCGCGCGTGTACTTCGGCCGGGTGGCCACGCACTGTTTGCCTACTCGAGCGGCGCCGAGACGCCGATCTACGTGCCTCCGGAGCGCATTCGGGCCGAGCTCGAGCGCCGCGGGTTCTCGGATTTTGCGTACTCTTCGCCGGGTCGAGGAACTGTACTGGTCGCACGGAAACGCTAATCTGCGCGCGGACAGGACGTTCTCGGATCTAGCATTCGGGTGTTCGAGATTGGGATGCCAAGGCCTTGACCTGAGGAGGTTGTGATGCCGTTGAAGGAGCCTTCAGTGCCTAACGTGCAAATCCTAATGACCGGTCTCATGCTCGGCGAATCGCCACGTTGGCACGAGGACCGTCTTTGGTTCTCGGATTGGGGCGCGCAAGAACTCGTTGCCGTCGATCTAACGGGCAAGCGCGAGGTGATGGTCCGCCGCGTCGCGACCCTTCCATCTTGCATCGACTGGTTGCCCGATGGGCGTTTGCTCATCGTCTCCGGGCGCAATGGGCTTCTTCTGCGCAGGGAGCTCGATCGGTCGCTGGTGACCCATGCCGACCTGACCCGCCTCTCCGACCACGCCTGGAACGAGATCGTCGTGGACGGTCGGGGCAACGCCTACATCAACAACATCGGCTTTGACTTTCCAGACGGCGAGTTCGCCACTGGGATCATCGCGTTGGTCACACCTGATGGCTCGGCCCGGCAGGTGGCAGATGGCGTCGCATTCCCCAATGGCATGGTGGTGACGCCCGACAACGCGACGCTGATCCTCGCGGAGTCCTACGGCAAGAGGCTCACTGCCTTCGACATCGCGGCCGACGGCAGTCTGTCGAACCGGCGGGTTTGGGCCGACCTCGACGGCGGCTACCCCGACGGCATTTGCCTCGACGTGGAAAACGCCGTCTGGTACGGGGACGTCCCCAACAAGCGTTGCGTGCGCGTTCTCGAAGGCGGTGAGGTGCTGCAGACGATCGACCTTACCGCGGCTGCTTCGCTTGCATGCTCGGGGGCGTGGACAACAGAACATTGTTCCTGATGGCGAACGAATGGCGTGGTCCTGCGAACATGGCTGACGGGGCGCGAACGGGCCAAGTGCTGACCGTCAAGGCACCCGCACCGAGCGCCGGCTGGCCGTAAGAAGTACTCGAGTCTAATACCCCAATGTTCGGCATTGGGGTACTAGATAAGCGGCGATACTTGCAGGGCTTGTGTTGGTTGCTATCCAGGCAATGGTCTTACTAGCAGGATCCTTGAACGGAGGGCGTATTGGACGATCAGCGCAACTAGGATCATATTCTCACATTGGGAGGTTCCCATGCCGTTCTATCTTATGCGTTTCAGTTACACGCCAGAAGCGTGGGCTCGACTCATCAAGAAGCCTGAGGATCGCCGCGAGGTAGCTCGAGCTGTCGTGGAGAAACTTGGTGGAAAGCTCCATGGTTTCTGGTATGGTCTCGGTGAGCACGACGGGTTTGTCCTGATCGAAGCTCCGAATAACGTCTCAGCTGCAGCTTTCTCTGTTGGAATCTCTGCAGGTGGCTCGCTTCGCTCAGCCGAGACTACTGTTTTGCTCACGGTGGAAGAGGCAATCGAAATGCTAGAGAAGGCACAGGGTTTGCCTTACAGACCTCCTGGAGCCAGCAGCTAGTTCATGAGCTTCAAATGGCCGAGAATTCGGGCCGGGCGTTTTCGCGCTCGAGTCTGATCCCTCCAACTGTTCGGGATTGGGGTACTTGATAGGCACTCTGGAATGCGACTGGCAGAGGTAAGCCACTCGAACTAGGGGTAGTGTCCTAATTTGACTGAGAAGTACCCCCGCCTTGCAAGTCAAGGAGTAGGTAGATTGACGGATTCCTAAAACCCTTCTACCCCCCGCTCCTTGAAGTAGCGAATCGCGCCTGGGTGAAACGGAATTGGGGCGCGACTGGCTATCCCGATGAGGGTAATGTACTGGGCTGGTCTGTATTCCTGCACGAGCTCGTGCCGTTTCTC
>JAHZOA010000262.1 GCA_020028455.1 Armatimonadota bacterium | reverse complement strand
CGCCGGCGCGGTGTGCGTGGGTGCTGTGCCCGACATCTTCGGCGGCCTCGTCGGGCTCACGGATAAGAACCTGGTCCGACAGCCGGGTTCAAACGGCCGAGAGCCCAGGTTTGAGATCCTCGAGAGCCTGCGGGAGTTCGGACTGGAGCAATTGGAAAACGCCGGCGAGGAAGACGCGATTCACAACCGCCACCTCGCCTTCTTCCTTACCCTAGTCGAGGAGGCGGTTCCCGGGCTCAAGAGGCACGATCAGCTGGACTGGCTGGCACGACTGGATACGGAGCAAGACAACATCCGAACAGCATTGGCGTGGGCGCTTGCGCATCAGGAGAATGAAGCTGCACTTCGCATGGCGTGCGGGCTGGAAACGTACTGGCTCCTTCGTGCGCGTTTTGGTGAAGGACTCGCCTGGTTGGAACGTGGCCTGTCGACTGCTGGGGAAAGCGCTGTCACGATGCGTGCGAATGCCCTATGTGCGGTGGGGGGATTGTTGTTTCAGTCTGGCGGCGACCTCCATCGTGCGCGTCAGGTGCTTGACGAGAGCCTGCGCCTAGCGCGTCAATGCGAAAATAAGCGAGCAATCGCGGACGCACTGAAATACCAGGTTTTCATGACCGCGGCGCTAACGGGGCAGCGGTGGGGGCTACGAACTCTTCGTCCCCTAGAGACACCCCACCGGGACGAACGGAGCGGCCGAGCCCTACTCGGGGTTCGGTCGCTTCTGTTTATGCAAACAGCTAGCCGGCCAACAATCCGACCATTTCTTGATGGAGCTTGCTGTTTGACGCAAGGACGTCCCGGCAATCGACGTGGAAGGGACTCCCGCTCACGTGTGAGACGCGGCCGCCGCTTTCCTCAACAAGCAGGCTCCCGGCGGCGATGTCCCATGGATTCAGCAAGGGCTCCCAGAACGCATCGACCCGTCCCGCGGCGACATAGGCTAGATGCAGCGCGGCAGCGCCGAGGATGCGCACCTCGATCGCCGTCCGGCAGAGCCTGCCGATGTTCTCGATGTTGTTGCCGCTCTCCCGAATGTCGTACGGCAGCCCCGTTGCGACCATAGCTGTGGCCACTGCATCGATCTCAGAGACTCGGATCCGCTCGTCCGCGCCATTGTGCCGTAGAAACGCCCCGCCGCCACGTTCCGCATAGAACATCTCCCCGAGGGGTGGATGATATACGACACCCGCAACAACCTGACCGCGGCGTTCCAACCCGATCGACACGCAGAACATCGGCACCCCGTAGGCGAACGTGACCAGGTCGGCGGGATTGCGTTTCGTCCGTACCTGCTTCGCGGCGCGTCCTTCAGGCAGCAACGCCATCTGGATCTCGCCCGCTTTGAGCGCAGCGTCGACCGCAGCTTGAACGAACTCTGATACCATCGTCGCCTCTGCCTCGGTGTGGACCTCTCTCTTGCGTTCTCGCAGAAAATAAGAACTGCCTGCCGGCGTGCTGACGGGCGGTTCATCAAGAAGAAGCCCAACTGGATCATCGAACGTAATGTAACTAGGTCCGGACCCAGTTGTGTTGCGCAGCGCATTATGACCCAAATGGGTCATTGACAGAACTGTCGAGGGTGGTGGGTGAATGAGCAGGCCCTTGTTGCCGGGATTTCAGATGAAGGGTATGCGGTCGAAGTTGTGGCCCAGAATCTTCTGTGGATCGGCCCCCAGCCAGCGGTCGAGAATTGTCGCGTAGACTGAGCGGAAGTCGATGGCGTGTCTGAGATCGCCATCGGACAGGTCGGTCAGACTCGGCTGCTGACCATACAGCCCGCCTTTGAGCGCTTTGCCGAACACGAACATCGGCGCTGCCGTACCATGGTCGGTCCCGCCGCTTCCGTTCTCTGCGACGCGGCGGCCGAATTCCGAAAACGCCAGCACTACCGCCCGGTCGGCGTTCCCCTGCGCCTCCAGGTCTTTGTAGAAGGCTGCGACGCCGTCGGCCAGCTGCTCCATCAGGTTCTCGTGCGCGCCGCGTTGGTTGGCGTGCGTGTCGAAGCCCGTCATATGCGCGTAGTACACTTTCGTCGGCAGCTTGCCCGAGATCATCTGCGCGATCAGCTGCATGCTCGCCGCGAAACGGGTGTTCGGGTACTCGATGCCGCCCTTGTACGCCCGGACGGAATCGCGCACCTTCTCGGAAGACACGTACGCGTTCATGGCCGTATGCCGGAGAAAGTCGATCGTGCCCGGTTCGTTGGGCGCCGGGGCGTTGAGCAGCCTGAAGAGCTCCTGCTCCTCCCTCGCCCCGATCCCGTTGAACGCCGACATCCACTGGAATGCCTCGGGGTTCTCCACGCTCACGCCCATGCCGTTTTCGGCCTGCATCGCCAGCGGCATCGATTGGCCCACGTTCACGCCCGCGGTAGGCTGTTCACACACCGGGCACTTGCTGTCGAAGTATCGGCCGATCCAACCGTAGCGCACCACGCGGCCCTCAGGGTCGGCGGTGTGCCAGATCTCCATCGACTTGAAATGCGAGCGGCTGGGATTGGGATAGCCGACACCCTGCACGACGGCCATCGCGCCCTTGTCGTACAGCTCCTTCACTTTGGCCAGACTGGGGTGGAACCCCAAATCGTCGTTGAGGCGGATGACGTCCTTCTGAGGGACCGCCAGGTTCGGGCGGGCGCGATAATACGCATCGTTCGTAAACGGGACGATAGAGTTGAGACCGTCGTTGCCGCCGCCCATCTGGACGACGACCAGGATACGGTCGTCCGGCGAGCCGGAGCGGCTCGTCACCTGCGTCACGTCCCAGGGGTTGTTCATCGCCAGCGCGGTGCGGGTAATGAACGACGGGGCCGTCGCGCCGACGGCGATCATCGTCAGCCCTTTCTTGACGAATTCTCTTCGGGTCATTCCGTGACTCATGCTAGCCCCCCCGGCAAGACAACCGCGCTCGCTCGGCCGCTGGGCGGCCTCGCGATTACACGAGTTGAAACTCCGGCATGCTCATGATCAGGTGCACGGCGCTACGAAGCTGCTCTTGTGAGCGTGCGCCGTCGAGCGTCCACGGCGTGTCCTCGCGGTTGGTGCCGAATGCCCGCAGCAGCCCCCACCGGCGCTTCCCCTCGAGCGGCGTCTGGATGAATCGTTCGGCCAGCTGCTCGATCACATCGCCGGCGGTGCGTACTTTGCCGGCGTCGATGAGGTGGTCCACCCGCGCCGGGAACGCGCGCGCCTGACGCAGACCGGGCATCCCACCGTTGAGGAGCAGGCCGCTGAAGTTATAGCGGATCAAGATGCTCGCGGTGTTGACCCATCCCTGGCCCTTTGGCCATCCCCCGACATTCGGGGGGTAGAGGAGCACTTGTCCCATCAAGTCCATTGAGCGTACGAGCGCCTGCTCGGGCACAGAGGCGCCGGTCATCCGGATC
>JAHZOA010000031.1 GCA_020028455.1 Armatimonadota bacterium | reverse complement strand
CAGAGATGCCTGTGCTGGCAAAGATCCGCGACCGGTTCAGCCGCGAGCGGCCGCTACACGGCCTGCGGATCGCGGCGTGTCTTCATGTGACAACTGAAACCGCGAACCTGATGCGCACGCTCGTGGCCGGCGGCGCTCAGGTGCGGGTGTGCGCCAGCAACCCACTGTCCACGCAGGATGACGTCGCCGCCGCGCTTGTCGAAGAACAGATTGCCGTCTTCGCGATCAAAGGAGAGGACCGCGATACGTACTACCGCCACATCAACCAGGCGCTGGACTTCAAACCACATGTCACCATGGACGACGGCGCCGACCTTGTGTCGACGATCCACAGCGATCGCACGGAGTTGCTCAAAGAGATCGTCGCCGGGACAGAAGAAACCACCACGGGCGTGATCCGGCTTCGCGCGATGGCAAAGGATAGGGCCCTCAAGTATCCGATTATCGCCGTGAACGACGCGAAGACCAAGCACTTATTTGACAACCGTTACGGGACAGGACAGTCGACGATCGATGGATTGCTGCGAGCAACGAACCTGCTGCTGGCGGGCAAGACCATGGTCGTTTGCGGCTACGGTTCGTGCGGCCGCGGGCTGGCGATGCGCGCGCGAGGCATGGGAGCGCAGGTCGTCGTCACCGAGGTTTCGCCGCTTCACGCGCTCGAGGCCACGATGGAAGGATACATGGTGATGCCGATGGCCGAGGCGGCCAAAGTCGGCGACATCTTTATCACCGTGACCGGAAATCGCTCGGTCCTGCGCAAGGAGCACTTTGAGGCGATGAAGGACGGTGCGGTGCTCGGGAATTCGGGTCACTTCAACGTCGAAATCGACATACCGGCGCTGTCGGACATGGCGTCGTCGACGCGAGAAATGCGGGAGTTCGTCCAGGAATATCGCATGGCAGACGGGCGGCGACTATATCTTCTGGCCGAAGGCCGTTTGCTCAATCTTGCCGCGGCGGAGGGCCACCCGGCGGCGGTCATGGACATGAGTTTCGCAAACCAGGCCCTGGTAGCGGAGTATCTTGCAAAAAACGGCCGAAGTCTCGAACCGAACGTGTACACGGTGCCATCAGACATCGATCAGACGGTGGCGCGACTGAAGCTCGAAGCGATGGGCGTCGGCATCGACGAGCTCACCCCCGAACAGAAGAAATACCTCCAGTCCTGGGAAGAGGGCACGTAGTTCATCGGTGCCAGGCACCGATGAACTACAAATGACCAAAGCAGGTCAGGGATCGACGACGCTCCTGCTCGAACGCCGGCGCCATGAGCGCGTTGCGCGGCCTGCTCGACCTTGTCTTCCCGCCGGCGTGTCAAGTATGCCGAAAGTCAGCAACGTTCCCGCTATGCGCGGCCTGCCGCGGCGCCTTCCGGCTGGTCCGATCCCCTGTCTGTCAGAAATGTGGGAAGCCTCTACGAGGACCGAGTGATCTCATCTTCACCTGCATACCGTGTCGCCATCGCCGTCTGCGCTTTGCGGTCGCCCGCGCGGCCGGGATTTACGATGGCACGCTGCGCGAAGCGATCCACGCGCTGAAGTTCAAAGGCCGGCGGGCGCTCGCCGCGCCGCTTGGCGCGCTGATGGCGGAACGTGTTGCCGGAGTACGCCTGCCTGCCGCGAACCTTGTGATCCCGGTTCCCTTGCATCATCGCCGCCTGCGCGAGCGCGGCTACAACCAGTCGGAACTGCTGGCCGCAGAAATTGCCAGTCGGTTTGGATTGCTCGTGAGGTCAGATGTGTTGGTCAGACGTCAAGCGACCGAGGCGCAGAGCGGATTGACCTTAGATGATCGCAGGGCAAATGTCCGCGGAGCGTTCTTCGCTGCCTGCTCGATCGAAGGCCAGACGGTCCTCCTCGTCGATGACGTGTTATCCACCGGTTTCACAGCATCGGAGTGCGCAAGGGCTCTGCGGCAAGCAGGCGCGGCGCAAGTCGTCGTCCTTACCGCCGCGATCGTGGTGCTTGACTAGCCAGGAAGGGAACGCGACGCGGGCGCGCGGGGAGGCAGTTCAGTCGCCACGCGCAGTCCGGGTGGAGCAGCGAGGATCTGAGGGATCGCGTTGACCACGATTGCGCAGGTAGCCTGATCGCCCTGCACCCCACCGGGAAGTTCGATTCGCAGTGGTGGGTCTCCATCAACGGCAACCGTGTCTCGCTGATCTTTGGCGCCGACGGCCATGGTCAGATCGAGCGTGATTGCAGCGGCGCCGTCACGCATGCCGCGGCACCTCTGATGAAGACCTATAACCCGACGGTCACTGCCCACGACCGGGTCGATAGTCTCGTCGATGGCGCCAAGCGTCCATCCCATGGCGTCGGCGATCATCGCGACAGACTCGGGAAGGCCCACGTGGGCGAGCCGCCCCGCCGCAACGCCTTCATGGAACGCGTCAACCGTCAGCCCCACGCCCACTTTCTGTTGCAGCGGGCGCCGGCGGCGCCCAACATCAACGACACGCTGCACGGTGATCCCCGTAATCGCGTGGCAAGGAGACGTGAGGACAACGGGTAGGACATCCATGACGAATCCGGGATTCACCCCGAGTCCGACTACGGCAACGCCACGCGCGTGAGCGCGCTCATTGAGCGCGGCGGCATCGCCGGAATGGTGATGCCAGGGGAACGCGAGCTCCTCACATGTGGAGATCACATGGACGCCGAGGTCGATCAATGACTCAAGCTGTGAGCGCACCTGCGAGAGCCGTGACTGGGTCGAGTGCAGCGCAACGTCCGCGCGCACGGCAAGAGCAGTGGCGTCAGGAGAGGCAATACGGACGTCCGCAGGCGCCGCCGGGTGCCGGAGCAGGGTCGAGAGGGGGTGGCCGACTTTCGCGGGATCGATGTCGAAGGCGCCGACGATGCGGTGGCCGCGCGCGAGCGCAAGCTCGGCGATGCCGATACCGATGGATCCCAACCCATATTGGATGAAACGAACAGGCTGCACGACAGCCCAAATTTTAGCAGAAGCTTTACCCCCTCACCCTACCCCTCTCCCTCAACGGGGAGAGGGAAAGAGGTTGGCCCCTACCGGGGCCTCGCTAAAACGCCGCAAGGGGAGGTGGGGGCTCCTCCCCTTGCTGGTTGTGGTCGGCTCGAAGTCACTTACGCGCTACGTGCCTGATGCTGCACCCGATGTTCTTGAGGGTGATGCATGTACACGCTGACCCCGGCCGAACCGGTACACTGTGTGCTTTTGCTCCTGTCTCAATCCTTAGCGGCAGTTGCCTTTCATCTTCGCGTCGCCGTTGTGCATGCTGATGTGCTCCTGGGCACAGCGTCCTGCGGCCAGCGCATTGACCAGCCCGTTGCCATAATACTCGTCCGCGCCGCGGCGGCCGAGATCGACCGACGTCTGCCGGAGAATCTGGCGGAGCTGATCGCCGTTTAACGCGCCGCCGGCGACGCCATCAGCAATCGCGGCCACTCCACTGACGATCGCCGCGGCCATGCTGGTCCCGACGTTGAACACGTTGGTGCGACCCGTGCGGCACGGAAACACGATCATGTTGTTGGGTAGGAACTGGACGAAGCGGCTGCAGGCACCGATCATCGCGTCCGCCGGCATTCCAACTGGATTGGGGTTGCCGTTAGGGAGCGGCAGCAGCGGGTTGCACGCGACCATCGTGCCCGTCATGGGTGGCACGAGCACCGGCAGACAGCGAAACGTTGTCGCGTTGCCACCCGGGCCGGCGAAATTCACGATCGTTCGGCCGAAGTCGGAGTAGGGGGCCAGTGAGATAAAGCCCATGAAGTTCGTCGGTCCGATCGCGGACACAGCGTTGACTTCTGGGAACTCAGCCGGCACCTTTGTCAGATCGTGTTCATGATCCCAGTCGGTTCCTTCGTTACCGGCTGAGGCGACCAGAAAGGCTCCGCGGCGCTCAGCATACTTGATCGCGCGCTTGAGGGCCTGCTTCAGATGACCTGCGTTGAGTTCGTCCCTGGTCATCCGGGAACCAAAGCTCATGTTGATGATGTCAGCACCTGAGTCCGCAGCATAGCGAATCGCCAAGATGATCGCGCTCCAGGGCGCGAATCCGTTGCGGCCGCCGACCTTCACCGCAATCAGGTTCACGTGCGGCGCGACGCCGGCGATACTGAGGCCGTGGCCGGCGATGAGTCCCGCTACGAACGTCCCGTGGCCATTGAAGTCCAGGATGGGCAGAATCGGCGTGCCCGCCGGCAGGCCCGGGGGGAGAGGCATGAGCGCCTCATAGTAGAACGACTTGCTTCTGACCAGATCAACCTTGCCAGCCAGTTCCTGATGCGTGTAGTCGATACCGGTGTCAATCACGGCCACATCGACGCTCGGGCTGCCAGTGAAACCTTGCGCCCACGCGTCATCCGCGTCGATCGTCTTCATTGCCCACTGCACGAAGAAGAACCGTGCGAGTTGCGGGTTGTGGCCTTCCACCACGGTCCCCTCGGCAGCAGCCTCGGCCTCCAGCGTAATATCTGAGGCGAGACCACCGATGTAGACCATTTCGTCTTCGGCGACCGACTCGACGCCGCTGATCCCACTGGCCGCATCCATGAAGTTCGGCTCGTCAGACTCGACGACGGCGACTCCGATCTCGGGCACCATTTCAACAACACGCCCGCCTGCCGCTGCGATGACCGACTCCACGCCGAGTGGAAGCGACTCATTTCTGCCCAGCAGGATATAGCGCTTCGGTACCTGGGGTCCCTCAGCGGACACTGGCCCAGTGGTCCCAAGCGACAATGCGCTAATCGCGAGCGTGACGATGAGGAGCGCGACCACGAAACTGGACCCTATTGACACGCGCATTGGCGTGTTCCCTCCGTGTTTGCCGTAATGGTTGGCCCCGCCTATCGGTGTTCTCGACCCGGCATCCCCCTCAGCTAGGGCCGCTTACCCCCTCCAAGGAGCAAGAACGGTGCCGGGGAGGGGGACCAGCCTGGTTTGGCCAAAAGAGCCAGGATCATGCCGGTCGCGGTTGTTGCCATTGGGGGGAACTCGCTGATAAAGGACGAGGCGCGGCCCTCCGTGGCCGGGGAAATCGCGGCGCTGGAGGAAACCTGCGGCCACCTGGGGGCGATGCTGTCGCAGGGCTGGGACCTCGTCCTGACGCATGGCAACGGCCCGCAAGTCGGCTTCAACCTGCTCCGTTCAGAGCTGGCCGCCGCCGCGGCGCCTCCCTTGCCGCTCGACGTGCTGGGAGCCCAGACCCAGGGTTCGATCGGCTACCTCATGCAGCAGGTGCTGGGTAACGAATTGCGCCGCCGGGGAATCCGCAAGCGCGTGGTGACCGTTGTGACCCAGACGGTTGTCGATCCGGAGGATCCCGCATTCCACCGTCCGACCAAGCCGGTTGGTCCTTTCTACGAACGCGACGAGGCCGAGCGTCTCCAGCGCGAGCGCCGCTGGAGGATGGTGGAAGACGCTGGCCGGGGATGGCGGCGTGTTGTGCCGTCGCCGATGCCCCTTGAAATTGTCGAACGCCTGGTGATCAAAGGGTTGGTGCACCAGTCGATCATTGTGATCGCCGCCGGCGGCGGCGGAATCCCCGTGATCCGGCAGGGTGATGACGACCTTGCTGGCGTCGAGGCGGTCATCGACAAGGACCTGGCCACCTCGCTGCTCGCGCAGTCGATTGGCGCGGATCTGCTACTGATCTCAACGGCCGTCGAGCGTGTCGCAATTAACTACGGCAAACCGGAGCAGCGCGACCTTTCAGAGATGACGGTAGCCGAGGCCAAGCAGTATCTCAGCCAGGGACACTTTCCTCCGGGCAGCATGGGGCCCAAGATCCTGGCGGCCATCAGGTTCATGGAAGCTGGCGGTCACGAGGCGCTGATTACAACACCAGAGAGCATTGGGCGCGCACTCGCTGGTCAGACAGGGACACGAATCAAAGGGAATTCAGCTGGAGAGCTGAAAAGCTGAATAGCCGGAGAGCAGCCGCAGTAAATCTTCAGCCTTCTAGCTCTCCAGCTTTTCAGCTTCTTGTCGTGGGGTGACGACCGTGGAGCTTCGGCTTGCTGATCGAATGAGTGAGCTCGGCACCGAGACCGCGTTTGAAGTGCTGGCTAGAGCGCGGGAACTCGAACGTGCGGGGAAATCGGTCGTCCATCTCGAGATCGGAGAGCCCGACTTCGACACGCCGGCGCACATTAAGGACGCCGCCATTCGCGCGCTGCATGACGGCTTCACGCACTACACGCCGTCCGCCGGGCTGTATGAAGCGCGCGAGGCCGTAGCGGAGCACGTGTCGGTGACGCGCGGGATCCCGGTGGATCCCGATGAGATCGTGATCACGCCGGGCAGCAAACCCATCATGTTCTTTGCGATCCTCGCCCTTGTCGACCCGGGCGATGAGGTTATCTATCCCGACCCCGGGTATCCGATCTATGAGTCGGTCGCACGGTTTGCGGGTGCCGTGGCCAAACCGTTGGTCTTACGCGAGGAACGCGGCTTTCGAGTCGATCCAGATGATCTGCGACGGCTCGTGAACCCGAAAACAAGGCTCATCGTCCTCAACAGCCCCCACAACCCCTGCGGATCGGTCCTGACGCGAAACGATATCGAGGCGATCGCGGAGATTGTTGGCCGGTCGGGCGCAATGGTACTGGCGGATGAAATCTACTGGCAGATCATGTATGACAGCACGCACGTGAGTCTCGCCAGCATCCCGGGGATGAAAGAACGGACGATCATCCTCGATGGCTTCTCCAAAGCGTATGCCATGACGGGGTGGCGTCTGGGGTTCGGGGTCATGCGGAAGGACCTCGCCGCAAAGATTGCGCGGCTAATGGTGAACTCAAATTCCTGCGCGGCCGCCTTCACGCAGATCGCCGGCATTGCCGCGCTCCGTGGGCCTCAGGAACCGGTCAAGAAGATGGTCGCTGAGTTTCGCCGCAGGCGCGATGTGATTGTCCAGGGCCTGAAAGGGGTCGAAGGCGTCACCTGCGCCGTCCCCTCCGGCGCCTTCTATGCCTTCCCCAACGTCACCAAGATAGATCCTGACAGCAAGCGGCTGGCGGACTTCCTTCTTACTGACGGCGGGCTGGCCTGTCTCTCCGGCACCGCGTTCGGGGAGCACGGCCGTGGCTACCTGAGATTTTCCTACGCGAACAGTGTGGAGAAGATCGAGGAAGGATTACGCCGGATGCGGGAAGCGCTCAAACGGTACCGAGCTGCGGTCACGTAACTGCGGGATAAAGGGATAGGGGATAAAGGGATAACCCTGAAGCGACGTGGTGTATTACCTTATCCCCTTATCCCTCTATCCCCTTATCCCGTAGTTATTCACTTAACTTACCAGGCTGAAAGCTTCTGATCACTTCGTCGCACTGTTTCTGTCCGTCCCGCCAGCGCTCTAGCGGTTTCGCGCATACCGCGATCTGATACTGCCGTGAGCCGCTCACGACGACCCCGACGGATGCCCACTCGGTACCTTCCGTGGCACCGGTCACTTCGAACTTGTACCAGAGGACATCGGGCGAGGTGCGGGGATCCGGCTGAAATCCCGACACCCCGTGGATCGTGAGTAGTGAGAAGACGGCCCGCCTGATAGCCCCATCATTGAGGACGCCTTCCGAGGCAGAGGTCTGAACTAAGACAAACTCGGGCGCTGAGGTCGAGCGCTCTGCGTGCGCGGGTGGCACAAACCGCACCATCGTCTGGCCCTCCTCGACGCGAACCCATCCGGCCGGCCTCGTAATCGTGAACCCAAATCGGGAGTCCTGCTCTTGCTGCATACGAGTCGAGCGCTGCCCGCAGCCAGAAACTGCAAACACGAGCATGAGGATGAAGCAAATCCGACGGGTCACGGGGAGGAGGGTTACCGCCGTGGTGGTGGTGACGGTGCCCTGACGCAATTCATACAGTGATTGGTGAAGACCAGCACGAGATCGCCCTCGACGCGGCCCACGCCGCTCAAGTCCCCGACGGTGTCTGAGACGACATTTCGCCAAACGGGGACGCTGTTGATCAGTGTATAGGTGATTTTCGTCCCGATCTTACCCCAGTCATAGTAGAGGATCAGGTCGTACACGTGGCCCTCGTCGTCGACGACGGCCCGCATGGCATATGGAGGTCCGGAGCGGACCAACATGCTGCGCATGTTGGGGTTCGTGAAGAGCCAATGCGCGATGCGGCGACGGGTGGCGACATCGAGCTTGTCTTCGGGCTTGCCGTAGCGGCTGATGGCGTCATCGACGATGCTGCGGTGGACGCCGCCGAGGGCGTACTGGCGCCCAGGAAGATCCGGCAGCATGAAGACGTCGTGAGCGAGAAATGTCTCCTGGCTCTCTGTCTGCGTCTCGACTTTCTCTTCGATGAGCCTGCGGAGCGTTCCGGAGAATGGCCGGAGCAGCAGTGGAACATCCAGGCGATCGATCGTGACCTTGCGCCGCCGGACCTCTCCGGACTTGCGCCACTCGCGAAATGATCCTTGTGCGTTGGCCGTGACGCGGCTGCCGCGGACGACCAGGTTCAGTTTCCCCGAGAAGTCCGAGGTCAGCTCGTATGGCTCCTCGCCCTCAGTGGTAAAAAGCCGGGTCAGCAGCTGATCCACGGTCGGGCCCTGTGCCCATACCGCGGCCACCGCTATCAATGTGATCAGGCACGCAGCGGCGAGCCGCCGAGCGCCCAAGAAGGATGAGTCCACGTCGCCTAGCATACCCGGTGATTCATTAGCTTAGCATTTCCATGCCGTTCCCAAAAGACCATTGCGTCCAACGGGCGGCGCCCGCGTCCTGCAAGAATCCTCAGCGCCGTGCGCTCGATCGGTCCGCGCCCGGCGGCGCGCGGATAGCCGAATGACACGATGATCGGCACGGTCTTCCCTTGGGGGATTTCCAGGAATCGTTTCGCCTCATCGTGCTGGTGCGGCGTGGCCGGGCACGACGCGACGCCGAAGTTCCAGCCGGTGAGCATCATGTTCTGCGCGCACCTGCCGGCGTCGAAGGCGTTGGCCGCGTCATCGACCACGATGGCCACTGCGGCCGCGGCAGTGGCAACGTGCTGCGCAAACCGTCCGAACCGGGCCAGCGCCGCAAGCCGCTCCCGGTTGCGGACGACGACGAACCGCCACGGCTGGCGGTTCCGGCTGCTACCGCTCATCCGCCCGCCGTTGAGGATCTTCCGAAGTACGTCGTCGGCAATCGGAGTGTCCGTGAACGTGCGCAGATCTTTCTTGCTGACGATGCACCGATAGGTGTCCATAGCGGGTGCTCTTCGCTGTGTGTCCCGCGCTTCCGTGCTCCCGCGCTCCCGTTTGTTAGAATGTGCGCATGTTGCAGCGTGGACTTCCCTCCGGTGGCCCGCTGTATCGGCTCCTCCGGGTTCTCGTGCGCGGGCTGTTGCGCGGCGTGTGGCGGCTGCAGTCTGAGGGGCTCGCCCACTTCCCGCAGCGAGGACCCGCTGTCATCGCCTGCAACCATCCGAGCGAGATCGATGTGATTGTGCTCTCCGCGGCGCTTCCATTCCGGCCCACATATCTCGCCTCGCAGCACATCGAGCAGTTCCCGGTGGTGTTCTGGCTTGCGCGGCAGTTCGATCCCGTGTTTATCCGGCGCGGACTCACCGACGTCGGAGCGATGCGCGCCTGTCTGTCGCGACTCGCGCAGGGAGAGGTGATCGTCGTCTTCCCCGAAGGTCGCGTGGTGCAAGATGCGGACCTCGGCCCGCTGCACAGGGGCGTCGCATTCCTTTCGATGCGTGCGCGCGCGCCTGTCGTTCCCGTGGCGCTGGGGGGGACGGGGACGATGTGGCCGCTTGGCGCACGATGGCCGCGACCGGCGCGACTACGCGTCCGCGTGGGCGCTCCGATCGCGCCGCCGCGTGAAGACGGCAAACACGCAGAGGAATTCATGGAACGAGTCGGCGAGGCATTGCGTAAACTCGTCGTGTCTGCGAAGGTCGAATAGTGATGAAGGCCGTGCTTGTCGCCCTTGCGACGTTCCTGCTCGGGGTTGCGAGCAGTGTTCAGGCATTCTATCGTCCCCCTGAAACACTCGAGGCCGCGGTGTCCGCGATCAAGGGGAGAGCCTGCGCGCCGCATGTGGCGTCGCTGCAGACGATGGCCGCGGACTCAACTGCCACCGGTGCGCGGGCCGGATACCTGCTGGCCCGCTGCTACGAGACGCTGGATCGTACTCATGACGCGTACACCATCCTCCTTGAAATCTCCGGCCGGTTTGCGCCTCTGGCCGCGCACGCGCGCTATCACGCCGCGCGCTTAGCGTTGGACCTCCACCGGCCACTCGACGCGCTGTCCGCGCTCGACGAAGTCAACGACGGGGAGTTGAAACGACCGTTTGGCCAGCGGCTGCGGCTCCTTCGCGCCGACGCGCTCTTGCGTGCAGCGCGCACAGCGGACGCTGCCCGCCTACTCCAGGCACTGCTGCGTGAGGACGGATTGGACGATGATGTTCTATCGGACGGATGGTGGTTGCTAGGTCTGGCTGCTGACCGTCTTGGAGATCGGGGGCAGGCGACTCGCGCGTACGGTATGGCATGGTGGGCGGTCCCGGGGAATCGACACGCGGCGGAGTCCGTCCGGCGACTGCGGGAATTGCACGGTGGGCGCGCACCCGTTCCGCCAGCGGATGCAAGGATCCTGCGCGGGTTTCGGCTGCTGAAGCGCGGACAACCGGAGGACGCGGAGGCCGAGCTCCTGGCGGGGGCGAGGGGTCAGGCGTCAGGCCAGCTCACGGCCAATGCGTGGCTGCAGATCGGGGTGATGCGCGGCGGAGGAAGGCGGGCCGTTTCCGCGTTCAGGGAGGCTGTGCGATATCCATATCAGGTCGCGCGCGCGCAATACTGGCTCGGCCGGAGTCTGCTGTCTGCCAGACGCGCAGGTGAAGGGACGAGAGTACTCCAACGTGTGGTGTCCCGCTTTGGCTCCACATCCTGGGCGCCGCGCGCATTGCTGCTCCTGGCGCGAAATTCCGAAGGTGAGCGCAGCGACGCGCTGTTTGCGGAGCTGGAGCGGCGCTATCCCAAGTCGGCGTCCGCCGATGAAGCCCGATGGCAACGCGGCTGGCGTCATTACAGGGCCGGAAGGTTTGCCAGTGCGGAAGCCGTCTTTCGCGATGCGGCGCAACGGCATCCCACGACGCCGCGGGCAGCCGCGAATCTCTACTGGGCGGCGAAGGCGAGGTCTGCGCGCGGTCAGGACGCGCGCATCGATACCGCGCTCGTCGCCGAGCGCTATCCGATGACCTTCTACGGACAGCGCGCAGCTACACGGTTGCGCACCATTCCGCCTCCGCCCGCGCCGACAGCAACGTCCGCGCGTCTTCCAGCCGAGACGTTCGGTGCGGCATTTGCGGAGCTCGACGCATTAGGATTCAATGCCGAGGCAGCCGAGTTGGTAGAGGCGGAGGTGACGCAATCTGCCGGCCGTGAACTGCTGCGGGCCGCGGCCGCGATCCGTCTGGAAGTTGGGCCCATTCATGAGGCGCTGCGCTTCTCAGAACCGGCCATTGCGCCGGCACTGGTTGGCGGCGCTCCAGCCGATCGTGAGTTGTGGATGCTGGCTTATCCTCGCGCGTATTGGACCGCGGTGGAGTCCACCGCAGCTGCCGCAGGCGTCGACCCATATCTGGTGCTCGCCGTAATGAGAGAGGAAAGTCGGTTCGACCCGCAGGTGGTCTCCATCGCCGGAGCGGTCGGGCTGTTGCAGCTCTTGCCAGGCACCGCGTCAGGGATCGCCGGGACGACGATGAGCGCGACGCAGCTGACTCAGCCGGAAGTGAACATTCGTCTCGGTACAGCGTATCTCGCCGGCCTGTTGCGCCGGTTCCGGGGGGACGTGCCACTCGCGCTGGCCGGTTACAACGCGGGACCCGGCGCGGCGCAGCGATTCTCTCGTTTATCGCGGGCCGATATGGACCTATTTTTCGAGCGCATCCCGTTTGTCGAGACGCGCGCGTACGTGCAACGGGTGCTGCAGACCTACGGAATCTACCGCTGGCTCTACCTATAAAAAGCGGTCTGGAGAGTCTGTTAACTTGTAGACGAGGAGACCAAAAGACTAAGCGTTTTGAAGGCGCAAGACCAATAGACCAACAGACCGACAGACTTTCCAGACTGGCCCCTTAGGCAGTCGTGACTTTGTCTCCGCCTTCTTCTTTAGCGAGCTTCAGCGCTCGCTCCCCGCGGCGGACGAGTGTGTCCAGCGATCTGTCTGCATCCTGCCGGGCAGTCACGCCTGCGCTGACACGCACCGTGACGCTCTGCCCGCCTATCTCCGGTGGTTGTGCGGCGATGGCGCGACGGATGCGATCGGCCACACCCGCCGCATCCTCCTGTACGGTGGAAGGGAGCAGACAGACAAAAATGTCTGCCGCGTAGCGCGACAGAAGGTCCTCCGCCCGCAGCTCCTGACGGCAGATTTGTGCCAGCAGCGCGATGACTGCGTCGCCCGCCGCGTGGCCGAAGACGGAGTTGATTTCCTTGAAATGGTCCACGTCGAGCATGACAAGTGCCATCGGCTCGCGGTGCCGGATCGATCGAGCCACTTCGCGCTCGCCTGATTCGAAGAAGGCGCGACGGTTCAACGCACCCGTCAGCGCGTCAGTCGAGCGTTGCAGTTCGAGTTCTCTCGTTAGGCGGGCATTTTCCAGACGCAGGTGACGCCGCTCGAGCGCCCGGTCAATCGTTGCCCGCAGGACCTCGACGTTCGGGAATGGTTTGACGATGTAATCGAATGCGTCGCCTTCTCGCAGCGCTTTGACCGCGCTCGCGAGATCGGGCATCCCTGTAAGGAAAATGATCTCACTGTATGGATCGGCGGTCTTCGCGGCCCGCATGACGGCGAGACCGTCCGCGGCAGGCATGATCATGTCCGTGATGATGACGTCGAAGGCGGACTGGCGGAGTCTCTCCACGGCCGCCGCGCCGTCGGGCAGAGCCTCAACGGTGTGTCCGAGGGAGGAGAGATAGCGAACGAGCAATCCACGGAGGCTTTCGTCATCCTCCGCAATGAGGATTCGAGCTGATTGTGAAAACGGAAGCATTATGGGGTCATCGGCGATCTTGGGCTGGACGGAGAGATTCCGCGGCACCAAGGGAAATCCTGTCGTCTGGAGGAGGCGCTGTAGGGGCATGCTCTATAGGGCACATCCACGCAGACAAGCGATGTATCTCGAATACTTTGACATCAAGCAGACCGACTGGTCGCCTGCAACCGTGGCGACGATGCTCAACCGTCTTCAGGGGAGCGGGTACCGGGGTCTTACACTTGAAGTCCAAGGTGTTCTCGAGCGGTTTGTCCAGTTCCGCCCTGATCGGGCCCTCGAAGTATCACTCAGAGGGACCGAACGTTTCACCGAAATCCTGATCCCTCCGGCGCAGCCTCAGACCCGAGTCATCATCCATCGGCCGGCTTCGGAAATCGCTCGAGTCCTGGTCGTCGGGCGCAACCAGCATGAAGTCCACGTGGCCGCGACCGCCGTAAAGATGCACCTCGAGCAGGCCATGGGTGGGAAACTCAAGGATCTCATCACAGACGAAAACGGGCGCACGGGGCTCACACGTTTCCGCCGCGACGTCCTGCCGGCGTTAGGTCTGCTCGGCGACGGCCGGCCCTCCCTTCGCGTTCCTGATGGGGCCGCCTTACTCAAGTTGCTGCGAGGCCAACCGGCGATCCGCGGCAAGCCCACAGTGCTTGCTTCACAGATCTCCGCGCTCAAACTAGATCGGTCGGTCGAACAGATGCGCGAAGCACTGGAGCAACTTGCCGCCGACGGTGTCGTAGAACGGTGGTACGTCGTGCTATGCAGCGAGGGCAGCCACTGGTTGGCGGTGTCCGAGAGTCCGGATGAAATCAAAGCCTATGTGGCTACGAAGGTTGCGTGCCCGCACTGCGGCCGTCGGGTGAGCGAAGAGAAAAGCGACACTGCTTACCGGATGAGCGAGAATGGCCAGTCGTATCTCAGCCAGAACCGCTGGTTGTGCGACCTGGTCGAAACCACGCTGCGGCGACTGGGAGTTGAAGCCGTGACCGTGCAGCCCGGCGGCCAAGCGCTGGATGGTGCCGCCTGTTATCATGGTTTGGTGCTCGTGTTCCGCGCGAGGGAAGGGAAACAGTCCGCTGCGGACGCTAAAGCCGTGCGTGATCAGGCCCAGACGCTCGAGTCGCAGGGATGGCGTACTCACGCCATTCTGGTGACCGACCAGCCGTTATCCGATGACGTCAAGAAAACAGGCATTACGATCGTGGAAGGGGTTAGCACCCTGGAACCAGTGCTGACAGAGGTGCTCAGGGCAGCACGCATGACCAACCTGCAAACATTGCTGCCCGCGATCTTCCACCCAGTTTCGGTCTCTGTCACCGATCTGATACCTGCTGATCAGCCTCAAACGGTTACCGCGGCAAACTAAGACTTCACGTCGACACGGTCTCCACAATGTGCACGGCCTTTTACGGTTTCCACAGGAGAACTTTTCTTACGAGTCGTAGTGGTTTCGAGTGACCAAGCCGCGCGTCTACATCACCCGCAAAATCCCCGAAGAGGCAGTCAAGATTGTTCGGGATGCCGCTGAGGTGCGGAACTGGGAACGGGAAGACATTCCGGTTCCCAGGGAGACCCTGCTGCGTGAGGTTCCCCGACTCGATGGCTTGTTGAGCCTGCTCACCGACCGCGTCGACGACGAGCTTATGGACTTAGCGCCGGATCTGAAGATCGTCAGCAACCTGGCGGTTGGCTTCGACAATATCGACGTTCCGGCGGCCACCCGGCGGAGGATCGTGGTTACGAACACCCCTGATGTCCTCACGGAGACGGTGGCGGATTTCGCGTTCTGCCTGCTCCTGGCAGCGGGGCGGCGTCTGGTGGCAGGAGATGCGTACGTCAGAGCGGGGAAGTGGAAAACGTGGGCGCTCATGCTGCTCGCGGGTCAGGATCTCTATGGCGCGACCCTGGGATTGATCGGATTGGGGCGCATTGGTTCGGCTGTGGCGCGGCGAGCGAAAGGGTTTGAGATGCGCGTTATCTACTACGATCCGTACCGGCGTGAGGACATCGAGAAGCAGCTGGGAATCGAGTATCGAGAGATGAACGAGGTGCTGCGCGAGGCAGACTTCATCAGCGTGCACGTGCCGCTCATGGAGTCGACCCGCCACCTCATCAGCCACGATCAGTTCCGCCTGATGAAGAAAACGGCGGTGTTCGTGAACACGTCACGAGGTCCGGTTGTGGATCAGCGCGCACTGGCGGAAGCGCTGCAGGCGCGGCAGATCTTCGCCGCCGGCATCGACGTCTTCGAGAAGGAGCCGGTGCCCGACGACGAACCGCTCCTGAAACTGGACAACGTTGTGGTCGCGCCGCACATTGCCAGCGCAAGTGTGCCGACGCGCGTCCGCATGGCGACACTCGCTGCAGAAAACCTGGTGGCGGTACTGCAGGGGAAGCGGCCGCCGAATCCCGTCAACCCAGAAGTTTTGGAGCGATGAGACCGCGGGCTTAGGGCTTAGGCTACTGTCTCAGACGAGGATCTAGCGCGTCCCGAAGGCCATCTCCGAACAGGTTGAAGCCCACGACAGCAAGCAGGATCGCGATCCCTGGAAAGGTCGCGGCCCACGGGGCGTCGCGCAGAAACTCGCGTGTATTGGTCAGCATCGCGCCCCATTCCGGGGTCGGCGCCTGCGCACCCAGTCCCAGAAACGACAGCCCAGCGGCTTCAAGTATTGCCGCTCCGATCCCGAGCGTGGCCTGAACGATGATCGGCGCCAGTGTATTGGGGAAGATGTGACGCCCTAAGATGCGGGACTGGCCAGCGCCCAATGCCCGGGCCGCATCGACGAACTCCTCCTGTCGAACCCGAAGCACTGAAGCCCGCACGAGCCGCGCGAAGATCGGGATGTTGATTACGCCAATCGCGAGCATCGCGTTGTTAAGGCCAGGGCCGCGGATCCCGACGATGAAGATGGCCAGGAGTGTCGCCGGAAACGCCAACATGATATCCATCGTCCTCATGGTGACGCTGTCCAGCCATCCGGCGTAGAAGCCCGCGAGCAACCCCAGCACGGTGCCGGCCACGAGGGCAATGCTCACCGAGACGATCCCCACCGTCAGCGAAACACGCCCCCCGTAGATGATCCGGCTGAGCAGGTCCCGCCCCAGGTCATCGGTCCCGAGCCAGTGTTGGCGCGAGGGAGGGAGGAGCCTGGCGTCCAGGTCCTGTGCAATCGGATCTGATGGCGCGACGATCGGTGCAAGGAACGCCAGCACCGTAAGGAATCCCACCAGCACTAGTCCGCCCAGTGCAGCCCGATTTCGTCGCAACCGCCGCCACGCGTCGGCAAAAAATCCCGTAGACATGCGCGCGACGGGCGCTTGTCTCAGCCCGAGGGCCTGTTCATCCATAACGGATGCGCGGATCGAGGTAGGCGTAGGAGAGATCGACGACGAGGTTCACGAGGACAAACACGATTGCTATGACCAGCACCGCGCCCTGCACGAGGGGATAGTCACGCGCGAAGATGGCATCGACGACCAGCCGGCCCACACCCGGCCACGCGAAGATCGTTTCGGTGAGGATCGCGCCGCCCAGCAAGCTTCCCACATTCAGCCCGATCACCGTCACTACGGGGATGAACGCGTTACGCAGGGCGTGGCGGGCGACCACCTGGATTTCCGCCACCCCCTTGGCCCGTGCAGTGCGAACATAGTCCTGCCGCAGGACCTCAAGGAGACTGCTCCGCGTCATCCGCGCGATGATTGCCAGCGGCACGGTGGACAATGTCACCGCGGGCAGCACGAGATGCCGTAGGGCATTGCCGAATGCCACCCAGTTCCTGCTGACGACGGCATCCACCAAGTGCAGGTTGGTCAGCCGTGAGATCTCGACGGTGTAATCCAGACGACCGGAGATGGGAAACCAGCCCAAGTAGGCGGCGAAGAGGAGGATGAGCATGATCCCCAGCCAGAAGATCGGCATCGAAAAGCC
>JAHZOA010000119.1 GCA_020028455.1 Armatimonadota bacterium | reverse complement strand
AACCGCAGCGCACCCATCATCACTGGGGGACGGCGGCGACGGAGCTCACCTTCGGCGGTCGGCGCGTGCAGGTGCGCCGCCCCCGCGTGCGGCAGACGACCGGCGGGGAAGCGACGTTGCCCTCGGTGGCGGCGTTTCGCGACCGAGATCCCCTGACCGCCCGGATGATGCAGCAGCTCCTCGCCGGGGTGTCGACGCGCCACTATGAGGGTAGTCTGGAGGCGCGGCCGAGCGGGCGGCCCACCCGAGGCAGTAGCAAGAGTGCGGTCAGTCGGGCCGTCGTGCGGCGGACTCGGCAGCGGCTGCAAGCGTACTTGGCGCGACGGCTGGACGGGCTCGAGGTGATGGCGCTGTTCATGGACGGCGTCGTGGTGGCCCAGCAGACGGTGATCGTCGTCCTGGGGATCACGCGCGACGGCGGCAAGGTCCCGCTGGGTTTGCGCCTGGGCTCCACGGAGAACGCCGCGGTGTGTACCGAGCTGCTGCAGGACCTGCTCGCCCGCGGGCTCACGCTCGACGGGCGCGGGCTGTGGGTGATCGACGGCGGCAAGGGGCTGCGCAAGGCGCTGGGCGATGTCTTCGGCGACGCCGCGGTCATTCAACGCTGCCAGCTCCACAAGGCGCGTAACCTCGATGCCCTCGTCCCGCAGGCGCGCCAGGCCTACCTCCGGGCGAGCCTGCGCCGGGCGTATCGGGCGCCCAGTGCGGCGGCGGCGCGGCGGCAGCTGACGGCGCTGGCGACGTGGCTGGAGCGGAACGGTCATGCCGATGCCGCCGCCAGTATGCGGGAGGGGCTGGAAGAAACGCTGACAGTGCTGAAGCTGGGGCTACCACCGACGCTGCGGCGCTTCTTCGCGACAACGAACTGCATCGAGAATCTGATCGGCACGGTGCGGCACGTCACGCGGAACATCAAGCGCTGGCGCGATGGCGACATGCGGCGGCGGTGGATCGGGCTCGGTCTGCTGCGCGCCGCGGAGCGCTTCCGGCGCATGGGGCCGCTATGTCGGGTACCCTCCTCCGCGCAGTGAACTGAGGGTATGATGCCCTGCCGTCGCGCTCAGCCAAGTTCAACAGCGAGCGGGACATCGCCTTCCGCGCCGTCGGGCAGCGTTTCGATCGACTCGACCACAAAGTTGACGCCGGCTTCAAGGCAATGGCCGACGTCCTTGACCTAATGCACGCCGATCTCCACGATGTGAAGATCGCTCTCGGTCCTCTCGTCCGAACCGTCGCCTCGCTCGAAGAGACGGTTCGCCAGCTCGACAAGCGCGTCGCACGCCTTGAAGAACAGGCTGTCGTGAAATAAGAGAACGGCTGATTTCTCTCGATCTCCTCGCCATGTACAAGCGGAACAGGCCCATCGTCACCGATGGGCTTCTTTGTTTCTCCTCCGAAAGAGTCCCTACTCCAGATGGTGTGGTTTAGAAACCTGCCGACAGACTGCTCCTAGAATCCTTCTGCCTCTTCGGGCGGGCCTTTTCCGTTACCTCGCCGGGGCTCTTCTCGGCGCGTGCTGCTAGCTCACGCTCATAGGACGCCCCTTTGTCGAGGCGCACGCCGACGTCAGGATCAGAGCGATCAAGGCCATGCCCAGGACGATCCTGCGGTCAGGCGACGACCGATGAATGAATCGAATCAGCAAGACTCGGCGTTCAGCCTTGACGAATTCATCTCTCGCCACCCAACCAACGCTTCTGGCGATGATCGTCCTGAGCGTCTACCGCTTGGGTGTAGATCTGCCGCTCCCGCCGTCAGCTGCCTGTGAGACGAGAACTCGCTGCCCCTCGCCCTCGTGAAGCGTCAGGTTCTGGTTCTTCCGGTGGCCCCTGATCTCCACTCCGCCTTCCCGCCGGCATCCCGCCGCCCCGCTAGAACAGCACCGCCGCCGACGGCACACCGCCGCCGACGGCTTGACATGTCCTCACCCTCTATATACATTCCTCCACATACATTCCTCCACACTTGGGCTAACGGCGTAGGCGGTTCTCGCTTTGCCGACCTTTAGATGCGCCTCTGGGAGAGCGGCGGCCACGCCGGCCTGAGTTCATTCAGCTGGAGGGTCAGCTCGACCAGAACGTGCAACCATCTTGTCTCCGTGCTAAGGAGGGGAAGCCATGGGGAAGGACCTGACTGATATCGATCGCAGGACGCTTCTGGTACTGGGTCTGACCGGGGTGGCGGTCATGGCACAGTCAAAGGGCGCGGCAGCGCAGGCGATCGAAGAGAAAGGGAAGGTCGAGCGAAAGGCATCCCAGCCGATCGACTCGATGGTCCCTGGATACTCGAAGGTTCGGGTGCGCGAGGTGACTTACGAACCCGGGGCCAGCACCAAGGCCAAGATGCAGAACGCCATGATCTGCGAGTGCACTCAGGGCACGCTTGAAGTAGCTCAAGACGACAAGAAGTTCACAGCGAAGAAGGGCGACATCTGGACGTGTAAGGTTGGAATGATCGAAGGGAACGCAAACAATGGGAGCACACCCGCCACCATGCGCGTCTTCGATCTGTTGACGTCTTAGCCGTCGTTCCTGCTCCGTCGCCACGGGCGCCGCTGAATCGGCGCCCGTGGGTCCGTGGCTGCACCCTGATTCGAGAGGTCATTAGAACGGTGTGATCTAAGATCCGTGGGCCCGATTGCGTGGCCAATGAAGAGCCCGGCCTGACAGCGAGCGCCGAGGCGCACCTCGTCATAGCCGCGAAGGGCAAGCTGGGACAACACAGCGAATTCGCCCGCTAAGGATACTGAGTTCCCAGTCAACTGTATCGAATGATAGACGTTGACGGCCGTCCGGCCAGGAACCATCCTGCAGCCGGAGGCCATGATGACGCTCCTTGGCGATCTCGAAGCGTTCTACCAGCAGCATGGCCGTTGTGGTGAGCTCGATAGCGAGCTCACCGACGGCGAACCCGGCTGGGTCATCATGACATGCACTTGCGGAGCCAAGATCGCCCGGCGCATTGGCGGACGACAGTCCCTAGATCGTTGGGTTTTTTGGTGCCGACTGCCCAGACGCCATGGTGTGCTAGACAGAAGGAGCGGTGATGACACTAACGGCTCAAGAAATGGCCGCCATTGAAGAGAATCTCTTTTCTCTGGTGAGACCCATCGTTCACGAGCAGCCAGACTTCCCGTGGCACCGAGATCGATCAGGGAAACTCACCGCAGGCCGAGCCGTGTCATCGCAAGCCCTTGCCGTCAACTTCTTCGGCACCGTTGACCGCTTACCCTCGTCGCGCGACGCAATTGTGGATGCCTGGGTTCGTCATTTGGCGCTCGATTTCCCGGGAGGGGGCTGGAAGGTCGCACTGGAGCCAACGGTGCCAACGCATCTTTTGGGAGAGCCGCAACCGACACAAATCGATGCGCTCGCGACGGGCCGTCACGGCCTTATCGCCTTTGAAGCGAAGTTCACCGAGCCAGATGGAGGTCCGTGTAGTCAGCCCAGACCACTGGGGAAAGGCCTCCATAAGGGCGTAAAGCAGTGCAGTGGAAACTACGAGCACCAAACGAATCCAATAAACCAAGTGCCATCGCGCTGCGCACTGAGCGGCAAGGGCATCAAGTATTGGGATCTGGTGCCTGAGGTCATGAATTTCGACTCAAGCACCGACTACTCCCCCTGCCCATTCAAGGGCCCCTGGTTTCAGTGGATGCGCAATCTTGTCGCAGCGCGCGCGTGGGGACGCACCCTCGAAAAGCAATCAGCGTTTGTCGTGGTCTACGCAGACGGCCCATTCCCAATGGCTATCAAGGTTAAGGAGGCGGCCTGGAGTCGGCTCGAGCAGGCCGTCGCTGGAAGATCTGTTGCGTTTCGCGCCATTTCCTATCAGGCCCTTTTGACTGTCGCGCAGAAGAACGCCGTCCCTATCGATCGACCGATGCTCGAGGAACTCGGCCGATGGATTACCGCCAGGATAGATTCGGCTAGATTGAAGTTCGCTATGCTGGATGACGACTCGGGGCGATTCCTATTGCAGCTTCGGACGCACAACATCCTTACGACCGCCGACTGGGAAAAACTCCTGGAATGGCTTGGTCAGGCGCTGTCGTTTCTTGGCGACTCTGACGACACAGTCAGCGTCGATCCCGAGGGCGATCTCGTCATCGATGTCGATGCGGACCCGCGCAATGCCGAGTGGATCGGAATCGTTCGCGTCTATCGGCTGACCGGCTACCGCATTCCTGGATGGGCGGCGCTCTGGCTCGGGTGGCTCGGGCACGATCGCGGCCCCGCATTTTGGTCCGCGGTGAGAAGTGTCGCAAGCGACGCGAACTATGAAAGGATGCCCAGCGAAGGTTAACGGCCACTATCGGGAATAGTTCATAGATCAATGAGTTCTATGACCCAACTTAAGGGAGAAACCTGTCACAAGTGTCTAGGCACTTGAAGTATGCGCCGAGTGCCGAATTAACGCATTGGTTCCGAGCGATCACGTCCTGCAGTGTCAAGCAACGATCCGAAACACTATTAAATTGGACCAAGCACTGGCTCTGGCAGTTTTGCCACATGGCCAGAAGCGTTTGAGCCGATAAAGTCGCATCGACAGTTTGGGAGCCAAGTCGCAAGTCGATCGGAATTTGTACCGCATCCACGCCATCGATGGTGGCTATGAGTGTTGTCGGGGTGGGAACGCGAGTCCCGACCTGTGCCTGCGGGACGCGCAACTCATAAACGCCTTGTGAATCCGACGTTGTAAACAGGTCAGGACCCGGAGGACAAACGATGCGCACCGTCTCGTCCGGAAATACTCTTCCGCGTTCGTCGTTGAGGCATCCAGTTACGGCCAGCGCAGGCACGGGTCCTGCCGCACGAGCGAGAGAGCTGTCATCAGCCCACCAGAATCGATTGGGCTCCTGTCCGCCTTGGGCTTTGAGGATCTCCGAAAACGCAGGCGGAAAACCGGTAATCCAGCTGCCCCAGGCAACTACCGGATCGGGTAGGAATTGGGCACCTACGCGGCTTGCGCCACCGAGCGGCGCGCCCGCGCTGAAGCCTTCTGCGATAGATGAGTTTGAGCGCCTTTTTGTTACGGGCTCTTAGCTCCATGGTTGACGAGGTTCTCCTTCACGATCTCTTGCCTGAAGCTAAATACATTTGGATCCTTGGGATCAACGATTGCCCGAACCCAATGCGTATCAGGGTAGCCAACGGTCTCGACCCTTGTGAAGTTTTCAATGGCTCTCCGGCTCGTGGAGCCGAACAATGGTTTGTCGACGCGAAAGACGTGAGTATCTCCATGTACGTAGACCACCGGCTTGCCGAACGCCACAGTCTCCTTTTCCAGCGCCGCAAGGAATTCGTCGAATCCTGTTGCTCTTCTGGTTTCAGGTGATTTGATCCCCAGGCCCGCCAACATATATCTCTGTTGTACGTATCCGGGCCAAGAGTTTTCAAACCTGGGATTAGCCTGCGCAATGAGCATGACCGCTTTGCTGCCGCTGCGCATGGCGAGCTCGAACGCTTGCCTCATCCATGCCAGGTTGGCAGCGGTACGCTCTGAGTACTCAGCATCCATCTCTGGAGTGCGCCCGAGGTTGTTGTTACTGCCTACTACGTGGAGCGTGACGAATAGCGCATCACCGTATGTCCAGCGCACGTTCTCGCGGAACCTGGCGTACCGGGTGTCTTCACTCTGGCGAGTCAGTCGAATGGTGCGCTGACCGAGGCTCTGGTCCCCCTGAAAAAACATCTGGCGGAGCTTTGTTAGTCTCTCAAGCGGGTCATACGTGCGCGGCTTTGCCCGGTGACAATCGGTCCAGTCGTTGTCTCCAGGAGCGAATATAAAAGGATGTCTGGAACTTTGAGCCAAACGCAGACGATCCTGGAAAGTCTCGTCACTGCAGGGCGGAAACCCGCCGTCCTTCTCTGTCCACGCCGCGCCGTCCCATGCAAAATCGCCGTCATGAACGACAAAGGCGATATCAGCCGCATTAATTTCCCTCATTACATTGGCAAACTCCCTTTCGTGCCTCGCGTCATAAGGCACGTCGCCGATCAGCGCGAATTCAAATCTGCCGCCTTGAGCCGCCTGAATGGTGGCGCAGCCAGAAAGGAAAACGATGAGGTACGAAAGAATCAAGGCGGATTTCAACTCCGTCAGCGAACCCATTCCCAACGAACCAGCTTCTCTGTTTCTCATGTTTACCTCCTATCCATTCGAACAAAGAGCAAAAGCCGCCCGGGCATAGCTGCCCGCGCGGGCTATGAACTTCACTCCAACCGTGCACTGGAACATCCACTGCCCATCGCTGCAAAGACCAGGGATCGATGCCTCAGCCGAGAGTTCGCTGCAGGCGCAGCGAAGGTCGTCGGCGGCTTCCGGGTAACGGTGGGCGGCGGTCCGCGACTGGGGTTCGTTGCGGGCCGCCGGGGCAGCCGTGCCTACGGGCGGGGCGGTGCTGGGCGCTCACTGCCGTCAAGGTTCTCATGCAAGAAGATCCCGTTTTTCGCGGTCAGCTCTTGGTGGACAACACCGCGCACGTCAGGATCGGGGTTCGGGTTAACCTCTACCGGCCAGGTGTCTGACCCGACGTAGGCGATCTGCTTCCCGA
>JAHZOA010000261.1 GCA_020028455.1 Armatimonadota bacterium | reverse complement strand
GGCGGCCTATAATGGCGGTACTCGGGCGGTTAGCTCAGCGGTTAGAGCGCATGCTTCACACGCATGAGGTCACAGGTTCAAATCCTGTACCGCCCACCATCCGGCTCTGACGGCCCCCACATCGAATCCACCAAGAGTCGCCCCCAAACGCCAGGTCGTCTATTCCGGTTTGGCAGTGACGTACATCAGGGCAGAGCCCTCAACAGTGCAGATCTGGGGACGCAACAGCATCATGGCGGTGTGTTCGTAGGGGGCGGTAAAGACCTGTAACTCGCCCAGGGTGTGCAGGTCGAGTATTTTGCCCATCTCAGTTCCCATCGGGACGATCGTTCCGACGGTATCTTCGCGCAGCGTCGGGACGAAAATTCCACCCACCTTGGCGCGGATGGCTTCCGTGGCGCCCACATCAACGGCTTTCTCAGCCGGGGACGGCGAGGTGTCAAGTGCGAGGACCTCGAGGTTATGCAGCGCGCACCGAGATCGGCAGCCACCTGTTCCGACCCCTCGAAGCGCTTGACGAATGCGTTGACACACCACGTGCCGCCGCCATGAAGGTCGATGACGACATCGCTGTCGGCAATCAACGGGGCGATGGCTCCCGCGAGGCGGGTCGTGTGCGAGCCTTCTTTGTCCCCTGGGAACACACCGTCCAGGTCGACAGCGTTCGGGGAATCGATCCAGGAATTGCGGCGTTCGACCTCGGCAGCGAGCGCGTTGGCGGTGAAGATGACGCGCAGGCGTCCTCTAAGCCTGGCCAATGGGTGCTGGCAGAGCATCCTGATCGCCAGGGCAGACCATGGCCCTTCATCGCCGTGGGTCCCGGCGATGAGAGTCGCGCGAGGGCCACGTGGACCGGCTTCGCCATACTTGAGCGAAATATGCTGGGCGGCAGCATGGGCCGTAATCCTGACCTCGTGCCATTCCAGCGATTCATAGATGGTTTTCATCGGTCGCCCCCCTACGCGGTATAGTTGCGGTACCATTCCTGGCGCGCGCGAAAGTCGTCCGGATAGAGCGTGACTTTTTCGGCAGCGAACTCAAAGTCGGAGCCTTCCCGCGAGATTGTGTGAACAAGCTGCGCGGCGTCGAAACGATACCCGCTGAACCGGCTGGGTGGCTGTGCGGCGAGCCAGACCCACGCTTTGCCGAGTTCGACTGGATCCGCCCAACCCGCTCGGAGTTCCGCCGGCGTTTGATCATACTCCGCCCAGGTGATTCGTGTCGGCTTGATGTGGATGCCCGGACCGATGGTATTGAGCGCGATGTTGTGGGGCCTGGCTTCGAGCGACAGCGCTTTCACCAATCCTTCGATGCCATGTTTGATGGCACAATACGCGACCTCTTCCTTATAGCCGCGAATACTGGATCCACTTGCGATGCCGATGATGTGGCCTCCGCGCTGCGCTTTCATCTGAGGCCAGACGGCGTGCAGGCAATTGAACAGTCCGCCGAGGCCGACATTGATCTGACGTGACCACTCTTCTGGCGTGGTTGCTTCAAACGTGATTAACGGCATGTAGATCGCGTTATGCACCACCACATCCAGCCGCCCCCAGCGAGCGACGATTTTCTTCACCACGCTCGTGCACTCGGCAAGATCGGCAACATCGGAGCGGTAAGTCAGACAATTTGTGCCGTCCGCGGCAAGGTCTCGAGCGCAGCGCGCAAGTTCGTCGTCACTGATGTCGGTGACGCAGACCCTCGCGCCTGCAATGCCAAACGCCCGGGCGATTCCCCATCCCAGACCGCGCGCCGCGCCGGTGACGAGGGTGACGCTGTCTTTCTGGAGCATCATCGTCCGCATCCTTTCACTCCATCGCTGATCAATCTCACCTCGCGAGAACCTGATGAGCGCCACGGATCGCTTCCCTGCCGGACACGATCATTCCCTCAGTGGGATCTCCCTCGCAGCCGGCACGCCGCAGGGAAGAACATCATGCCACAACTATGGCCAGTTGCAGGGTTAACCGGGGACGGGGCGAGAATTACACAGGCCACACCGTTGGTCGAAGGGGGAGTCTGGATCATGGACCGCATGAGGCGACGGGAATTTCTGAAGCGCGCCGGCATCGGGGTGGGGGCGCTGGCGGCTTCTCAGGCGCTGCCGCGCGTGTTCCTGCCGGGCGCATACGCGCAGGCCACTGGCACGCTGACCTACGGCATGGCCGGCGGGTTCGATACGCTGGATGTGACGGCGACGACGTTCACGCGCGTTGGCCGGATCGCCCTGCATATCATCGATCCGCTGGTGTGGTCGACCGGCTCAGGCCAGTATAGTCCGGGTCTCGCCACATCATGGACGGTCTCACCGGACGCGACGGTCTACACGTTCAAGATGCGGGACGATGTGAAGTTCCATGACGGCACCCCGCTCACGGCAGAGGCGGTGAAGGTGACCTTCGACCGAATCGTGGACCCGGCCACGCGCGCCCAGACGGCGTTCTCCTTCATCGGTCCCTACGACCGGTCCGAAGTCGTGGACAAGTACACGGTGCGAGTGCGGTTCAAGAGCCCTAACGCCTCATTTCTCAACGGAGCGAGCAGCCCATACCTCGGCATCATCTCGCCGACCGCGGTGCAGAAGTACGGGCAGGACTTCGGCCGTGTGGTGTTT
>JAHZOA010000260.1 GCA_020028455.1 Armatimonadota bacterium | reverse complement strand
GCAGCAACCGCAGCCGGGCAGGAGCAGATGGCCGGTTCGCTCACGCCCGGAAAGTATGCGGACTTCGTGGTGCTCAATCAGGAGCTGCTGGCGGTGCCGACCGAAGATATCTTGCAGACCCGCGTGCTGGCGACCATCGTGGGAGGGGAAGTCGCCTTCCGCACTCCTGAGTTTACGGGCTAAACTACGCCCTCCTCTTCTTCATCTTCTTCCTCTTTCTCCTCGTCATCGTCCTCTTTCAACTCGTTTTCTTCGTCTTCGTCGTCCAGATCGACGTTGATGCCACGCTCGCGGCCCGCGGCCTGGCCCTCACGCGCTTCCGTGACTTCCATTTGGTGGCCGCAGTCAGGGCATTCATAGATCGTTCGGCCGCGACGTGCCGTCTTGCGGGGCTCCATGTCCGCGCCGCATTGCGGGCAGGGTTCGGTCAGCGGAAGTTCCACGGTCGGGGGAGGGTTCGTCCCGGCCAGGTCTTCTCCTTCGGATATACTGAAGGACGGTGGTGGCCCTTCGACTCGGTGGGCCGAAGGCCATGAGCGAGCCCGAAGGGGCGAGTCGAATGGCTAAACCCCCGGCGCGGAGGGGTAGTCTGTTTAGTAGACGGGGCATGGACGCCGAAGATCAAGCCTTAGTCGAAGCGTTCACACGCGGCGAGGACAGCGCGTTTACCGCTCTCGTAATCAAATACCGGGAGCAGGTCTACCGTATTGCCCGGCGGATGCTGCACGGGCACGAGGATGCGTCGGACGTGGCCCAGGACGTTTTCATTCGCGTTCACCGCGCCCTACCAGGTTTTCGGGGGCGGTCCGCCTTGAAAACGTGGTTGTACCGCATCACGGTGAACTTGTGCCTGGATTACGCCAGAAGGCGAGGTTTCCGGGATGTGCTGACAGGCCTGAAAGAACTGGAGTGGGAACCGGCGCTCAACGACAATCCGGTTGAGGAGGCGGAACGCAACGAACTCGCCCGGACCGTACGCGGAGCGATCGACGCGCTTCCCCCGAGACAACGAGCAATGGTCGTGTTGAGAGTGTATCAGGACCTCCCGTATGCCGAAGTTGCCCGGATCATGGGCTGTGCGGAGGGCACGGTGAAAGCAACGATGTTCGCGGCCATGGGCAAACTTCGCAGGACGCTCGCGCCGCTTGCAGAGAGTCGATGAACTGCGAGGAAGCGAAAGACCTCATCCTAGAGAGCCTGACGGGCACGACGCCGCCGGATCGCCGGCGTGCCCTGGTGACTCACCTAGAGGACTGTTCCTCGTGCCGCCGTGAGGCCGCGGGGATGGAGCACATGATGGCGATGCTGCGCGCCGCCCCGGAGCCCCGGCTGCCTGAGGGCCACTGGGCGGAGTTTATGAATGCGCTCGACCGGCGTGTTGCCCTGGACATGACGGGTTGGCGCAGGCTTATCCGCCTCCTCCGGACACCCCGAATTGCCTGGGGGGCGGCGGCGGGGACCTCGGTTGTCGTGGTCGCGTTGGGATTTGCCCTGTACGTGCAACCGTTTGCGGGGTCCGAGCGGGCTGCCGATGAATCACAGGTCGATCTCATCGGGGTCGTCACCGAGTCGGTTGTGCAGTCTCTTCCGTCGATGTCGACGGCGCTCACGTCCTGGAAGGCAGGCCTTTCCGCTCCGGATGTTTCCTACGAGCTGATCTCTGTCGGAGGGAAGTAACGTGTCCGGCCGGCGGGCGGCCGTCGTCGTGCTGGCCGCGCTCATCGCGCTGACGATTCCTGCTGCGGCAGGTCGTGGACCGCGCGATGTGAGAGCCGAGCGCATCATTGAAGCGCTGCTCGTCTGGCGGCTGGTGGACGAGCTCAACCTCAACGAGCAGCAGATCGCGCGGATCTTTCCACGCATCAAAGCCCTGAAAGAACTCCGCATCGAGCTCGGCCGGCGGAAGATTACGCTGCTGCGGGAGCTGCGGGATCTCATGCAGCAGCAACCCCGGAACGAGGCAGAGATCCAGGCCAGGATCACAGAACTGGACCAGCTCCGTGGGCAGATCGCGAACAGCGCGCCCAGTTTGCGCTGATCTCAGAGACCTTCGAAGCGGAAACCATCCGAATGCTCGAGGAATTGCGCCTGATTGTCGAGCAACGCCAGCGCCGCTGACTGCTAGCTGCCAGCTAATTTAATCCCCCTACCTTCCTCTCTGGGAATGTAATCAGCTTTCTTATAAGTGAGCCGCTGCCCGCAGTGCGGGCAGCGGTGGTAGTTCGCGGCGAGTGTCCCCTTCTCAAAACTTTTCCGGTCGATGACCAGCTTCGTATTGAACTCTTGGCCACACTGCTTGCACTTCACCCATAAGTGCAGCTTACCCATTGCGATCGGCGTGGTCCGCCAGGTAGACCTCGACGTCGGCCCGGCGCCATACTGCCTTGTGGTCTTTCCGAAACAGCGGCTGCGGAAACTCAGGATCGGATGCCGGTCCGGCAAGGAAGGCCTTCGGCTCCAGGCCGGCGGCCTCGGCCGCCTCGACCACACTCATGATCTCCTCGCCGTCGCGGACCAGGCGGCACACCGCGGCGACGAAATCATCTGTGGCGCTGGGACGCTTCAGGAGGAACTCCACCGCCGACATCCCGCGCGGGTGCACCTGCTTGATGAGATTCGAATAGCGTTTGAGCTCGTCAGGATACCCGCGGAGGTGTTCCAGGACTTTGAAATCAATCGCAAACTCGGCGGCCACAGGATTGCCTGTTATAGTAATCGTAGCATGCCCTTCCTCACTGACCAGGACGTCGCGCTCGTCAGGAAGCGGTTCGAGAAGGAACTCGACGACCCCGTCACACTGGAGTTCTTCACGCCGAGCACAGGTGGGCTGGTCATTCCCGGGCAGGACAGTGAAATGGCCGAGTATACCCGCCAGATCCTGGTGGAAGTCGCTGCGCTCTCCCCAAGAATCACGCTCAACGTGCATAGTCTCGCGACCGAGCCCGAGTCGGCCCGCGCGTTCGGGGTGACCAGAACCCCCGCCACCGCTGTGATCGGCGCCCAGGATTTCGGCATCCGATACTTCGGGATCCCCGGCGGCTACGAATTCAGTACGCTCCTCGACCTGATCATCGCAGTCTCTCAAGCCCAACCACCTATTGCGGTGGAGTCGCACGAGATCCTGAGCCGGTTGAAGACCGACGCGCACATTCAGGTCTTTGTCACGCCTACCTGACCGCACTGCCCGCGCGCGGCCAGGCTGGCCGCGCTCTTCGCGATCGACAGTCCCAGGGTCTCTACCGATATCGTCGAGGCCAGCGAGTTTCCGGATCTCGCCGAACGATACAACGTCTACGCCGTGCCGAAGATCGTCATCAACGACCACACAGAATTCGTCGGCGCGCAGCCGGAGCCGCATTTTGTGGCATATGTCGCACAGGCCGCCGGATTAGAGGACGTCACCCCAGACCCACAGTAATTTTCTTCTCATGGAAGACATCTTCGACTATATCGATCGGAACAAACAGTCATTCATCGAGCGCCTGCAATGGCTCTGCCGACAGCCGAGCATCGCGGCCCAGAATGTTGGGATTCAAGAGACCGCGGGCATGGTCGCGAAGCTCATGGAAGAGATCGGGATCCGCCCGCAGCTCTACGCCACAGACGGGGCGCCGGTCGTGTATGGGGCCGCGGGATCCGGGGCCCGCACGCTGCTCATCTACAACCACTATGATGTGCAACCACCCGAGCCACTCGAGCTGTGGGAGTCGCCGCCGTTTGCCGCCGAGGTTCGCGATGGAAAACTCTACGCGCGCGGATCGGCGGACAATAAGGGAAATCTCGTGGCCAGGTTGTGCGCGGTCGAAGCCTGGTTCAAGACAAGAGGCTCGCTGCCGCTGAACGTCAAGTTCGTCGTGGAGGGGGAGGAAGAAGTCTCATCCTCTCACCTGCATCAGTTCGTGCGTCAACACAAAGACTTCATCAAGTCCGACGGGTGCATTTGGGAAGCCGGAGGCAAAGACATCCAGGAGAACCCCGGACTCTACATGGGCGCCAAGGGCATCCTCTATGTTGAGCTCGAAGCGAAGGGCGCCAATAGGGATCTGCACAGCAGCCAGGCCGTGGTCGTGCCGAACCCGGCGTGGAAACTGGTCTGGGCGCTGTCGACCTTGAAGGATCGGCACGAACACATTCTCATCGACGGCTTCTACGACGA
>JAHZOA010000030.1 GCA_020028455.1 Armatimonadota bacterium | reverse complement strand
TCCGCCGCGCGCTCGTACGCGTGCTGATTCCACGCCACAATGCCCAGGTTGCTTTGAGAGAACGCGATACCCCACCGGTCGCCCAATTCCTGAAAAAGGGCCAGCGATTCTTCGAACAGGGCTTCCGCACGCCGGAGATCGCCGCTCTCACGGTAGACAAGGCCGAGATTCAACAGCACGAGCGAGCTGCGGAGCCGATCTCCCAGCGCTTGAAACAGCTCCAGGCTCTGCGTCAAGTGCTCAATGGCCATCGCGGTATCCCCTTCCCCGCGCTCAACCAGTCCGATAATGGCCAAGCCTCCGGCGATCCCTAGTGAATCTCCAAGCTCCCGGCTCAACCGCAGACTCTCCGCGCCGAGTTCTCGTGCCCGCGGAAAATTCTCAATGCTGCAGGCTTCCAATCCCAGGAGGGTCAGGCACACGACCGTCCCTTGCTTATCGCCAAACCTTCGCGATAGGACGAGGCTTTCCTCACCGAGCGCATGCGCCCGGGGGAAGTCACCCTGATCGAACGCCAGCATAGCCGCGCTCGCGAGCACCTTGACCCGCGAGGGTTGTTCAATACCGGCGGTCTTTGTAAGCGTAGACTCCAGGCACCTCCTGCCTTCGGTCCAGTGCCCGCGAACTTCCCAGAAGCGCGAGAGGGCGCCGGCCAGCCGCAACAGAGTCTCTGCTTCACCCTCCGCGGTCAAACTCCACCGCAGCGCCGCGCGCAGGTTGTCGTGCTCGAGCTCGAGGCGATCCAGCCACGTCTTTTGCTCCGGCCCCGCCAGCGCCGGCTCGGCACGTTCGGCCAGCATCAGATACCAATCGCGATGACGGGCATGCGCGGTAGGATCTTCACCGGTGGCCATCAACATCTCCTGACCATACAGCCGCACCGTTTCGAGCAACCTGTAGCGTCCGCCGCCGTTTTGCTCGTCAAAGATGACAAGGGACTTCTCCACAAGACGGCTGAGGAGGTCCAGAACATCGATGCCCGGGCGATCCCCACAGATGGCTTCTACCGCTTCGAGGTCGAAGCCGCCAGCAAAGACTGACAGCCAGCGCAAGAGCCCCTGTTCTTCCGCGGAGAGAAGGTCGTAGCTCCAGTCCAGCGCTGCACGCAGCGTTTGATGGCGCGGCACGTCCGTCCGCGGGCCGGCCGTGAGCAGCCGGAAGCGCTCGTGCAATCGAGCGGCGATCTGATCAACCGACATAACCTTGACCCGTGCGGCGGCCAGTTCAATGGCCAGAGGGATGCCTTCGAGCTCCTGCACGACCTCGGCAACCGCCGCCGCATTCGCATCGGCCAGCGTGAAGCGCGGATGGCTCAGGAGGGCGCGATCAACGAAGAGACGGACGGCTTCGTATTCAGCGAGGCGCTCAAGATCAGGCGGTTGCTGACGGCCGGGGATCGAGAGCGACACGACCTGATAGACGCGTTCTCCCGCGATGCCCAACCGTTCTTGACTCGTCGCCAAGATGTGCACGTTCGGGCATGAGCGCAGCAACAACGCCGCCGCCTCTGCCGACGGGCCCAGCACATGCTCGCAGTTATCGAGAATGAGCAGCAGCGACTTTTCACGGAGGGCGTCGACCAAGACATCGACCATCGGCCGCGCCTTGAACGAAAGCTCTTCGAGCGGCCCCGATGGCCCGAAGAACCATCGCCTGATCGGAAACAACATCGAGCTCAACCAGCCAGACGCCATCCCTCATTGTCTCGACGAGCTCGCCCCCGACCTGCAGCGCGAGCCGCGTCTTTCCCGACCCGCTCGAGCCCGCGAGCGTCAGCAGCGGTGACGTCAGGACCAGATTCTTAACCTCTAACATCTCCCGTTCCCGGCCGACGAAACTTGTCAGCTGGCGCGGCAGATTGTTGGGAAACGCGTCGAGCGAACGGAGCTGCGGAAAGGTCTCGGGCAACCCTGGAGAGACAAGCTGAAAGAGATGCTCGGGCTGAGCCAGGTCCTTGAGTCGCTGCAATCCATGATCGCGCAGGCTTGCCCCTTCAGGAAGGTCCCGCTCGACAAGCGCACGCGCGGGTTCAGAGACGAGGATCTGACCGCCGTGGCCGGCTGAGAGGATCCTGGCGACGCGATTCAGCGCCGGTCCGAGGTAATCGCCGTCCTGAAGTTGGGCGGTGCCGGTGTGCAGCGCCATGCGTACCCGCAACCCGCCCGGGACGTCCCATGAGGTCGCCACGAGACGCTGCTGCGCGGCCCTCGCGGCAGATACAGCGCTCGGTGTATCGCCAAAAACCGCATACACACCATCACCGACGGTCTTGAAGACGTGTCCGCCGTGGCGTGCAACCTCCTCCCGCAGGATCGTTTCCTGAACCGGGATCGCGTTGCGCATCTCGTCGGGAAACTGCTCCCAGAGCTTCGTGCTGCCCTCGATATCCGTGAAGAGAAAGGTTATCGTCCCCGAAGGCAGCATCTCAGGCGAGCACCTTGAGGCTTTCCTCACGGATCGACTTGTGGATGTACCGGCGCAGGCGGATAAAGGCTTCAGAGTCCACGACTTCCACGGTCCGGGGCCGCGGCAGAGAGATCGCGACCTCTTCTTTGATTCTGCCGGGCCGCGCCGTCATGATGTACACGCGATCTCCCAATAGAATCGATTCTTCAATGTCGTGCGTTACGAATAAGACTGTCTTTCGCGTCTGCTGCCAGACGTTGAGCAGTAATTCCTGCATGAGCGCGCGTGTCTGGGCATCGAGGGCGCCGAACGGCTCGTCCATCAGAAGAATCTCGGGATCGTTCGCGAGCGATCGTGCAATGGCCGCGCGCTGCATCATACCGCCGGATAATTCCTTCGGGTAAGACTGCTCAAATCCGCGGAGACCAACGAGGTCGATATAGCGGCGGGCAGCGGCGGCCCGCTCAGCGTCGGGAACATCTCTTAACCGCGGACCAAACTCGACGTTCCCCTGGACCGTCAGCCACGGGAACAGCGTGTACGACTGGAACACCATGCCGCGGTCGGCGCCGGGTTCGACCACCGATCGACCGTTCAAGATGACCTCTCCGGTTGAAGGCCGAACAAGCCCGGCCACGACCCGCAGCATCGTGGACTTCCCGCATCCAGAGGGCCCGACGATGCACACAAATTCCTTTTCACGTACGGTCAGATCCAGTGACTCGACGGCTGCGACGGTTCCGCCGCGGCGTCGCTGAAACGTTACGGTGAGCTCGCGCAGCACCAGCTGCGGCAACCCTACGCTCTGGGTGACCATGGCAGCAGCGTCCTGTGAAGCCATTTGAAGATCTGATCGAACATGAGGCCGAGCAGTCCGATCGTGAGGAGACCCACGAAGATCCGGTCGGTGAACAACCCTCGCATTGAGTCCAGGATCATGTAGCCGAGGCCGCGATCGGACGCGACCAGCTCGGCAACGACGAGATACGTCCACGCCCAGCCCATAGTAATGCGCAGGTTGTCCATCACCCCCGGCAGTGTCGCCGGGAGCAAAACACGAGAAAGGACCGTCCGGCGCTTCGCGCCCAACGTATAGGCGCTGTCCAGCAGGTCCTTGCTCACGTTCGCCGAGACATCGGAAACTAGCAGGACCAGCTGAAAAAACGTTCCGATGAAGACCACCGCGACCTTTTCCGCCGTGCCGATTCCGATGTAGAGGATGAGCAGCGGGATCAGCGCGCTCACTGGAAGGTAGCGTACGAAGTTGATGATCGGCTCGACCAGTGCCTCAACGAGCTTCAGGGTGCCCATGAGAATGCCGAGCGGCACCGCGATCAGGACGGCCAGCGCCCATCCTGTGAGGATCACGGTCAGGCTGGCCATCGTGTGGATTTGGAGGCTGCCTTCACGCAAGAGCGCGGCGGCAGCCCGGATCACATCCGTTGGAGCCGGCAGAAACAGTTGGGGCACCAGCCCACCATATGTGAGCACGCTCCAAGAGAGCATGATGAGCAGGACGGTCGTGGACACCCCGCCCAGATACGCGCTCCGGCCGATCGGTTCGTGCGGACGCAGTGCATCCTGAAGCCCAAAAGAGGCCCGGCCCCGCGTCTGTCCTTCGCGCGGGGCCGGGGTAACCGCACTCTGAGCTGGTGCTCGTTCCTTCACCTGATATACGACGTGTTGATGATGTCGGACGCCTTCAGTTTCATCTGGGTCTTACCTTGCCTCTCCCAGAATTTGATGGCGAAGTCCGCGGTCTTCATAACACCGCCGTTCGCGGCGAAGTACTGCCGGTTCGCCGCGGCGTCGTAGTAGCGAATCCCGGTCAGCGTCTCGGCGAAGACCTTGGAGTCCTTTAGCCAGCCACCGACCGCTTCGGCCATGATCTTGTTACTCTCGTCGGGATACGCCTTCCAATAATCGACGCCCTCGTGCCAGGCCGCGACAACGTTGCGAATATCGCCACCGCGCGCCTTGAGAACGTCCTTGCGAAACACCAAGACGTCCACGATCAGGCCGGGCGTCTTGCCAGAGTCCACCAGCAGATGCCCATGCGCTGCGCCCTTGCCCTTGGTCAACCAGGGCTCCCAGGTGACGGCGGCATCCACCTTACCGGCGACAAACGCCGCGCCCGCATCTCCGGCGGTCATGTTCACCGATGTGATGTCTTTAAAGGAAAGACCCGACTGCTGCAACAGATAGCCGAGGAAGAAGTGACTCACCGACCCCTCGCCGTAGGCGACCTTCTTCCCCTTGAGGCCGGCGACGTTCGTGATCGCCTTGCGCGCGACGATGCCGTCGCCGCCCTTTGAATCGTCGAAGGCCATGACGGCCGCGATCTGAAAGTCCCGCCGCGCCCGCTGCACCATGGTGTCGATCGTGGTCATAAGACCGTCGATCTTGCCCGCGGCCAGCGCGACATAGCGGGTTTTCGTGTCTTCCATCAGCACGAACTCCACTTTCACCCCACGCTTCTCTAAGAAGCCCTTACGATCGGCGAGAAACAGCGGTCCGTAACCGACCCAGGTGGGATATCCGATCTTCAGGACCTTCTGCGCCGGCGCCGGAGCCGGCAGCACCAGCATCCCGGCCAGCAAAAGCAGCACTACTGTCAATGAAAAGTATCGCCGTGCCATCCCCTCACCCCCCTATGCATCTTGTCATTGCGAGCGCAGCGACGAAATTCCTTTGGTCATTGCGAGGAGCGTAGCGACGAAGCAATCTCCCGGCGATATGAGGTCGCCACGGCCCTTCGGGCCTCGCGATGACTTCGTCACTTCGCTGCGCTCGCAATGACACCCTCACGCCTCGGGCTGCGGTTGCTTGTGCCGCAGCCGGTTGGCCGCGAGTACAGAGACGATCTCAAAGAGCAAATTCGCCGCCAGCAGCGAGGTGATACCGGCATGATCGTAGGGCGGCGAGACTTCGACCACATCTGCCCCCACAAGTTGCAGTCCCTCCAGTGCGCGCACGAGCTCCAGGGCTTCTCTACTGGTGAGCCCGCCGACTTCGGGCGTCCCCGTGCCCGGAGCGAACGCCGGATCGACACCGTCGATATCAAATGAGAGGTAGACCGGACCGTCGCGGACCGCCGAGATCTGTTTCTTCACCGAGGCGAGGCCGTCGCGCGCAAGTTGTTCGATCCTGATCGTCTTCGTGCCGTGGCTCCGCGCGAATTCAAAGTCGTCCGAGGAATACACCGGGCCACGGATGCCGATCTGAATCACCCGGTGCGTGTCCAGCAGGTTCTCCTCGACCGCTCGGCGGAACGGCGTTCCGTGAAAGTAGCGGTTACCGAAGTATTCGTCCCACATATCTTGATGCGAGTCGAAGTGCACCATACCCACCGGACCATGCCGGCGCACCACCGAGCGCAAGATCGCGAGGGAGATGGAGTGATCGCCTCCCACACAGATTGGGATCACCCCCAGTTCCAGCATTTCATCCAGCACGGCCTGTACGCGGGCATGGGTGTCTTCAATATTGAGGGGGTTCACGTCCACATCTCCCACGTCGGCGACACGCAGGACCTCGAACGGGCTGACATCGAGAGCCGGATGGTAGGGGCGGATCAGGCTGCTCTGGGCCCGAATCTCGCGCGGCCCGAATCGCGATCCTGTCCGGTAGGAGGTTCCGCCATCAAACGGGACCCCGAGCACTGCCACATCGAGACCATCCACATTCTCAACGTGTGGCAGGCGCATGAACGTGGCGGGCTGCGCAAAGCGCGGAGAACGGAACGAATCTCGCGGGCGGAACTCAGGCATTACGGACCATCGTAGGAAAAAGGAAACTCAAAGCGCATCGGGCGCTCGCGAGCGTATTCCTCTAAAACGTGCGCCGACAGTCCCACGACGCGGCCGATGATGAACACCACCTTGCCCGCATGAGCCGGGAACCCGAGGTCAAACAGGATCGCGGCCATGGCGCCATCCACGTTGATCGGCAGCGGGCGGCCCGCCTCCGCCAGCGCCTCACTGACTGCCTCCACAAACGCCACGCCTCGTCCGGCGACGCCATAGTCTTTGGCCAGCGTGAAGAGCACCGGGTGGCGGGGGTCCACCTCATGGGTGCGGTGACCAAACCCCGGGATGCGCTGCCGCGCAGCGATTGAGGTCTGGACCAGCTGCCCGGCCGCTTCTCGCGGTTTTGCGCCGCCCTTGAGGGCCTCGGCCATCAATTCCATGAGCCGCTGGCCTGCGCCGCCGTGCACATCGCCGATCGCCAGCACGCCGCCTGCGACGGCCGCTTCCAACGCCGCACGGTTGCCAGAGGCGATGACGCGCGCCGCCGCCGTCGAAGGCGGATTCGGTCCGTGGTCGGTAGACGCGATAAGCATTGCCTCAAATACTTTGGCCTCATTCTCTTTGGGCATGCGGCCCGTCAGCAGCAGGAAGGCGACTGCGCCGAAGGAGGCACCGGTCATGAGGTCCTCAACACGCCGGCCCCGCAGGGTGATGCTGTCGCGATCGTAGGTGGAAATCGCCGTTCGAAATATCGGCTCGCTCATATGACCTTCGCCTCCTTCAAGGCGGCCTGCTCGGTTTCCGTTAGCCCGAGCCGGCCGTACACCTCCGCGTTGTGTTCGCCCAGCGCCGGCCCGGCATGCTCGATCGCCCCGGGCGTCCCGCTGAGCCTCGGGACGACGGAGTGCATCGCGACCGATCCGCCGCGCCCATCCGGTACGCGCACGACTACATCACGCGCGCGAATGTGCGGGTCGGACAGGATCTGCGCGATATCGTAGACCTGGATTGCCGTGACACTGTGCTCGGTGAATAGGCCGGTCAGTTCGTCGCTTGTCCGGCGGCTGAATTCCTCCTCGATGAGCCGATCAAGCTCTTCGCGATGCTGGACCCTGGCGCCGTTGGTCGCAAAGCGCTCGTCGTCAAGCCAACGCTGCAGTCCCAGCGCTTTGAAGAATCGCTCAGCCATAGGCTGCGTCGAGGCGGAAACTGCAAACCACGTGCCGTCTTTCGACTGATAGGCGTTGCGAGGCGCGGAATTGTACGAGAGATTGCCGATACGCTCCCGAACCGTGCCGAAGCGCACGTATTCTGCGGCTTGCGGTCCAAGGATTGAGAACAGCGGATCAAAGAGCGGCAGGTCGATCACCTGGCCACCCTGGCGATCGCGCACTCGCATCGCGATGAGAGCGGCCGCCGCACCATATAGCGCTGCGACCATATCGGCAAGAGGGATCGGTGGCAGTACCGGTGGGCTGTCGGGGAATCCTGTCAGCCAGGCGAATCCTGATGCAGCCTCGACCAGCGTGCCGAAGCCGGGCCTTCCGGCGTATGGACCATCCTGGCCCCAACCCGATATCCGCACGATGATCAGGCGCGGATTGATCTTGAGCAGTGCCTCTGCGCCAAGACCCCATTCCTCGAGCCTCCCCGGTACGAAGCTTTCCACCAACAGATCCGCTGCAGCAGCCAGGCGCCGGCAGACTGCCTGTCCCTCAGAGGCAGAGAGATTCAGGGTGATCGATTTCTTGTTCCGCCCGTAGACCAGCCACCACAGCGGAACGCCATTCTTCGTCCAGGCCCGCAACGGATCGCCGACGCCTGGTTGCTCGACCTTGATCACCTCTGCGCCGAAATCGGCGAGCACCGTCGTCAGCATTCCTCCGGCCACAAGACGGGACAGGTCCAGCACGGCCAGATCCTCTAGTGGACGCATCTCACCGTCCGACTGATCAGCTCATCAATCGAGGTATTGTCGAAGCCGGCGAGGCTGGAGCGAACACGGTTTTTGAGGGGCGCGGCCCATTTCTCCGGGATCGCCTGCCGGCCCAACAACGTTCCCACGATTGAGCCGACCGTGGCGCCGTTGCAGTCCGTATCAAACCCACCTTGCACCGCATGACAGATGGACCGTTCAAAGTCGCCATGGCCGAACAGGAGCGCCGCAGTCACGATTGCAGCGTTGTTGAGCGTATGCACCCAATGATAATTGCTGTACCTCTCGTAGATCTGATCTACAGCCTCTTCGTAGTCATCGACGCGCCCGGCCAGCTCACGCACGAATTGGATGGTCTCGGCGAGACGGCTGGATGCAGGCACGACGCTGACGCCTGCATCGATAATGCGATCAAGGTCGTCCGTGGCGAATGCGTGGGAGATCATCGCGGCTACGTACATCTCTCCGTAGATGCCGTTCTTGACGTGACTGAGCCGGGCGTCGCGCCACGCATATTCCGAGGCACGGACTGGATTGGCTGGGGCGACCCAGCCCCACAGATCGGCACGTATCTGCGCACCGATCCACTCCCGGTATGGATTGTGGAACTCCGCAGTTTCTGGAGGCTGCTTCAGCGAGAGGAGGTTGTGATACGCGACGCGTTCCGCCGTGAAGACTCGGAGCGCCGGCATCGTACGCAGCCATGCCGTAGCGACATCTCCGGTAGTGAAGCCTGCGCCGGCCGACTCAAAAATGTAGAGACTCAGCATCGTGTAATTGGTGTCGTCATCTTCGGGCATGCACACGATGTTCTCTTTGAGGCTCGTGAGACGGGCAGTGCGGTTGAATGGGTAGCGGGCGAGGACCTCGTCTGGTACGCCCTTCGCCGTGAAGTAGTCCGACAACGGCCACCGGCCGCTGCTCTTGAGGATCGCGTGAATACCTTCGCGCGGGACGCTCTCGACAGGCTTCCCGAGTAGGCACCCCGCCATGCGCCCGACCCATCCGCCGCCGATTCGTTCGCGGAGGAAATCGGGTGGGTAAGGGGCGAGATTGCTTCGCTGCGCTCGCAATGACCTAGGGACGGCGCGGATAATCTGCTCGAAATCTGAGGGCTCATCGACAGAGTTGCGCCCTGCGGGGGATTCGTCCCAAAGATTGCGGCAGTCATCGAGCAGTCGCTCGGCTTCCGGCCGCAACAGGGCGAGTACCGGTTGCGAACGGCGTAGATCCTCCCACGCTCGGCGGATCGGAGCGGCATCGACACCTTCCTCGCTGAGCTGTTGGAGTTCTGCCTCGATGCGCTCTTCCGGTTTCAGCCAGGTGACCCGAATTTCGGGGGTCGTCATTGCACCGCAGGCGGAAAGTTGCCGGTTCGTTCTTCCCAGTGACGGCGGTCGCTGGCGAAGATCTCGCTCGCTACATTCGAGAGCGCATCGGCCATCTCGACCATCTCCAGTTTGCTCGAGCGGCTGACTTGCTGAGCCCAATCTCGAGGAATCGCAGCTTCCCCGTGCAGCGCACCAGCGATGGCCCCGGCCATGGAAGCGATGGAATCGGCGTCCCGACCGTAATTCACGCTGCCGAGCACTGAACCCAGCCACTCCCCTTTGGTTGCGGCCAGCATGCCCAATGCCACGGGCAATTCTTCAATAGAGTGCGTCCTGCTCGGCCGCCTGGCGTCAAGGCCCGGACGGCGGTATTCATCTCCGACAGTATCAAAAGGTCGGACCGCATCGCGGATTCTCGGGATCGATTCCTCCCAACCTGCGCATTCGCGCGCGGTCCTCACGACCGAGGCGATGGCATCTCGGGTTCCGTCTCGGGCAAGCCCCATGCCCGCTTCAATCACAGAATCAACCGAGGCTCCAGGCCGGAGGGCTTCAGCAACCACCGCTGACATCACGCCGGCCGCCTCGCGCCCGTAACTCGATTGATGGGCTCCCGTGATCTCGATAGCCTCCCGATACGCCCCTTCGGGATCTCCAGCGTTCACGATCCCGACCGGAGCCATGTAGATCGCTGCGCCACAATTGACCATGTTCCCGACCCCGGCCTCGCGTGGATCGGCATTACCGTAACGCAGGCGCAGCACGAGATACTTCTCTGCGTAGAAAAATCGGTGCGCGAGAAAGTTCTCGGATTCCAGATCCGGCACGAAGAATGGTTTGTCGGCGATCTCAGAGACGAAGTGGTCGGCGATGTCGTATGCCGTCAGATGACGCCTGAGCTTGATGTACACATTGCTCAGGGCGACGGTCAGCAGCGTGTCGTCGGTCACCCGACCGCCGCCCTTGCGCAGCGGCGGCATGCGGGTTCCGGCGGTGGATTCCACCACCGCCGTGAACCCTTTAAGCCAGCCTCCATGACGCTCTCGGATCTGCGCCGAGCTCAGCCCTTCGACGGGCCCCCCAAGCGCGTCGCCGACGGCACCGCCGATCACGCATCCTCGTACGCCATCCTGAAGCGTATTGGCCACGGCTGTCTCCCCTCACCCTCGCCCTCTCCCCATTGGGGAGAGGGAACTGTTTTTTCTGAGGGTGGGGTGCGGGTATCTATCGGTACCGATCAAGGATCTCGGGACTCTCCGACTCCAACCTCCGGGCGAACTGCTCGACCGTAATGCGGTTCGCAAAGAGTTCATTCATCAGTGGCGTTGCCAGGCGGGTCCGCCATTCGTTGTATCCGAGCACCCGCTGCCACGTAGCCATCCGTAGCGACTTCACGGACTCCGTGGAGACGTCCCAGCCGTTTTGCGGAGTGCGGAAGCCGGGAAGTGTGATCGAGGACGCACGGGTGGGGAAGAGCCAGTCGCCCAGGGCCTGCTTGGCCATGTTGTCGCGGTTCAGCGCAAACTCGATGAACCGCATCGCCGCTTCTTTGTTCTTAGCGGCGGCCGGAATGCTGAGCGTCTGGGTCGCCGAGCCCTGGTACTGTGTCTTCGCCTTCAGCGGTGACAGGACGCCCCACTCGAACCCGGCCGGCGCGGTTTCGACAAGTTGCTGCCGTGCCCACACGCCGATGCCGGGGAGCATGGCGTATCTTCCCGCGAGGAATCCGGGAATCAGCTCCGGGCTACTGCGGCCAATGCCGTCGAGCGATGCCGTCTTGTCCACATATAGCATGTTCATCAGGATCGTCAGGAGCTGGCGCTCCGCATCGCCGACGTACACGACGGTCCTGCCGCCCTGCTGGTAAAAATACGTTCCGCCAAACCCCATCGAGAGATTCAGGACGCGGTTCACCGGGCTGCGCAGGCCGAGGGCCGCGCCGAACTGATCGGTCCGCCCGTCGCCGTCGCGGTCCTTCGTCAGCGCCTTGGCCGCCTTCTGCATCTCATCCCACGTCCACGGATTGGCCACGGTCGGCGGCTTGATCCCGGCTTCAGCAAACGCCTTCTTGTTGTAAATGATGATCAGCGATTCCCAGAGATAGGGAATGGCATAGATCTTCTTGTCCTGCGTGAGGACAGTCTGCCATGCGGCGGGCAGAACATCAGCGCGCAATTCTTTGGAGATCATCGGTGTGAGGTCGGTGAGGAAGCCGCGCTTCGCGAAATCGAGAATCGGGATCGACTCGTAGTGGAAAATATCCGGGACATCGCCCGTCTGGAACGACGTCTGCAGGTAGTCGTGGATCGAGCCCCAGTCTACCTGTGCGTAATCCACCTGAATGCTGGGGTTCGCGCGGTTCCAATCGGCGACCACAGCCTTCACGGCCTCCACGGCCTGCTTCTGCCATGCCAGACTCACGAAGCGAACGCGCACAGGCGCGCTACCGCCCGTGGAAGCCGCGGTGCTGGCCAGCACAACCAGCAGCACGGCGACAAGCAGCAATCGGATCCTCATGGTCACTCTCCCCCTCGTTTAGTTTTTCACTCCACCAGACAACAACCCAGACACAAGACGCCGTTGCAGAAACGTGAACGCGATCAGCGCAGGCAGGGTGGCGACCACGCTCCCGGCGGCGAGCGGCCCCCACCTGGCCAAGCCCTCAATACCGCGAAATCGCGCCAGGCTCACTTGGATGGTCACCAGATCCGGATCCTTCAACACCACCAGCGCAAAGAAGAACTCGTTCCACGCGTTTACGAGAGCGTACAAAAGCGTCGTCGCCAGCCCGGGCAGCAGCAGCGGCATCAGGATTCGAAAGAGAATCTGCGGAAATGACGCGCCATCCATGGCGGCCGCCTCCTCCAGCTCTACCGGCAGCCCTTTGACGAACCCGTGCAGGATCCACAGCACGAAAGGCAGGCTCCAGACGACGTAAACGAAGATGAGACCCACGTGCGAGTTGGAAAGCGCAACGCGGGCGAGGATCAAGAACAGCGGCACGATGATCAGGATGCTGGGGAAGCTTTGGGAAACGAGGATCCAGCCGATGATGGCTTTGTTCAGGGGCGACTGCTTTCGCGCCAGCGCATACGCGGCGGGGAGCGCGATCGCGAGGGCCAGCAGCGCTGCGGCGACACTTACTTTGAAGGTGTTCAGACTGGGCCGCACGACACCCTCGGGTCCCAGCACTTCCCGGTAGTTCTCCAGGGTCGGTTGTTTGGGAACGATGGCGGGCCGGCTCACCATGATCTCGTTGGGCAGTTTGAAAGAGGTTGATAGCAACCACAGGAGCGGGAATGCCAGGAAGGCGACATACGCCGACAATGGGATGAACAGCAGAGCCGTGCCTGCCCGCCGGCGGGTCGACCGCGAGAGCGTCATATGGTTGCCGCCGCCTGGCGGCGCACGCCGTACAGCACAAAGCCGCCGATGACCAGCACCATCACGTTGCCCAGCGCCGCGGCATAGCCCAGGTTGCCGAACGCGAACCCCTCCAGGTAGGCGAAGAGCATAGGCAGACGTGTGAGACCCGCGGGACCGCCTTCTGTGAGGACGTACACTAGTCCAAACGAGTTGAAGTTCCAGATGAATTCGAGCGAGGACAGCGCGATGATGATCGGCGTCAGCAGCGGCAGTGTCACATTGCGAAATTGCTGCCAGCCCGAGGCGCCGTCGAGTGAGCCGGCTTCGGCCAGTTCCTCCGGAATCGTTTGCAGCCCACTCAACAGCACGATGGTCGCGAGCGGAAGACCCGTCCAGATTCCCACGACGATGACCGCGGGCAGCGCCCAGCTAAAATCGCTCAGCCAGTTGATCGGGTCGCGCAGAAGGCCCAGCGACATCAAGCCATAGTTCAGCAGCCCCGCGTCGGGGTGATACACGAACCGCCATATGAGCCCCTTGATCACCGGGGGCATCGCCCAGGGGATGAGGATGAGAATGCGCCACAAACCACGCATGGGCAGCCTCGCGTTGAGGATCATCGCGAGTCCCATCCCCAGGGCGATCTCGCCCGCGGTAACGGTGAACGTCCAGACGAATCCTGTGCGGAAGGACATCCAGAAATCACGGTCGGCCAGCATGCGCGCGTAATTGTCGAGGAAGTTGAATCGCGGGGGCGTCGTCCCCAGTTTGTAGTCAGTGAATCCCAGCCAGATGCCTTGGACGAGTGGAATAACGGACAGAACGAGAACCGGAATCAGCAACGGCAGGTAGAGCATCAGCGATGACATCAACTGGCGAGACCTGGCCTGCGCCGCGGCGACTTGGATGGAACCACTCGTGGTCGTCTTCATCGAACCCGGCACCAAGAGTCATACCCTCGGCCTCGACCTAGCTCGGCCTCTGTGCGTCGTTGGCCCACTCCGTGGGCGATGCTCGTGGTCGTCTTCATAGAGATGCTTCCTTCAGCTTCGTGCCGCCCGCGTACAACGCGGCGTGTTCAACGGTGACGGCGTAGTTGAACGGCTTTCCGTGCAGCGCCGCGATAGATTCGGTGCATGCCAGCATGAAGCAGCGCCGGTTGGCTTGTTCAGTGTTACCGGCAACATGCGGAGTCGGCAGCACGTTGCGGTCAGAGAGGAAGGCGCTGCCGGCAGGCGGAGGCTCGGGAAGGAACACGTCAACCGCGGCGCGGATCTCGCCGGCGGCAGTGCGCCGCCACAGAGCTTCCTGCTCCACGACCCACATCCGACCCACCAAAACGAATAATGCGCCGCGTGGGAGGGCATCGATCACTTCCCGGTTCACCACGTTGAGTGTTGCGGGCGTCTTGGGGATGCCCACGACGAAGATATCGCTGTCGGCGGCGAGGGCTTTCATCGACTCGGCGCGGCGAACGCCGAGCCGCCGCACCACCTCGTCTGGCACGAAGGGGTCATAGGCCGACACCGCGCAGCGGAACGGGTCGAGCAGTTCGGCCAACCTCCGGCCGATGGCACCGAAACCGGCCAAGCCGACGCGCCGTCCGGTGAGATCACCGAAGACGAAGCCAGGGTGGTCCTGCCAGTGGTGTGGCCATTCCCCTCGGCGAACCTCTGCGACTGTGTCCGGAATGTCTCTGAGCAAATTGAGGATCATGGCCAGTGCGAATTCGGCCACCGTGAGGCTCATGCTGCCGGACGTATCGATCACCGCGACGCCGCGCCGGTGCGCATCGGCGACGTCGAGCGACGGCTCGAACCTGTGATCGAACGTTCCCGCGATCACTCTGAGCTTCGCGGCCTTCTCCCACCGATCAGCCGAAAAAACAGGTAAACTCTGTCGCCCCCATGGCATGCAAATGAGAGCGTGCGCGTCTTTTACGGTGCGGTCGAACGCCTCGGCGCGCTGAGTTTCCTCCACTGCCGGCAGATCGACATGATGAATCTCACCTGCGGCAGTCAGAAGCTGCGCCACATCCGGCGTAAGAAAGCGCTGCCGATCGGCCGCGGGACCAATCACGAGAATCTTGTGACTCATGCCAGTGACTTGTCCTTTGCGGCAAGCTGCTCCACCTCGGAACGTGTTGCGAACCCAGTGCGGGCCCCGAGGCTGCGCGTGGCGAGCGCTCCGCCGGCGGCCGCTAACCTGAGGGCTTCTTCTATTGGGCGGCCTTCGGCCAACGCCCACGCCAGCGTAGCGCTGAAAGCGTCACCGGCACCGGTCGTGTCCACGACATCGACCTCAAATGCGCCCTGGTGCAGAACGGGACGGCCCGGCCGCACGAGATCGGCACCGTCTGCGCCTCTGGTGATGATCACAGCCTTGACGCCGTTCTGCAGGATTGCCTCGACCGGCAGGCCGAGCAATGTGACTTCGTGCTCGTTGGGGGTCAGGATGTCGCACGACGTCAGCAGCGCTGCAGGTAGTGCGTAGGCCGGCGCCGGGTTCAAGATAAACTGCCATCCCGAACGTCTTGCGGTCCGCGCGGCCGCAATGACCGCGACTTCCGGAACCTCCAGGCTCGCCACGACCACACTGTCTTGTGTCGTGACCTTTCTCATCGCGGTTTCCACCTCGGTCGCGGTCAGTTCGGAATTTGCACCGGGAGCCACCGCAACGACGTTCTCTCCATCATCGTCGACCATGATCTGAGCCACGCCAGTGGGCTTCCGCTTGACGGCCACCTGTGCAATATCGACGCCTTCGGCCTTCAGATTCTCCAATGCCTCGCCGCCAAATGCATCGTCTCCTACAGCGCCGATCAGCGTGACGGCAGCGCCGAGTCGGCGGGCCGCCACGGATTGATTGGCTCCCTTGCCGCCATGGGTTGTCGTGAACGTACCTCCAGTGACCGTCTCCCCGCGCGCAGGCAGACGTGGCAGCCGGATCACCAGGTCAATGTTGATCGCACCGACGACCACGACGGACGTCATGCAGCCACCGTGTCCCCTCCCGAGGAGGGCCGCGCGCTTGAGGGAATAACACCTAACCTTCGATGGATGACGCCGATATCCTGATCAGGAATGCCGTGCTGCGTCTGGGCATGGGACCGGTGAGTATCGCCGTCCACGCCGGCCGGATCGCTGCGATCGATGGTTCTCCTCCCCTTCATGCACCGCTTGAGATCGACGCGCGGAATCGCCTCGTGACGGAATCGTTCGTGAATCCTCATCTCCACCTCGATAAGGTGTACACGCTCCAAATGCTGGACGACGAAGCGCTGCGCGCCTATCACGGCGGCTCAATGGAGGACGCTGCGAAGGCCATCGACCTTGCCTCGCGTGTGAAGGCCCGGTACGACCGCGGGTGGATTATCGAGAATGTGCGGACGGCTCTGCAGGAAGCAGTCCGGTTCGGCACCACGCACATGCTGGCACTCGCCGACGTGGACCCTAAAGCCCGGCTCGAAGGCGTGGCGGCTCTCATCCAGGCGCGTGCGGAGTTCAAAGATATCATCGCGATCCGAGTGGTGGCCTTTCCCCAGGACGGGGTCGTCAGGGAACCGGGCGCCGCTGAACTCGTGCGCGAAGCGATGGCGATGGGCGCCGACGTCGTCGGGGGCATCCCATGGATCGAGCCCACCGAACGGGACATGCAGCGGCACATTGACGAGATGTTCAACATCGCCAGAGAGTTTGACAGGCCGGTCGCGATGCTTGTCGATGACGCGGGGAGACCGGAGCTGCGGACGCTCGAGATGATGGCGCGGCGGGCGATCGAGCAAGGATGGGAAGGTCGCGTCCTGGCCCACCATGCTCGGGCGATGGCGCTTTATGACAACGGGAACCTGGAGCAGCTTGTAAGACTTCTCAAGAAGGCCCGCATGGGAATCGTGACCGACCCACACACTGGACCGCTACATGTGCCGGTCAGGACGCTATTTAAGGAAGACGTGCTGGTGTGCCTTGGCCAGGACGATATCTCGGATGCGTACTATCCGTACGGCCGGAACAACATGCTGGAGGTGGCATTCCTGGCGAGTCACCTGCTGTGGATGACGACCTCAAGCGACATGGAGAAACTCTACGACATGATCACGGTCGACGCGGCGCGGGCGATGTGGATTCAGGATCACAAGCTAGAGGTCGGCGCGCCAGCCGACCTCGTTGTACTCAATGCCCCGAGCGTGCTGGAGGCGTTACGATCTCATGAGGCCCCGGCGTACGTCATCAGTCGTGGAAAGATTGTGGCTGAGGCGGGTGTCAGCCGCACTTCGGCAGATCAATCGTGATCGGAGCGTTGAAGTCATAATAGTCGATCGTCATTTCCATTTTGCTACCGGCGTCATCGAGGACTTCCGTGCGCCGCGGCAGACCACGGTCGACCAGAACAAAGATCCGGCTGTGATTGGGTTTCCCATCAGTCGTCATCGTGCTGCGATACCCGCGGGTCCGCGTGCCTTCAATTGTTGCATCGGGAAGCCGGCTGATTGTGACCTCCCCCTTGGCCTTCAACGGGTTGGGTTCTGAACCAGCCTGAACCGGCGCAGGACCGCACTGCCATGCCGTCGCCTGATTGGTCCCTGTGTTGACACGAGAGCGTACCTCATTGCCGACGGCGATCGACTCTATGCCGACTCCTTGTTGGGACTGGATGAGCATGCGGGATCGATCTGGATTGACCTTCTCGATCACAAAGGCACCCTCGGTCTGTCCCACCGGCGTCATCTTCATCCGGAAACTCTTGAGCTTGCCCAGGTTCTCGTAGGCGGCCATCACCTCACGCCAGGCGGCCGCGTCTCCTTTCACCGTTACCTGGGCGCCGGCGGCTGTCACCAGAAACAGCACAAAAGTCAAAGCCATCGCTGGACGCAACATCAACTTAACCCGGCACCAAGAGTCATACCCCCGGCCTCGGCCTAGCTCGGCCTCTGTGCGCCGTCGGCCCACTCCGTGGGCGACGTTAGTGGTCGCCATTCCATTCTCACCTCAGGGGGGAATTTAGCGCTGTGTCATTCGTCACTCGTTTGAAGTATCCCCTTTCATCGCCTCGATTCTGACTCGCTGATACCTTTAGCTTGAGTCGGCAAACTGCTGTAATGGCGAGGTTGAGAAGATGAGCACACTTGTGGAAGCGGTTAATGGTAGGCGGGGGTGGGGATTGGACATCGGCAGATTCCTGCTGATGTTCGGGCTGCGATTCACTGCCGTAGCCGCGGCAGCGTTATTGGTCGCACTGGTCATCCTGATCGGGCTCTTTCTGGCAAACATTGATACCTTGTTGGCAGGCCTTGTGGGAGCGCAGGATTCCATCCTCGTCCCGATTCAGGACAACAGCGTGCTAAACAACTAGTCGGTCATTGCGAGTGGGTGAGCCGAAGCCGCGAGCCCACGAAGTGGGCGTGGCGGGAAGCAATCTCCGAGATGAGTTCGCTTCGTCGCTACGCTCCTCGCGACCGCTACGCTCCTCGCAATGACAGAAGCCCGAAGGGTTGTCCCTCGGGCTTCTGTATTCTCACACGGCATTGCCGTGCGCCACGTCAGACCTACAAGTCAAGCGGCTGCCTTGGCTCTCCGTCCATTCCGTTTCACGACGAAATTGAACAGGGCCGGACCGACTTCCGCTCGGAGCGAGAGCGCGGTCCAGGTGAGCCAGACGATCATTGCGACGGAGCTTGCCATGTAGAGGTATACGTTGTTGACAAACCCGCCCAGGACCATCGCGGCGCCGGCCGCAATACTCAGGGTGCCGGCGCTCGAATAGCGCCCCGACTTGATCATCACGTTGCCGAACAGGAGCACGCCAAACCCGATGGCGATTCCGGCCAGCGCGGTTAACGCGTCGACCACACCGTTCATCGCGTAGAATGCGGCGGCTCCCCCGGATGTCGTGGCTTTGTAGATTGGGGTCAGCGATGCAAAGCCGACCTGCCTGACGATAGCAGCGCTGGCAAATGCCGCTGCTCCGAACACCCCGAACTCCGTCGCGATCCGCGTGCTGCCCGGTGAGGCCTCACGGAACCGATCGCCCAGGGCAAGGATCAGGACGGCGCTGAGCACGCCGGCCACAAATGCACCCAGGACGTTGACGGACCAGAAGATGCCTGCATGCTTGGCGATGAACGGGATGTACCGGTGCGGGTTCGCCTGGTCGGCGAGACT
>JAHZOA010000118.1 GCA_020028455.1 Armatimonadota bacterium | reverse complement strand
AGCATCGATTGGATACGGCCGATTTCAGGATGCATGACCTTACAATTATAAACCGCTTTGCATCGCGGCCCAAATCTTCCGCGGGGTGATCGGCATATCTAGATGCTTCACACCGAATGGGGCGAGCGCGTCCAGGATCGCATTCACCACCGCCGGCGTCGCCCCGATCGTGCCGGCTTCCCCGACGCCCTTTGCGCCCAGCGGGTTGTGCGGGGATGGCGTCACGGTGTGATCGAGCTCGAACGGGGGCACCTGGGTGGCATCGGGTACTACGTAGTCAGTAAAAAGAGCCGTGAGCAACTGTCCCTCACTGTCGTATTCAACTCCCTCGTAGACGGCCTGGGCCAGCCCTTGCACGATCCCCCCGTGGATCTGCCCCGCGACCAAGAGTGGATTGAGGATGTTACCGCAATCGTCAACCGCGACATATCTCTTGAAACTGACCTCGCCCGTCTCGGGATCGATCTCAACGACGCAGACGTGCGACCCAAACGGAAACACCCGTTCTTTTGGCGTAAAGAAGTGCAGGAATTCGAGCCCCGGCTCCATGCCGGGTGGGAGCTTGAAGGCCTTATAGGCCATTCGCGCGACCTCTTTGAAATCGATGGCGCGATCGGGGCTACCTTTGACCAGGAAACGAGCGCCATTCATCGTGACGTCATCGTGCGAGGCCTCGAGCAGATGCGCGGCGATCCTCGTGGCCTTGTCCCTCACCTTTTCCGCAGCCACGTAGACCGCGGCGCCGCCCACGGGAGTGGTGCGACTACCAAACGTGCCTACACCGTAGGGCACCGCCCGCGTATCCCCATGAATGACTGCGACATCTTCGATAGACACCCCGAGCCGGTCGCTGACGATCTGGGCAAACGTCGTCTCTTCCCCCTGCCCGTGCGGGGACGTGCCGGTAAGGACCGTGATCTTCCCCGTCGGCTCGACGCGGACTGTCGCGCTTTCCCAGTTGCCCCCCGGCAGATTCGCCGCTGAGGCCAGCCCGGTGATTTCCACGTAGCTGGCGATGCCAATGCCCATGTAGCGTTTCTGTTGTCGCCGTTTCGCCTGTTCATCCCGCAACGCCGTGTAGTTCACACGATCGAGCGCTTTCTCCAGGGCCGTCTCGTAATTTCCGCTGTCGTACGTTGCTCCGGTGGGTGTTTTGAATGGAAACGCGCCGGCAGGTATGAAATTCTTCCTACGCACTTCGGCCGGGTCCATTTTTAGTTCCGCGGCCAGGACATCCATGACTCGCTCAATCAGAAATGTCGCTTCGGGCCGGCCTGCCCCCCTGTAGGCGTCAGTGGGGGTGCGGTTCGTGAAAACGCCGATCACCTCGGCGTGCACGTTTGGAATCCGGTAACAACCACAGCACATCAGACCGGTATTGGTCGGCACTCCGGGAGTCAGCAGCTGGCTGTATGCTCCAAGGTCCGCAATGGCGCGAACACGCAGACCGGTCACGGTGCCGTCGCGCTTCGCGGCGAGCTCCACGTCGTCGATCTGTCCGCGACCGTGCACGGTCGCGATGAAGTTTTCGCGCCGTGATTCGATCCATTTCACAGGCCGGCCGAGCGCCAAGGCCAGCGCGGCCACCAGTGCCTCCTCAGCGTAGACGTCCAGCTTGCTGCCGAATCCGCCGCCGACCTCGGGCGCGATCACGCGAATCTCGTGCTCGGGCACTCTGACGGTCTCCGCCAGCGTCGTCTTCACGACGTGCGGAATTTGGGTCGAGGTCCACACCGTGAGTTCGCCGCCCTTGTGTTGGGCAACGACCCCGCGGGTTTCCATCGCCGCCGGGATCAGGCGCTGCTGCACGATGCGCGTTTTCACGACAACCTCGGCAGACGCAAACGCCGCATCAACGCCGCCACCGCCAAAGGTCATCCGAAAGCAGACGTTCGTCCCGAGATCCGGGTGAATCAGCAGCGCGTCGATTGCCAAGGCTGTCTCCGGGTTTTGCACCGAAACCAGCGGCTCGTAATCGACCTCGACCAGCTCTGCCGCGTCGTGGGCCGCCTCGAGGCTTGCCGCGACGACGACGGCCACCGGATCGCCGACGTGACGGACAATGCCGTCGATGACGAGCGGGAAGCGTTTGGGCGCCTTCATGTCCTTGATGCGGGGACCAATGGGCAGCGGGCCGCAGCGTCTGCTTACGTCCTCGCCCGTCCATACCGCCACCACTCCGGACGCTCGACGCGCGGCTGAGGTTTCGATGGATTGGACCTTCGCGTGCGCGTGAGGGCTGCGGATCAGCACGGCGTGCACCATGCCAGCGAAATTGAGGTCGTCAACATAAATGGCGCGCCCGGTGATCAGACGAGGGTCTTCGCGGCGCTTGATACGCGCGCCGAGGGCATGCGAGATCACCATCAGCGGCGTTCGAGCTCTTTCTCCAGCGCTCTGAAGAACTCGCCGACCATTTGCTTGGCCACACCGCTGATCAGCCTGTGACCCACACTGGCGATGAGTCCCGTGACCTGCGCGTCCCCGCTGTACGCGACGACGGTCTTTCCGTCTTGCTCTTCCAGCCGCAGCTCGCCCGTGGCCTTGATCGTGCCAGGCCTGCCTCCACCTTCAATCTTCAATGTCATGCGCTCGGGCGGCACCTTGTCTGCGATCGAGACCTGGCCCACATAGGCGCCTTTCACGGGTCCCACACCCACTTCAATGATGGCCTTGAACGTATCGTCGCCCTGCGGATCGAGCTGCTTGATCCCCGGCGTAGCTTTCGCCAGCACGTTGGGATCATTCAGGAGCTCCCAGACTTCTTGCCTTGATGCGGGAAGCGTGTACGTACCTTCGACCTTCATGAATTCCTCCGAATCATTGCGCGCGGCCGATCTCGTCTACCGCCTGTGGATTCTCCAATGAGGACAGGTCGCCTGGGTCGGCATTCAAGTACTTCGCGCGGATGACGCGGCGCATGATCTTGGCGTTGCGCGTCCTTGGCAGCTCGCGGACAAACAGGATCCGCGCCGGCCGCAGCGACTTTCCTAGGTGCGAAACGACCATGTCGGCCAGTGATTCGCGGAGATCATCGGAAGGACGGCCCTCCGACTTCAGCACAGCGAAGCAGACGATTTTTTCGCCCTTGAGCTCATCAGGGACGCCGATGGCGGCCGCCTCCGACACGGCAGGATGCGACACGAGCGCGGACTCGACCTCGGCAGGTCCCACCCGCTTTCCCGCCACTTTGATGGTGTCGTCAGAGCGCCCCTGTATGAACCAGAAACCTTCGTCGTCGATGCTGACCCAATCGCCGTGCACCCATATGTTTGGCCAGCGCGACCAGTAGGTCTGGAGATAGCGCTCGGGATCTCGCCAGAACCCCCGCGTCATTCCGGGCCACGGCTTACGGACGACAAGTTCTCCAACCGCCCCGCGCACGGGCCGGCCCTGCTCATCGTAGACGTCCGCGTCCATCCCGAGCACGGGCCCGGTGAAGCAGCATGGCTTTTGCGCATGCAGCACCGTGCAGCCGAGGATGCCGCCGCTAATCTCAGTTCCACCGGAGTAGTTCAGAACCGGACAGCGGCCGCCTCCAACGTGGTGGAAGTACCACAGCCACGGCTCGGGGTTCCAGGGTTCGCCCGTTGAGCCGAGCAGGCGTAGCGCACGGAGGTCGTGCTGCCTGACCGGTTCCTCGCCGTACCGCATCATCGCGCGGATGGCGGTCGGCGAGATGCCGGCCACGGTGATCTTGTGCCGCTCCAGCAGAGCCCACAGCCGGTCGGGCTCCGGGTGATCGATCGCACCGTCATAGAGCAGCATCGTGCCGCCGAGCGTCATGACCCCGATGATCTCCCACGGTCCCATCATCCATCCGAGGTCGGTGAGCCAGAACATCGTGTCGCTTTCTTTGAAATCGAACCCGTAGGCCATGTCCATCGCGCCCTTGATGGGAAAGCCGCCGTGCACGTGGACCGTGCCCTTCGGCCGGCCGGTCGTGCCGGAGGTGTAGATGATCATGAACGGGTCTTCGGCGTCGGTTGGCTCTGGTGGGCGGTCCGCGGGCTGCGACTTGATGGTCTCGTCCCACCAATGGTCACGGCCTTCTGTCCACGGGATCTGCGCGCCCTGCCGGCGATGGACGATGACGTGCCGCACTGACGGCACTGAACGCAGCGCCTCGTCTGCCGTCTCCTTCATCGGCACGGGCCTGCCGCGACGAGGAAAGCTGTCGGCAGTGATCAGGGCAACGGAGTCACAATCTGTCAGTCGAGCTGCCACCGCGGGGGCGCCGAAGCCGGAGAAGATCGGGATGTAGATGGCGCCGATGCGCGAGACCGCGAGGGTCGCGATCACACATTCTGGGATGAGCGGCATGAAGATGCCGACTCGATCACCCTTTCGGATCCCGAGACGTTTGAGCCCGTTCGCCAGCCGGCTCACTTCCACTAGCGCCTGACGATACGTCAAAGTGCGCGTCGTGCCTTCTTCATCCTCATAGCGAATAGCGATCTTGTCTTTGAGCCTCGGAAGATGCCGGTCCAGACAGTTGTGGACGTAGTTGTATTTTCCATCGATCCACCATTTGGTCCACGGAATGCCGGCCGACGAATCGTAGACCCTGGTGTAGGGACGTATCCACTCAAGCCCGAGATCCTCGTTCACGGCGTTCCAGAACCACTCCAGATCTTCGACTGAACGGCGGAAGAGCGAGGCATAACTGCCAATCTGGTGACGGCGCATGAATTGTGTGAGCCGGCTCTGCTCAATGTAGGATGCTGACGGCCGCCAGACGACCGTCGATTCAATAGGCGTCAATGACGACATGGGTCGATAAGAGAATTCTACGACGGCACGGCTCAGACTTCAGCCAGATAGGCGCCCATTCGATCGCGCGGGAGCGCATTGCCCAGCGCCACCATGAGCTTCAGCCGCGCCTTGTGTCCCGGCAGGTCGTGGGCAAACAAGATGCCCCGACGCTGCAGGTCTCTGAAGGCCCCAGAGTAACCATACATGTCCCACATGTTGCCCGTCGGGCACCGGGTAGTGGCCGCGACCGTCAGGCCTCTGGCCAGGGCCATATCAATCGCCGGAAGTTGGGACGGGGTCATACGACCGCCTCCGAACACTTCCATCACGATCCCGCGGCTGCCGCTCTGGATGCATAACCTGATGAACTTGTCGTCACAGTCGACGCTCAATCGAATCAGATCAACCTTGGCCTCGAGCATCGGGGGAAGAACGGTGCGAGGCATCGGGCGCATGAAGAACCGCGGTCCGTCGCCGTAGATCACGCCCATCGGGCCCGTGGCCGGCGACTTGAACGTATCTTCCTTCTGACCGTTGGTCTTCGTGACCCAGCGCGCCGAGTGAATCTCCTCATTGAGCACGACCATCGTGCCCATGGCTCGCGCGCCGTCGTGTGCGGCCACCCGGATGGCGTCATGGAGATTCCGGTAGCCGTCGAATCCAATCTGTGATGAGTTGCGCATCGCTCCGGTGAAAACCACCGGCTTCTCCGACTCAACCGTCATATGGACGAGGTAGGCGCTCTCTTCTAGTGTGTCGGTGCCGTGAGTCACGACGAGCCCGTCCACGTCTCGCCTGGCCAGAATCGCCGCGGATCGCTCGCTCATCTGCCTGATTAGGTCCACTGTCACAGACGCCCCCGGAATGAAGGCC
>JAHZOA010000117.1 GCA_020028455.1 Armatimonadota bacterium | reverse complement strand
CCGGTCACGCTGCTCACCGCGACGGCGGTTCCGCCCTGCCAGGTCCGCCGCACCGCGTCCCCCGTGTCGATGCCTTCAACCGAGTCGAAGAAATCGCTCATGAAATTGCGCCGGCGGAGTTCCCCGTCAGTGAAGATCTCGAAACCGAGATCGCGCTGCCTGGCGAGAACTCGCTTCACGTGACGGTCTTCTAGCGCTTTGAGGTGATTGGGATCTGGATCCGGCGCGCTGCGCGCCTCCAGGAGTTCGGCGGGTCGCAGAAGGCTACCGACATGGTCGGCACGGTACGGCGCGGTCATGTGTGAGTGCCCTCAGTATTCGTCGGACAGGAAGTCAACTCTTGCCGTCCGAACACACCCATCAGTGATGGAGCGCAATTCCTTCGTCAAGTCGCATGCGCTCGGTAACGATTACATCGTCCTCGATCCAGCCAACCTCGTGTTCCCGTTGACGCCTCAGGCGGTTCGATTGATCTGCGACCGGCATCTTGGGGTTGGTTCCGACGGTATCCTGGCTAGGGTGCCGTCCTCGAAGGCGAATTTCGGCCTGCGGATCTACAACCCTGACGGAAGCGAAGCGGAGAAAAGTGGTAATGGTCTGCGAATATTCGCTCGATACCTCTTCGATCGTGGACTTCTGAAGACTCCGGAATTCACCGTCGAGACGCCCGGCGGGATCGCGAAGGTCACCATGCATGTGCTGAACGGAAGCGTACAGCGCATCACGGTTGAGATGGGAACCGCGACGTTCCTCTCTGAGCGGATTCCGGTGACCGGTCCTTCTCGCGAAGTGGTGAATGAAAATCTGGATATCGACGGACAACGGCTGACGATCACCGCGGTTTCCGTCGGCAACCCTCACTGTGTCGTGTTTGTTCCACAGCTCGAGGCGGTCGATCTTCAGCGCTTGGGCCCCCTGCTGGAGCGCCATTCGATATTCCCTAATCGCACGAACGTGCAATTTGCCGAGGTGAAGTCCAGGAACCGGGTGGCGATCCTCATCTGGGAACGTGGCGCCGGTCACACGCTGGCATCCGGCAGCAGCGCCTGCGCCGTCGCGGCGGCCGCAGTGAAGAAAGGTGTCGCCGACCGCGACCTGACGATCGCAATGCAGGGGGGCGACCTGCAGGTCTCCGTTGGACCCGACTGGTCAATCAGGATGTCGGGATCAGCAGAAGAAGTGTATAGTGGAACATTCAGTGATATGTTCCTTCAACGCTTGGCATGAAAAAACTCCTGTACGTGATCCTCGACGGCTTGGGCGACCGCCCCATCCCGGAGCTCGACGGACGGACGCCGCTCGAGGCCGCCGACACGCCACACCTCAACCGTCTGGTCGCCCAGGGCCGTCAGGGCACCGTGATCAGCGTCGGAAAAGGGATTGCGCCCGAATCCGATGTGGCCGTGATGGCGATCCTCGGCTACGATCCGCTGCGCTACCACGCCGGCCGGGGCCCGCTCGAGGCGCTGGGCGCCGGACTCCCGTTCAAAGACGGCGACGTGGCGCTGCGCGGGAACTTCACCACAGTGGGTGAAGGGTGGGAGATCGTCGACCGTCGCGTTGGGCGCAGCTTGCAGGCCGAAGAAGCGCGCGAGCTTGCCGCCGCACTGAACCGTGAAATGACGCTGGCGTCATCGCCTGCGCGCGCCGTCACGCAATCGACCGTCGGCTACCGATGCGCCGTCGTCTTGTATCCAACGGAAGGAAAACTCTCTGCCAACATCAGCAATACCGACCCGGCGTACGCGCGCATGCAGGGGCTGGGCGTCGCGAAATCCGACTTCGCAAACCTCGTGGAGGAGTGTCGCGCACTCGACGATTCACCGGAAGCATGGATGGCGGCCGAGCTGGTCAATGAATACACGCGAAAATGCCGTGAAATTCTGGACGGCCATCCGGTCAACCAGCGACGCCGCGAGCGGGGACAGCCGCCCGCAAACTTGATTCTGCTCCGCGATGCCGGCGATCATCTTCCGGATGCTCCTTCCATTCGAGAACGCTTTGGGATCGAGTTCGGCTGTTTCGTGGAAATGCCGGTCGAGCGGGGGATTGCGCACCTCCTGCAGATGGCGATCATCGAGGTGCCGCCGAGCGCAGGAGATCGCGAGCCCGCGTACCGTCAGTGGGCCCAGCGTGCGATAGAGGAGATCAAACGCCACGAGGGGCTGTATCTACACCTCAAAGGACCAGACGAGCCTGGGCACGATGGTGACTACGAAGGCAAACGGGACGTAATCACACTTATCGACCGCGCGTTCTTCGGCACACTTCTACCGAAGATCGACATGGGAGAGACGATCATCGCGGTGACGGCAGACCATGCCACGCCATGCTCCCTGCGCGGTCATTCTGCAGATCCTGTGCCTCTGCTAGTCTCCGGCGGAGGCGTGCAACCGGATGGAACGAAGACCTTCAGTGAGCGAGAGGCCGAGAAGGGTGATATAGGTATGCTTTTGGGCGTCGACATCATGCCCATGCTGGCCCGGCTGGCAAAGAAAGAACGCTGACTAAATGGAGATTATCCCCATGAGATTTCGGCTGCTGTGGTTAGTGCTTGGCGCGATTCTGCTGCTGGCGCCGGCGGCGCTCCCACAGGCCCCGGTCCTGACGATCCTGCATTTCAACGACGACTATCAGCTCGCCGCAGTCGAGATGGGTAAGGCAGGCGGCATGGACAGGCTGGCGGCCATGGTAAAGCGCTACCGCGCATCGGAGCGCTGCACGCTGCTTCTCTTTGCCGGTGATCTGATTTCGCCGTCGGTCGAGTCCTCGGTCTTCAAAGGCGCTCAGCTTATTGATGGACTCAACCTACTTCGTGTCGACGCCGCGGCGCTGGGGAATCATGAGTTCGACTACGGTCCGGCCGAGCTGCAGAAGCGCATCGGCGAATCGAGATTCCCATGGCTCGCCACCAACGTCTTTACGCCCGGCGCCCGTCCCTTCCCTGGCACGCACCAGTACCTCATCAGGAACGTCTGTGGAACGACCGTTGGGATCTTCGGCCTGGTCACTGCTGAAACGGCCACCGCGTCCTCACCGGGCACGACCTGGTTCGGCGATCCGATCGCGGTCGCGCGCGCGATCGTTCCAGTGATTCGGCGCAGCAGCGCCCAGCGCATCATCGCCTTGACCCATCTGCACATGCACGAGGATGAACAGATGCTCCGAGCGGTTCCCGAGATCGATCTGGTGATCGGCGGACACGAGCACGATCCGTTGACGTCAACGATCGGCGGGCGGCTCATCGCAAAGGCCGGGTCCGACGCGAAATGGCTGGGCGTGACACGTGTGCCGTTATCGGGCGCCCCGCGCGCAGCCCACGAGCTGATCACCATCACCGATCAAACGCCGTCCGATCCGGAGATGGCGGCGCTCGTCAAACGGTACACGGACCAGCTGGCCAGAGACCTCGAGCTCGTGATCGGCGAGACGACCGTCCCGCTTGATGCGCGCAATCAGGCCGTGCGCCAGCAGGAGGCGGCGCTCGGCAACTTTATTGCCGACGCGATGCGCGCTGCAGTCGGCGCGGACGTAGCCATCACGAATGGAGGCGGGATCCGTACGAACGCGCTGTTCCCCGCTGGGCCGATCCGGCGGCGCGACGTCTTTGCCTGGCTGCCGTTTGGCAATGTCGTTGTCAAAGGGGCAATCCGTGGCAGCGCGATCCGCGCAGCATTAGAGAACGGGGTCACCCAAGTGGAGCAAGTCGGCGGCCGGTTCCCGCAGGTTTCTGGATTGCGATACACGTTCAACCCGACACGTCCGGTCGGCTCCCGAATTCTCGAGGTTCGCGTTGGCGACCAACCCTTGAATGACGAGGCGCTATATACGGTGGCGACTAATGACTTCATGCTGCGTGGTGGCGACGGCTACACTACGCTCGCCTCGGGAGAGGTGCTGATTGCTCCGGCTGGCGGACCGCTCATGGTGACCGTGGTGATCGACGCGGTGCAGCGGCTCCGAACCATCAGCCCAAGGCTTGAAGGAAGAATTACGATCATGCGGTAAGAAATCAAATTCACACCCAATTGGCGAGGGACGAATTGACCAAGAACAAGTTGTCTAGGATCTCCCTGGCGGTGTCTGTTGTCTTGCTGGCCGGCCTCGTCGTAACAAGCCCTCTACAAAGCCAGGCCGCACGGTATGAAGTATGGACGATTGACCAGGCCGATGTTGCGCGGGGCGGCGCGCGTCTCTACATCTATGACGGACAGCGTTTCGAGTCAGGACAGCCTGGCCAGCCGGAGGTCATCAACCTCGATGCCGGGGCGGCTGGCGTCGGCGACGGTCCCGGGGTGCGGCCACACATGTTGTCCTTCACGGCCGACTACAGGCACGCGATCATCTCGAACGTCGCCTCTGGACACGTCTACGTCATGCGGACAACCGATCGCAGGATCATTGCCAGCATCGACGTTGGCGAGCAGGCGCACCATGCCGAGCCTTCAGCCGATGGGCAGTGGATTCTCGTCGCCAACCAGAACGGGAAGCGCTTTGCGCGCATTCGCGCCGACTTCGCCGCTGAGCGATTCACGTACAATCGCGCCGATGATCTCAACCTCGCGGCGCTGGAGAACCCCGGCACCCCAGACAACGCCCCCGTCTGCCCGCTGATCGTCGGCGGCAAGGCGTACGTCACGGTCCGCGGCGGTGGGCTCTACATCGTCGACTACCGCAGCACTCCGATGCGCGTCCTGCGGTCCTACACGCGGGAACAAGTGGCTCCGGCGGGATGCGGCGGCGGGATGGTCCGAGACAAAGTCTACGTCAACTCCGGTACCGCTGAGACCGCGAACCTCTATGTCTTCTCGGCCGCATCGGACGCGCTGATGAAATCGATGCCACTGACCTGGGCCGGAGCCGACGGGCATGGCCTGCTCGTCGTGGGCGGCGGCCGCTATCTGTGGATGGGCAACCGCGCTACGTCAACCATCGTCGTGGTCAACACAGAGCGTGACGTGCTCGCCGGGTTCATCACCGGATTTGGGATCGCTCCCGACATCATGGTGCTGTCGCCGAGCGGCAACCACGTCTTCGTTGCCTTGCGCGGTCCCAACAACCTCACGGGAGGACCGTCCGCAAAGGGTGAAACACCCGGCATCGCCGTTTTCCAGGTCCTGGATGGAGGAAGAAGCGGCCGTCGCATTCTCTTCGTGCCGATTGGCGATCAAAGCCCGGCTTCTTCGGTTGATCCGCACACGATCGGCGTACGGGTAGTTCGCTAGTCATGACTGCATGAAGCACAGCTAGGGCATATCACAACGGGACGAACGAGGACTCCAACCGTCCTCTTCGTCGGGGTAACGATCGGACTTGCGACTCACAGGATTGACGGTTGTAATTCTTCTGGCATTGCTCCTGCCGATTCTCCCGGTACGGGCCGATCCCGCTGAATTTTCGTTTGGCGTCGATGCGCTCCGGGAAGCCTCGACTGCGCTAGAGGGTCGCCGTGTCGGACTAGTCACCCATCTTGCGGCCGTCGATCGCGACGGATCGCCTACGGTCAACGTCCTCACTACGTTGCAGGGCGTGCAATTGACAGCGCTATTCGCTCCCGAGCATGGCATCGACGGGTCGGTGGACGCCGGCGTTCCCGTCCGGACGATCCCGGGTCGCACACCTGTCTATAGTCTGTACGGTG
>JAHZOA010000116.1 GCA_020028455.1 Armatimonadota bacterium | reverse complement strand
GAGCTCATCAGTCTCGTGTTGACTGCGGAACGAACACTCCGGACACAAACGCGGCCGTAGCTGATGCAATCTGCTTGTATGGTTGCCGCCGTGCGGGCTGTCGCGGCCTCTCTCATCTTCTGTCTCGTCGTGTTTCCTTTGCCGGGGAGCGCCCAACAGCCACCACCGTCACCGCCGTCGCAACCCCAGCAGCCGCCACCGCCACCCCCAACAGAGCCACCCCCGACACAGCCGCCTCCGACACAGCCACCTCCAGCGCAGCCGCCGCCAACACCAGCACCCCCAACGCCGCCACCGGCACAGCAGCAGCCGTTGCCGCGCGTCCGGGAGATAGAGATCCGCGGGAACAGAAATATCCCCACCGAGCAGATCCTTGCCGCGGTCAAAAATACCAAAATAAGTGAACCGGCCGAAGAGGAAAAGCTGCGCGTCGATCTCCGTGCCATCCTTGATCTGGGATGGTTCGCAGATGCCCAAGTGCGCCTGGAGAATGTGGAAGACGGGGTCAGGGTCGTGTTCTTCGTCACGGAGAACCCCGTGGTCGCGGAGATCATTATCGAAGGGAACACGGCTCTACCCGCCGATGAGATCCAGCGAGCGCTCGGTGTTCCGATCGGGGAAGTTCTCAATCTAACACGCATGCGCGAGGGAGCGCGCGCGGTCCAGAAACTCTATGAGGATCGTGGGTTCGTCCTCGCGCGCGTGCAAGACATCGGTCTCGTCCCGACCGAGGGACAGGAAGATCGCGGCCGTCTGCGTGTCCGCATTGTCGAAGGCACGATTGAAGCCGTCCGGTTCGAGGGGCTGCGCCGGACGCGTGACCAGACGGTACGTCGGCACCTCAGGATCCGGCCCGGCACCGTGTTCAACATCAATGACTTGAACCGCGATTTGCAGCGGTTGTTCGATCTAGGGTTGTTTGAATCGATCCGCGCGCGACCGGAGCCCGGGAGCTCTCCGGATACCGCGGTCATCGTGATCGAGGTGACCGAAGCCCGGACCGCGCAGATCACCGGCGGCATTGGGTACAGCACGCGGGACGGCTTGCTGGGGTTCGTCGAGTTCCGCGATCGGAACTGGCGCGGGTTTGGCCAGACGTTTTCCGTGCGCACGGACCGATCGGTGCAGTTGCTTGCCAGCCCGCGGTTCAACTACGAAGTGACCTTTACCGACCCATTCTTCGACGGACAACGGACCTCACTGGATCTCAGCATCTACTCGCGCACTTCCGAGGAGAAAGAGTTCAACACCGCCGGCACAGCCGTCTCACGGTTTGACTTCAGGCGGGCCGGATCATTCATGGCGCTGACGCGTCCCCTGGACAACATCACGGTGGGGGGTGTGCGTCTGAAAAGCGAGCGCACCGAGATCACGGTGTTGCCTCTGAGCACGAGCGGTCCACCCTGTGCGCCGCCCCCGGATCCCCTCTGCCCCGAGCCATCGCCTGGGGTGCTGACGCCGGGGCGCGTGGTCAGCCTGCAGTTGAACGGGACGCGCGACTCGCGCAACGATCGCCTGCGGCCCGTAAGAGGCGACCGGGCGCTGGTGTCCGCGGAATTCGGGGTGCGCATGCTGGGTAGTGACTTCAGTTTCGGAAAATACACCGTTGAATACCAACGCTATTTCCCCCTGGGCCCAAATAGCACGATCCTCACCCGCCTCCTCGCGGGCGTCGCCACGGGGGCGCTGCCGTCGCAAGAGCAGTTCGTCTTGGGCGGCGCCAGCACGGTGCGATCATTGCCCGGCGGATTCTCGAGGGGCAACAGCCTCTATGTGGTGAACGTCGAATATCACTTTCCGCTTGGCAGCATCGTTCGGCGGTTGGGCGACACGCGGGGCATCTTGTTCGTGGACGCAGGTCGTTGTGGAAGCGTCTGCACGCCCGCGGACACAAACGTGAAGGTCGGCTACGGCGTGGGGGTCGCGCTCCAGACACCACTGGGCCCGGTGCGCATTGACCTCGCGTTTGGCCCGCACGGCACCCAGACCTGGTTATCCCTCGGGACACCCTTTAACTGATCTTCCTGAGTCTACCGAGTCGACCGAGTCTCACGAGTCTACCGGGTCTTCACCCACTCGACACGAGTCCACCGAGTCCGTGAGTCTTATGAGTCTCCCAGCACCAGGCACTACAGACTGCCTAGACTCAGCAGACCCGGTAGACTGATAGACCAGCAGTGGGCGTGGGTGCAGACTCGGAAGACCCTGCAGACCCAGTAGACTCGGTAGACATGGGTGGATATTACAAACAGATGCAACTCTTCTTCCAGATTTCTGCATCTCGCATTCGCATCGCCGGCATGCTGCTGGCGTGCATCGTTTCGGTCGCCGCGATCCCGGCGTTTGGTCAGGCGACCGTACAGCGCGTCGATGTCCGCGTGACCTTCGACGACGGCGCGCCGCACCCGCTCATTGCGGAGCGGCTGCAGGCCGCGGCCCAGAGCGTCCTGGACCGGCTGCTGATGGGTCGTCCACTCGATCAATTGCAGACGTTGCAACCAAGGCTCCAGGAAACAGTCGCCGCGGTTCTCGACCGCGTCGCTACCGGCTATGCAGTGTCCGGAACGCTCGCACAGCTGGGTGTCACGTCGAGCGTGACCCTCAGTTTGCGCTGGGTTGGACCCGTGATGCGAGATGCGACGGTACGGCCTGATCTGACGATCATCCACCCCCGAATCCGTCCGCTTGCAGAGAGTGCGCTCCAGGCCCGCGCGGGCGAGATCCGGGCGCTCATCACCAACCTTCCCATCGCTGCGCTGGAATGGGCAGAGCCTATTGTCGCCGGCCGTGCGCGTGAGATCGTTGAGGGAGCGCTGCCCGGCTTCTCCACGGCGGTCCGGACCTCCGCCGGCGCATCCGCGACCGTTGAGCTGATCCTGAATGTCCGCGATTCGCGGATCATTCGGAATATCGGCGTTCGCTTCCGGTCAACGTCCATTCCAACGCTGTTGCTGGAGCAGAATGCGCCGCAGGTGATCTCGATGGCAGAACCGCTGCGGGGGCTGCCCGTGGCCTTCGCTGAGGCGCAACGCGCCGCGCTGGCGCGTCTGATCAGCGAGGACCTGGCCGGTTCGCCCCCAGTGCGGCAGTATCGGATCGTAACGACCGTGGGGCTCGATGTGGGGGAGACGACATACGTCAACGTGGCTGCGGATTCGTTGCTGTACCGCGGGCGCGTCGAGGCGCATCTCAACGTCGGACCGCGCGCCCCGAATCCCGTGCTCGTCGCGCACCTCGGCCGGCTGGTTCATCCGTCTACGGAGCTGTTCGTCGAGATGCGTCTCGTTCCAAACACACTGGCGATGGACTGGGACGTGGGCGCTCAGTATCAACTGTCCGCCGACGCTGCCATTGGTATGAGTTACACGGTCGGCGCCCAATCCGTTGCGGCCTGGACCATCGTCCGCTTTGGCCGTGACGTGAGCGCGCGTGGAAAGTGGAATCTGACACGGGAGGCATTTGAGGGAGCCCTGACGTACCGGGTAAACGAGTTCCTCGCCGGCGAGGTCGTCGCCACCTCGCTAGGAGAAGTATGGCTTCGCTTGATAAGCAACCTGTAGGTGGCGACCACCAATATTGCCGGCGATCGGCGCACAGAGGCCGAGCTGCAGCGAGACCGGGGGGAGCTTGCTTGTTGCTCATAAGTACGCGAGAGCGCGGGCGGGTGAACTCCGGAGCATCGCAGCGCGTCTCGTATTATGGAGAGTGTAGCGTTACAATAGGAAAGACTTTGCCTGGAGGGTAACGATGCAAATTCGTGGACGTCGACTGCCGACGGTCTGGCTGGCCGGTGGGTTGATCGTGGTGGTCGTGATTGTGCTGGTTGCGGTGCTGACGCTGTCGCCCGGCGGACCGGTACTCGGGCAGTCATTCACGATCGGGTACGTTGACATGGCCCGCGCTGTCGGCGCCCATCCGCGGCGCCAGGCTTCTGAACGTGCCCTGCAAGAGTTCTTTCAGGCGAAGCAGCGAGAGTTCCAACAGCGCACCAAGGGCATGAATGCCGTGCAGCGCCAGGAACTCGATCGCCAGCTCCAGCAGCAGTTCATCAGCAAACGCGAAGAACTGATCGGCGGGCTCGACAAAGATATTCGCAGCGCGGTGGAAAAAGTCGCTCAAGAACGCGGGGTTGGTATCGTGCTGGACCGCAACGTCGTGCTGTACGGCGGCACGGATCTCACCGATGCGGTAATCGCAAAACTCAGCGGGAAATAAACCCCTTGCGCACGTTCCTGCTAATTCTGGCGATCCCTCTGCTTGCGAGCGGATGCCGCAGCCGCCAAGCCTCGCCGCCTCCACCGCCGCCCACGGAGTCGAGAGAACCCTCGTCTTCACGAATCGGCGTGGTCGACATCGCCGCCGTGGCGCGCGCACACCCCCGATGGGCCGAGATCGAAGCCCTCAACAAGAAAATTCAGCAGTCCGAAGTAGAGATCGCCGGGGCCCCGCAGCTGCCCCCGCCGCCTGCGCCGGATCTGCGCCCAGCGCTCGACGCGGAAGCACTGCAGCTGCGCGCCGAGTTCGACAAGGAGCTGGCAGCCATGCAAGAGGATCTGCGGCGCCAGCTGGAAACGTTCGCCGCGTCGCTTCGGGAGCAGCAACAGGCGCGGTTCGTCGCGCTGCAACAGCAGCTAAACGAAGAAGGCAAGAAGGCCATCGAGGCGCAGCATGCGGAGCTGGATAAGCAATTGAAAGCCGCTGAACTGGCGATCATGGATGAGTACAAGTACCCGATGCTCAACCTCCGGCTGCGGGCCGAGGTTGCGGGATTGAGCTCCGAGCAGGAAGGCCGCGAGGTGGTGCGACAGATTCAGGCGCTGCAGCAGGAGCGCGAGGAGCGGTTGCGCGCGAAGAAAGAGGAGATCACCAAAACGGCTGAAGAGTTTGGGAAGGCGAAGGAGGATGAGCTCAACGCCCGGCTCAAGGCCGCTCAAGACACCCTGTTCGAAGAAGGCAAGCAGCAGCTCACCGTGAAGGAGCAGCAGCTCCAAACACAGCTCAAAGCCGCTCTCGCCCAGCGCGAGAAGGCATTCCAGGAACGCCTGCAAGAGCGACGTCGCGAACTGATCCGCACCGCCGAGCAGCAACTGCGAGGACGGCAGGGAGTATACCTGAACGACCTCTCGGCGCGTACGCGGCAGGCGCAGGCCGAGCTGCTCGCACTCCAGGAACAGCGGGCCCGCCTGGAAGACGGCATCATGGCGGAGGTAAAAATCGAAGTCGCCACCATTGCGCAACAGGAACGGTTGGACGTGGTCCTGACACGTTTGATCAGCAGCCTCGGCGGCATCGACATCACCCAGAAAGTCGTTCAGAAATTCAAGCGATGACCGCGCTCGCGGGTGGGGGGTCAGGGTGGCCGAACCGCATCGTGCTCGGCCTGCTCACCATCGGCGCCATGGCGATCACAGTCGCCTGTGGCGGACCGCGCGTTGGCGTCGTGGATTCTCAGCGGATTCTGGATGAAAGTGCGCTTGCGCTGACGTACCAGCGACAGCTCGACAGCCGCGAAAAAGTCATGGCCGAGGACCTGCGGCTGCTGGTTGGCAAGCTCCAGGCTCAGGATCTCGAAGCCCGCCGGCGGATCCATCTCCGTGAACTCTCGACGCTGAAAGGCGAGCTCGAGGGGCGGCTGAATGAACGGATTCGTAAGGAGGTCTCCGAGATCGCCCG
>JAHZOA010000115.1 GCA_020028455.1 Armatimonadota bacterium | reverse complement strand
ACGGACCGGTCTATCTCCCATACGTGGACTTCACCCCATCGTTACATGCCTGGCGCTACATCTTCGTCGACCTGCGCGGCGACACGCTGCGTCCGTTGATGAACACGGTGATCGTGGCGCTCAGCAGCTCCGTACTCGCGTTGGCGCTGGGGACCACCGCCGGCTACGGGCTGCTTCGGTTCCGCTACGCGCCGCGCTACGGCGTGATCGGCCTCTTCCTTGCCGCGGTGCTGCTCGCGGCGGTGGCGGTCCGCTTGCGGGTTCCCTGGCAGATCGCCCTCGCATCGAGCCTGGCGGTGTTCTTCCTGGCCCGTCAGACAGTCGGGCGCCGGTTCCGATCTTCGGTCGGGAATGACGACATTTCGTTCTGGATGATCTCGCAACGGATTCTTCCCCCCGTCGCGGTGGTCATCCCAATCTATGTGATGTTTCAGCGGCTCGGCCTTCTGGATACGCGGCTGGCGGTGATCATCACCTACACCGCCGTGAACCTGCCGATTGTGGTCTGGCTGATGCGTGATTATTTCCGGAACATCTCTGTCGAACTGGAGGAGAGCGCGTCGATCGACGGCGCGTCCCCGTACCGAATCTTCCGGTCGATCATCCTCCCACTGTCGACGCCGGGCCTGGCCGCGACATTCTTGCTGGTGCTCGTCTTCTCTTGGAATGAGTATCTACTCGCATTGTTCCTGACCAGCGCAAACGCGCAAACACTGCCGCTGCTCATCGCAGCACAGAACGCCACGCGGGGACCGCAATGGTGGTATATGTCGGTGCTGATTCTGATCATGATCGCGCCGGTCATCCTGATGGCGATCGCGCTGGAGCGGTACATCGCAAAAGGTCTGCTGGTGGGAGCCCTGAAAGGGTAGGCGGCGCGATGGGGCGGCTCGACGGGAAGGTGGCGATCATCACCGGAGGCGCTTCCGGCATCGGGCGCGCGAGCGCGCTCCTATTCGCCCGGGAAGGGGCACGCGTGACGCTGGCCGACGTGGAACGCGCCGGCGGTGAAGAGGTTGCGGCAATGATCACAGAAAAAGGCGGCGATGCGACGTTCGTCCCCTGTGACGTTACCAGCCCTCGCGACACCGCCAGGCTGGCTCGAGCCGCAGTGGAACGGTATCAGGCGATTGACGTGTTGTTCAATAACGCGGGGATCGCCGGCGTGGGATCGACCGAGGAAACAGACGAGGCGCTGTGGGACCAGGTGATGGCCGTCAATGTCAAAGGCATTTTCCTTATGACGAAGGCGGTGGCGCCGTACATGATCCAGCGCCGGCGCGGAGTGATCATCAACATGGCCTCCTCGATCGCGTTCGTGGGCTTGGCCCGCCGCGTCTCGTATGCCGCGAGCAAAGGCGCCGTGATGGCGATGACGCTGTCGATGGCCGTGGATTTCGCCAAACACGATATACGCGTCAACGCCATTTGCCCGGGCACCATCCACACACCGTTCGTGGACCGGTACTTGCAGGAGTCGTATGCCGATCCCGCGGAGGGACTCGCTGAGATCAGCCGGCGGCAACTAATGGGGAGGCTGGGAAGTGCCGAGGACGTTGCCCACGCGGCGCTGTATGTCGCGAGTGATGAAGCCGCGTTCATGACCGGCGCGCCGCTGATCATCGACGGCGGGCTGAGCGGAACGAAATGAGGCAACTGACGTGAAGATCACGAAGGTCGAAGGTTTCATAGTGCAGGTACCGATCCGCCGGCCGATCGAGGACTCCATTCATCAGGTCCCAGTGTGGGGCGTGCCGGGCGTGCGCATTTCAACGGATGAAGGAATCACCGGCACAGGATACACCGGCACGCACGCCCGTGGCGACGATCTGATCGTAGGGGCGATCGAGCGGTACTACGGCCCCGTCTTGCTGGGCCGGAACCCATTGCATGTCAAGGAGATCTGGCAGGACCTCTACATGGGACCGCTGCGCTGGATCGGCCGCAGCGGGATCAGCCAGATGGCCCAGTCTGCGATCGATATCGCCTTATGGGACGTCATCGCCAAGAGCCAGGACAAACCCCTGTGGCAGGTCCTCGGTGCGTCGAAGACCGGCCCGATACCGACTTATAACACCGATGCCGGGTGGCTGAACTGGACCGAAGAAGAGCTGGTCAGCGACATGCTCCGTCTGGTCGACCAGGGGTGGCGCGCAATCAAGATGAAAGTCGGCAAACCCAGTCAACATGAGGACGTGCGGCGCGTGGCCGCCGTGCGCGAGGCCCTCGGCGACCAGATCGATCTGATGGTCGACGCCAATACGATCTGGGATCTCAACACCGCGGTCACCACCGCCCGGCTGCTGGAACCATTTCACCTGAAGTGGCTGGAAGAACCATTGCATCCCGATGACATCAGCGGCCACGCCCGGCTCGCGAATGCCACGAGCATCCCGCTCGCCGTCGGCGAGAGCATCTACTCAAAGTATCTGTTTCGTGAATATATGTCGCAGGGCGCAGTCGGCTACGTGCAGGTGGACGTCACACGGGTCGGCGGAATCACCGAGTGGCTGGAGGTCGCGGCGACGGCCGCCACGTTCGGGCTGCCGGTCATTCCGCACCACGGCGACATGATGCAGGTCCACCAGCATGTCGTGGCGGCGACGCGCAACGCGCCGATGCTGGAATACATCCCGTGGATTCTCGACCTGTTTGTGGATCCCGTCGACGTGCGGGAGGGGATGCTCTATCTCCCTGATCGACCCGGCGCGTCAACCGAGATGCGCCCGGAAGCGTTTGCGCGGTACCGCGTGGTCTGATAGCAAAGTCATTGCGAGCGTAGCGAAGCAATCTCGCTTTGAGTGGAGATTGCTTCGTCGCTTTCGCTCCTCGCAATGACCTCCGGTCAGTTGTCCGGAAGCTCGGCCGGGCGCGCGGTCAGCAAGCGTCGTTCGGCTCCCCGCAGGATTTCGACCGACAAGACCTCCCCGATCGGATGCTTCCCGAGGATTCGCTGCAGGTCGTCAGGTGTGGCGACCGCAGAATCGCCTGCCTTGATAATAATATCGCCGGCAAGGATCCCTGCGGATTCAGCCGCCGTGTTCGGCTGCACCTCGACCACCCGGACCGCGGTATCCTTCAGCGCGAGTTCCAAGGCGAGCCGGCGATCAACCTGCACAGGCTGACCTGAGACGCCGAGATAGGATCGCCGGACACGACCTTCTCGGATCAGTTGCGAAGTCACCCATTTGGCCGTGTTCACGGGGATCGCAAAGCAGATGCCCTGTGATCCCATGATCACGGCGGTGTTGATGCCGACAACGCGTCCTTGAAAGTCGACCAGCGGCCCTCCGGAGTTGCCCGGATTGAGCGCCGCATCCGTCTGAATGATGTTCTCAATGACACGGCCGCTCTCGGCGCGGAGCGTGCGGCCGAGTGCGCTCACCACGCCGGTCGTCACCGTCGCCTGAAACCCCAGCGGGTTTCCAATCGCGATGACCAGTTGACCGACGCGTAGCACGCCTGAGTCGCCGAGCTCGGCACGCGGCAAGCCGGTTTCGGACACGCGGATGACGCCCAGATCGGTGTGAGGATCCTCTCCGACGACTCGGGCCTCCAGCGTTCGTCCGTCCTGCAGGCGTACCTCGATCTTGCCGACACCACGAACGACGTGGCTGTTGGTGAGAATGTAACCATCCGGAGCGATGATGAGGCCGCTGCCCGCCCCGTGAAACTCAGGAAACCCACGCCGGCGCATCCGCTCGGATCCCGGCCGGGCCACCACGACGCTCACCACGGCCGGCCCCACCCGCTCCACGGCCTGCACGACGGCCTGGGAATAAGCGTCGAGCGCTTCTCGCTCTCCCTGAGAGGGGATCACCGAGCGCTGTTCACCATTGAACTCAGATAGAACCTCGGCTAATCGCATCTGTCACCTCCACTATCTGTTGGGAGAACGCGATCGGGGAGTAGACTTATTCCAAAAAACGAGCGCGGGGACCGGAACGATCCCCGCGCTGCGCCCTTCCGAGTGCTCTAACTTGCTGGCTTTAGCGTCCTAATGTCTTTGCGATCGCCTGGCTGGCCGCGTCGTGAGCCTTTTGGCCCGCGTCGATAGCCAGGGCGAGTGAGGCTTTTGCTTCCTTTGTCGACGGTCTAGCCTCGAGTTTCTTGAATGTCGAGAGGTGTTTAAGAGATGTCTGCTGCACTGCATCGTACGCCGGGGCCGCTTCCTCGCCCCTGGCAGAGAGATCCTTCACGTGAACCGTCACCGTTCGCATCATGCCGATATACTCGTCGGCGTAGAAGCGCATCAAGTTCCAGTCCTTGGCGTCAAACGCGACCTGAACCTTGGCGACATGCCCGGTCGCTCGCATGACTCTTGCGATGACGGTTCTGCCGTCGACCGGCGCCGGCTTTGGCGCCGCGATTGTGGTAGAACCGACCAAAAGCATTAGCGCCACGACCAACGTGGCTGCCCCCAGAAGTCTGTTTGTCATCTGTCTCACTCCGTCTCGGATGGGTTGGATTCCATACCGTGCCTGCCCGGGATAGGGTCAAGCCAGACGCGACGGTCCGTCCGACTGGCCGTCGGGCCCATTCTTGCAGCAAGTCGTACGTGTGTTCGGCAGGAGGGGTCTGTCCCCGCCTACAGGAGGGGACAGACCCCTCCTGCAAGCTCATGTGGTTCATTCGTTGTTTTCGAGGTAGCCTGAGCAGGTCAAATTTGGCCCTGGAGGTGTGCGATGCCGCTGGTCCGCATTTCGCTCCGTGAGGGAAAGCCTGCCGCCTACCGCAAGGCGATCGGAGATGCCGTCCACCAGGCCATGGTGGAGGCCATCAACGTCCCGCCCCTGGACCGGTTCCAGGTCATTACCGAGCACAAACCCGACGGCCTGATTTACGACGCCGAATACCTGGGCATCCGCCGTACGGATGAGGTGGTGTTCATTCAAATCACTCTGAATGCTGGGCGCGCGCTGGAATTGAAGAAGGCTCTCTATGCCCGCATCGTCGACCTCCTCAAACAGAACCCGGGAGTCCGCCCCGAGGATGTCTTTATCAACCTCACTGAAGTGCCCAAGGAGAACTGGTCGTTTGGGAATGGAGTCGCGCAATACGCGCCATGAGATTCAAGGAGTGGGGTGCGTTCTGGCTACTGGGCGCGATCTGGGGCTCCTCATTTCTGTGGATCAAGATCGCCGTTGGTGAGATCGGTCCCGTCACGCTCGTCGCCTTCCGCTTGTTGTTCGGCCTCGCCGGGTTGCTTGTTGTCCTGCGGCTGCAGAGAAAGCAACTGCCTCTCGGACGGACGCAACTGCCTGCTTACCTCCTGATGGGCCTATTGCAGGCGATGCTTCCGATCTCCCTGATCTCATGGGGAGAAACGCATATCGACTCCGGTCTGGCCGCGATTTTGAATGGTACCGTTCCGCTGTTTGCGATCGTGATCGCGCACTATTGGCTGACCGACGAAAAGATGACCGCGATGCGCGTGCTGGGGCTGGTGATGGGGTTTGCCGGGGTCGTGGTTCTCGTCAGCGACGACCTCCGCCCCGGCGTGCTCAGCGGCAGCCTGCTCGGCCAGCTGGCGGTCCTGGTCGCTTCCGCGAGCTATGCGACGGCGGCGACGTTCTCGCGGCGATATCTACGGAACCAGCCGCCTGTCGTGCAGGGGACGATGGTGCTGTTGACGGGTGACGCGATCGCTTGGCTGGGTGTGCTGAGTTTCGAGAGTCCGGTCCAGCCACCCGCGCTGCCGATT
>JAHZOA010000114.1 GCA_020028455.1 Armatimonadota bacterium | reverse complement strand
CGAAGAACGCCGACCAGCGCCGCCGTGGCAGCAGCCTCGACAGCGCCGCCAGCACGACCCGGTCGGCCGGTTCCAGATCGGGGCGGGCGACCTGACGGCATAGCACCGCCACCTGGTGGCGCAGCACCAGTATCTCCACCTCGTTAGCCCGATCACCCCGCGTCGCGAGGGCGAACAGTTGCAGGACAATCCGCACGATCACATACGCGAACGACAGGATCACGACCGGCAGCATCCCCGCCCGCGCCAAGCCGAGCCCCGCACAAAACCGCACGTCAGACCCCACAACCGACGTTACGAGCGCTACACGCACTGCACGCGCGGTTTCTCGGGTGGATAAGGTGGTGAATCCGCGCGGCGAGTGAGACTATCCGCGGCCATGGACTTGATAACCCTGAGGAGATGGCCAGGGCCAACTAGGTTGGGGTTACGTGCGCATTCGAGGTGAGCTGCTCCGGCTGGGCTACCGGGTCGGGACCTTCACGATCCGCAGGATCCTGAGGCGGTCCGGGATCCCGGCGGCACCAACCGGCCGGGATCACACCACGTGGCGGCGGTTCCTGCGCGCCCAGGCGTCCACCATGTTGGCGTGCGATTTCTTCACCGTGGACTGTGCGGTGACCCTGCGCCGGTTCTATGTCTTCTTCGTCATAGATGTCGCCAGCCGCTACGTGCACATCGTCGGTACCACTTCGAAACCGGACGGGGCGTGGACCACGCACCAGATCCGCAACCTGCTGATGGACCTGGGGGAGCGGGCCGACCAGTTCAGCTTCCCGATCCGGGATCGGGCGGGTCAGTTCACCACGGCGTTCGACGCGGTGCTCGCCGACGCTGGCGTGACCGTGGTGAAGATCCCGCCACAATGTCCTCGCGCGATCGCCTATGCGGAGCGCTTCGTGCTCTCCGCCAAAGGCGAGGTCACCGACCGGCTGCTGATCTTCGGCGAGCGGCACCTTCGCCGCGTCCTGACTGAGTACGGCCGCCATTACAACGGGTGGAGGCCCCATCGGGCGCTGCTACTTCAGCCGCCAGGTCCAGACGCCCCTGGTCGACCTCACTAGGAGCGGATCAAACGCCGACCGGTCCTCGGCGGGGTCAACGAGTACGACCGAGCCGCGTAAACCAGCAGGCCAGACCACGTGACGGCAGTTTTGGAACCCCACAGGGCCCAACGATTTGCGGTCGCGCCAGTAGGGAATCTGAGCGGCCTCGAGGACGGCACAGAGCCCGTCCACTTGGGTGGAGTCCTCATGGACGTAGGACACAAAGACGTGCTTGCCGTCGGAGTTGCTCACATCTCGGCATCCTACGAGCGGGCACCGACATTCATCGTTCGAGGTGCGCGCTGCTGCTATGTGGTCGACACCTGTCCAGTCCGAGAAACCCGCCATCACGACAGCGATCAGCGTGATCAGTTCCCCCACGACCCACCAACACGACGGGAAGGCCCACATGACCGACTCGATGTCGTTCTACAGTCCGACGGTGCCGACCCCTGGGAGGTAGGGGACTTTCCGAGGACTCGTAATCCGGTGCTCCGGCTGTGCGGAGGCGAGGGGACTGAGTGACTAACTGAGTGACTACCGCGGCGCACATCGGCGGATCTCAGCGAACCTATGCGGAACGTTTCTGCAGGTCGCCGGGCGCCGTGGCCCAGGTTGGGAATCCATGATCATTGCCTGGGGGTCAAGCCCGGCCGTGGTCCCGAACCGCCATGCCGTATACGTGCCCAGGTCAATGCGGACGACCTTTAGGCCGCCGAGGAACGCGCAGGTCACATGGCGTGAGCCGAGCCAGAGCTCCTCCGCCCTCCTAAGGCGGGAGTCGCGGTACCCCTTTGACGCCGACATTGAGATTCGTCCAGTGGGGCGCTCCACGTTGACCGGCAGGCGCGGCCCGGCACGGGAGACTTGCGCGAGGGGAAGACCCAGTCACCGACGAGCCGGAGCGCGGTCGGCTAGGCACTGATAGCGCCATATCACGGCGGAGGCTTGCGGTCCGTGCCGATCCTGAGTCCTGCTGGGCCTGACCCGACAACGAGTACAGCGGTTAGGCATTTAGTTACACTGCTGTAGTTCGACTGATGTCTCTTCGTTTCGCGAGGTTCCTGCCCCTATGGGGCACTTCCTTTCTGGCGTTACAACCTCTAGGTTGGGTTACGATGGCCATACCAGGCGCGTCCGGCCCGGGTGGGTGCTTGCCGCCCGGCGAGTATCTGGCAACCATGGAGGAGGTTCGAGCGCGGTATGCAACAAACTTTCGGCGCAGAGAGATCTTCAACGGCCTACAACACGTGGTGGGTCTGCTGACGGCAAGACGGGTACGCACCATCTGGATAGATGGTTCGTTCATCTGCGAGAAGATCCGTCTGAGTGATGTTGATGTCTTTTATGACGCGCCGCCGGCGGCGAACACGACTACTTGGGACTGGCTTTCTCCACAACGTCGCGGGGATCTAAAGAGGTACCACAGAGTTGACCTCTGGCTGTTTCCCTCGCCTCAACCAGTGCCAACGTCCTCACACCGGTCCATCACGATCAAACAGTTCTTCGAGACGGACCGTGATGGCCTTCCTAAAGGGATCATTAGGCTAGACTTAGGAAGCAGTTCATGATAACAAACCCAAGACAACTTCGGGTCGCGCAGAGGAAAGCAGAGGCACTGCTTAATCAGGCCGCCGGCCTAACGGATCCGACTGCCAAGTGCTCGTATGAAGCACTCGCGCAGGAGGTGCTTCGTGAGGTGCGAGAGTACACGGAACTCGCGTCGGGCCACATCCGCACCTTCGCTATTACGAGTGTCGACGACATGGGAACAGCCCTGATCAAGGCACGCATTGCCCGCGGTTGGTCTCAAAGTAGATTGGGGAGCGAGCTTGGCGTAACAGCACAGATGGTTCAGAAGGACGAGGCCCGAGCTTACGAGATGTGCAGCGTTTCGCGTATGGCGGAAATACTGGACTGCATGGGCTTTGAGCTTGTGGGTGCTGTTCGGCAGAAGACGACTCCATTCTCGTCTCGTGTGGACCGAAGTTCTTTTACAAACTCCTCTCCTTCGATTGTGGTCAGAGTGGATAAGGACGGCGTTACGTTCGCGCCTACATCTCGATTCTCGACCCTCTCGACGGGGGCGAGACACGTGCGCGAAGCAGGCGATGCGCTTTTGCTTACTCCCACTTCTCAGGAGATTGCGAGAGTAAGTCAATGAGCCTTAATCTGGAATGGGTAATGCTGGCCGAGGCCGCAGTGCAGGATTCCGACGGCGTCTTGTCTATAATAGGTCTGAGTCAAAATGTGTTGGTTACTCGTACGTTTCCCGTTCAGACCAAGCGGGCCATCGTCGTCCACCTACAGAGCGACACGCCGTCGCCCGTCACTAAAGCGTCTGTCAACTTTTCAGTTGTTTCTCCATCCTCACGTGTGATCGTTGCGCAGACAATAGAAGCGCGACTAGGGAAGCCTAGATTTCCGGATATACCGTGGAGCATGGATGTCCCGGCCGAGTTCATTCTCTCAATCACCGAGCCCGGCACCCATGTGTTTAACGTTGAATTGGAGGCTGGCGACGAGCGCCTTGCAAAGAGCGTCGATCTCCACGTGTTAACCGCCGAAGATCTGATCAAAGTGCGTGCATCTGAGGAAGACGAGGAAGACGAGGAGCCTTAACCGGTGCAACATCTGAGGCAAGGTTCGTATCTGTGCCGCACCTAAGCCTTGATTCACGGATGACGTTGATCTGAGCGTCGTGTCGCTGACGTGATGATGCCCTCTGAACTGGCAAGATCGAAGTTCTTCACGCTTTGATCAAACCGTTCGAGAGGGCACCTTTTCGCGGTGAGGCTACTACAGGGCGCCAGCAGCGCGCGTGCAGTGTTTGACGATCCGAATCTTGTGTCTTCCGCGGGCTTGGTGCCGGTGATGGAACTGGCCGAGTCGTGCGACCTGCACGGCGTCGTCGGCGAGCACGTGCGTATCCCGGGGGACAAGGGCGCGAACGCGTCGGGCAAGGTCGCCACGATCGTGGCCGGCATACTCACCGGCGCGGACTCGATCGACGATCTGGACGTGGTGCGCCACGGCGGCATGCCGTCCCTGTTCGGCGGGGTGTACGCGCCGTCGACGCTGGGCGAGTTCCTGCGCGCGTTCACCCACGGCCACGTCCGTCAGCTCCAGGCCGCCTCCCGGGAGTTCCTGGTCGGGCTTGCTGGTAGAACCCGTTGCTGCCTGGCGCGGGGGCGGTCACGTTCATCGACGGGGACTCGCTGCTGCGGCGGGTGTACGGCAAGCAGAAGCAGGGCGCCGGGGTTCGGTCACGCCAAGGTCGGCGGCTACCAGGTGCTGCTACGCGGCCTCAACCCGCTCATCGCGACGATCAGCACCCCCGACGCGGCACCGGTGATCGCGGCGACGCAGTTGCGGGCCGGTAACGCGGGCTCGGCGCGCGGCGCGGCATCGCTGCTGGCCGAGGCCATCGCCACCACCAAGGCGGTCCTTGCCGCCCAGGCCACGCCCGCGGCCGCCGAGATTGTGGTGCGGGCCGATTCCGCGTTCTACGCCAAGAAGCTCATCGCGGCCTGCCGGCGGGCTGGGGTGCGGTTCTCGGTCACCATCCGCGTGGACAAGAAGGTGCGGCGCGCGATTGCGGCGATCCCGGACGACGCATGGGTGGAGATCGAGTACCCGCAGCCGGTGTGGGACGACGAACAGCAGCGGTTCATCACCCGCGCCCAGATCGCTGAGATCGGCTACACCGCGTTCGAAGGCACCCGTTGGGCGGTCACCGCCCGGCTGATCGTGCGCCGCGTGCCCGACCTGAACAGGACCAGCGGCGACGGCCAAGGCGAGCTGTTTGCCGTGTGGCGCTACCACGCCGCGTTCACCGACAGCCCGTTCGTGCTCGTCCAAGCCGAGGCCCCAGCACCGCGGCCACGCCGTCATCGAACAGGTCTTCGCCGAACTCATCGACGGCCCTCTGGCGCACCTGCCCTCGGGCAGGTTCGACGCCAACAACGCCTGGCTGGCCTGTATCGCGATCGCGCACAACCTGACCCGCGCCGCGGCCACCCTCGCCGGACGCGGCTTCGCCACCGCCCGCTCAGCCACCATCCGACGACGCCTGATCAACGTAGCGGCGCGCATCGCCCGCCACGCCCTTCGCCTCACCCTGCACCTACCCGAACACTGGCCCGGGCAATATCCCTGGCAACGACTCTGGACCGCTGTACACCCACCACCAGCCTGACAATCGTCCACATACGACACTTCGGCGGCCGACGCGGCCAACCCACCAGCAATCCACGAAGCACGCCGAGCTTCCCGGCGCAGAGGCCGGGAACCGCACTACGCCCAAACGCCCCAGCCAAGATCACGAGAGTGTCAGACGATCACATAGACTTTCGTCCGTGGATCAGGGCTAAGGCAGTCAGACCGCCCTGAAGGGTGCCAGGTCAGGGTCAGGGCTGTGACCAGGGAGGACGGCGCCTGGCAGGCTGTCTGTCATGGTGGTTCGCACGCTGGCGTTCGTGATCGTGCGGCGCGTTCTGGGCTTGCTCGGCCGGGGTCCGGCGCCAGATGCCAAGGACGTGGAGATAGCCGTGCTGCGACACCAGCTGATGGTGTTGGGCCGGCAGGTCGCACGGCCGCGCTACGCCCTTATCGACCGGTTGGTGCTGGCCACGCTGGCGAAGCTGCTGCCGCGCACG
>JAHZOA010000029.1 GCA_020028455.1 Armatimonadota bacterium | reverse complement strand
TCCCCGCACGAGATCCGAGCGCGACTTCGGGGGGGACGTCACTTCGTCTGGCTTGCGCGGAAGGTCGACGCGAGCGTGGTCGATCGTCTCGCCTCGATGAGATTACAGGGCCAACTCGGTTTCCTCACCGAAAACCGGCGGGCGTACCCGAACGGTGAGCTCGCGGCGCACGCGCTGGGATTTGTCGGCATTGACAACCAGGGGCTGTCCGGTGTGGAGCTCAGTCATGACAAGGTACTCCGCGGCAACGCAGGCCGCGCGGTCGCCGAGCAAGATGGAGTCGGTCGTCTATTAGTAGAGACGCAGCGGCTGGTCACCGCGCCTGTTGACGGCTCCGATATCCTCCTCACGATCGATCAAGTCATCCAGCATATTGCCGAGCGCGAACTCAGCGCCGCGATGGCGCGCACACAAGCCAGACGTGGCTCCGTGACGGTCATGGATCCGCGGACAGGTGAGATCCTCGCCATGGCCGTGCGCCCGACCTACGATCCGAATGCCGCCGGAACGGTTCCGGCTGAGCGCTGGCTCCCGCGACCGCTCGCGGATGTCTACGAGCCCGGGTCGACGTTCAAAGTTTTCGTCGCCGCGGCCGCTCTTGATGCCGGAGTGATGGGGACCGCGGACCACGTGTTCTGCGCGGGTTCGCTGCGCGTCCCGGGCAACCATGTGATCCGCGATGCGCGCGGTCAGAAGCATGGCTGGCAGACGATGGGCGCGGTGCTCAAGAACTCATGCAACGTTGGAGCCGCCCAGATTGGCTCGAGGCTCGGCAAATCCCGCATGTTCGAATACCTCCGGCGCTTCGGATTCGGCGATCCGACCGGCATTGATCTTCCCGGCGAAGCACGGGGCATTGTTCCTCAGCCTTCCGAGTGGCTGGGTCCGGGGCTGCAGACCATTGCTTTCGGCCAGGGAGTGGGCACGACGGCGCTTCAGCTGCTGACCGCGACAACGGTCTTTGCCAATGAGGGCACGATCCTCCGCCCCCATATCGTGCGCGCGGTACGCGATAGCCAGGGCCGGACGGTGAAGGCGGTTGGGACAGAAGCCGTCAGGCAGGTAGTTCAGCCTCGCGTGGCACGCGCTGTTCTTAAGATGATGACCGGCACCGTCGCCGACGGGACCGGTGAGCAGGCCGCCATCGAGGGCTATGCGGTGGCTGGCAAAACAGGTACAGCCCAGAAACCATCGCCGTACGGCGGTTATGATCCATCGCGTTACGTTGCATCGTTCCTCGGGATTGTCCCAGCAGAGCGCCCGAGGCTTCTCATCCTTGTTGTTCTCGATGAACCGCGGGGTGTGTATTTCGGAGGCGCGGTCGCAGCACCGGTCTTCCGCGAAGTCGCCTCGCAGACGTTGTGGTACCTACGCATTCCTCCCGCTCAGACTCAACAACCTTCCGCCCCGCGACGCCCCTAAGCCCCGAGCCACTCGACTCGCCGCTCACGCGGCTCGCTCGCGGTCTTCGACCCTGAGAATCTTGGCGAGGCGAGTGGCCTGAGCGAGCGAAGCGAGTCGAAGGACCTCAGTCCGTGAATGAACGGGCAGTATAATGGCAGGGGACTTGTACCGATGCGACTCCATCAACTCCTCCGAGTAGCCGGACTGCCCGCAGTCCACACATCCGAGCATGAGATCACCGGCATAACGGCCGATTCCCGGCAGGTTCGTCCTGGCATGCTCTTCGTCGCGATCCCTGGGTTCACACGTGATGGTCACGAGTTCGTCGCGGATGCCATTTCGCGCGGAGCGGTGGCCGTAGCGGTAGAGCGGAACGTCGTCGTGCCCGATGGTATCTCCCGGATCGTTGTATCTAGTAGCAGGGAGGCGCTTGCTCATCTGAGTAGCGCATTTTTCCGTCATCCATCGCGCCAGCTTTCAGTAATCGGAATCACGGGAACCAACGGGAAAGGGACCACCGCCTACTTGATCGAGGCCATACTGAGCCGCGCCGGACGACCTTGCGGCATCATCGGCACGATGGGCGCAAAAATCGGCGATACCACCATTGACTTGGAGCGTACGACTCCCGAGGCCCCCGAGTTACAGCGATTGCTCAGTGAAATGGTTCACGACGGTATGCGATACGTAGCTGTCGAGGTCGCGTCCCACGCGCTGGCGCTGCACCGTGTGACTGACTTGAAGTTTGCGGCCGCCGTGTTCACGAACCTGACCCAGGATCACCTGGACTTTCACAAGACATTCGACGAGTACCGTGCCACGAAAGGCCAGCTCTTCGGGATGGTGGAGCCGGATGGCGTTTCTGTAGTCAACGCTGATGATCCGTCAGGCACCGCGATGGCAGCGGCGAGCAGGGCGCGGGTCGTGACCTACGGCATCGCGTCGAACGCGGATGTCCGGGCCAGGGACGTTCGATTGCATTTGGCCGGTGCTGAGTTTCGCGTAGAGTCTCCTCATGGATCTGCCACAGTGCGCTCACGATTGCACGGCAGGTTCAACGTCTATAACTCCCTGGCGGCGATCACGGTCGCGCAATGGGCCGGTGTTTCTCTGGACGGTGCCGTTCCCACGCTCGAGAGCTTCGCAGGTGTACCGGGGAGGTTCGAAGCACTCAACCAGGGACAGCCGTTTGGCGTGGTCGTGGACTACGCACACACCCCTGACGGGTTACAGAACGTGCTGCAGACCGCGAAGGACTTTGTACGCGGGCGCACGATCGTGGTCTTCGGCTGCGGCGGAGATCGCGATCGCACGAAGCGACCGATCATGGGAAGGCTGGCAGCCCAACTCGCAGATATAGCGGTCGTGACTTCGGATAATCCACGTACTGAAGAACCGGTGGCGATCATTGAGGAGATCCTCGCAGGAATCCGAGAGCGGGACACCGCCAAGATCGAGGTCGAACCTGACCGCCGAAAAGCGATCTATCGGGCAATCGAGGTCGCGCGGCCAGGCGATATGGTTATCATCGCAGGGAAAGGTCACGAGCCATATCAGGAGATCAAAGGCGTAAAGCATCCATTCGATGATCGAGTTATTGCCCGCGATGCTTTGAAGAAATTGCGGACCCCCAGTTAGGCCGATGCGACTGGCCATCGAAGACATTCTCAAAGCGACCGGGGGCAAATTGACGAAGCCTGATTCCCGAAGTCCGATGCCCCTTGTGACGGGGGTCAGCACCGACACGCGCAGTATGCAGCCCGGGGATCTCTTCGTACCGTTGCGTGGTCCCCGATCGGACGGCCACGATTTCATCCCTGAGGCATTCCGTCACGGTGCCGTAGCAACGCTGGCCTCGCGACGCGTCCCCACCCTCCCGGATCGTGCGGTTGTCATCGAGGTGCCCGACACGCTCAGGGCCCTCGGCCGTGTCGCCGCCGCCCACCGCCGCACCCTGGATGTCGCGGTGGTCGGCATCACGGGCAGTGTGGGGAAGACGACAACGACGAAGATGTGCGCGGCCGTGCTGTCCACCCGCTACCGTGTGGCACAAACGAAGGAAGACTGGAACGCGGAGATCGGCGTGCCCCTCACGCTCTTGAGTCTCGATCGTGAGCACGAGGTCGCCGTGATCGAGATGGGAATGCGCGGTCTGGGACAGATCGCCGAGCTCGTCGAGATGGCTCAGCCCTCGATCGGGGTCGTGACGAGCATCGGAGAGTCGCATCTCGAGTTGTTGGGCAGCATCGAGAACATCGCGCGCGCAAAAGGTGAATTGATCGCCGGACTGCCAGAGAGCGGGACCGCGATTCTGAACGAGGACGACGCGAGGACCGGAGATCTGTCAGCGCTCGCTCCCAGCCGTGTCCTGACGTTCGGGTTATCGCCGGAGGCGGACGTGCGGGGGGCCAACCTCCGCATGGACGGCGGCGGCATGACGTTCTTTATCACGATGCGCGAGTGCACCGTTGAGGCGCACCTTCGCACGTGGGGCAGGCACAACGTGATGAACGCGCTGGCGGCTGCCGCCGCCGGGACTGCACTGGATGTCGATCTGGAAGACGCCGTGCGCGGGCTAGAGGAGTTTTCGCCTCCGAAGATGCGGCTCCAGCCGGTCAGACTTGGAGACGTGCTGCTCATCAACGACGCATACAACGCGAGTCCGGCGTCAATGCGGGCCGCATTTGAGGTGCTGCTGGCGCTCGGGACGAGCCGGCGGCGCCTGGCCGTGCTCGGCGAAATGCGTGAGCTGGGTGAGGCGTCGGAATCGCTGCACCGGGATGTGGGGGCCACGGCGGCCGCAGCGGCCGAGCTGCTGATCACTGTCGGCGCCGGCGCGCGCGCCATCGCGGAGGGGGCCCTCGAAGCCGGCGTCACTCCCGGGCACGTACATCACACCGCGTCGACTGACGAAGCCTCTGCCGTGCTGAAAACGGTGATGCGTTCCGGTGACGTCATCCTCATCAAAGGATCTCGCGCCCTAGAAATGGAGCGCATAATCGACGCGCTTCGCGCGTCGACCGGGAACGCGGAAACGCGGGAACGCGGGAACCCGCCTCCACCACTCGGCCGATAGTGGAGCGAGTAGCGCTCTCTGCCACGCTTGCCGCCCTGATCGTCATTCTGGGTGGCCGCTGGGCGATCGGCCGGTTGTCTAGGGTCAACTTTCAGCAGCAGATCCGCGAGGAAGCGCCCGAACGTCACAGAGGTAAAGCAGGCACGCCCACGATGGGCGGCCTGATCATTCTCGCGGCTGTTGTTGCTGCGGCTGGAGTTGCCGTGCGCCCCCTCTCAACGGGAGTGCTGCTCGTGCTCCTCGTCACCCTTGGGTACGGAGCACTGGGGGCTGTTGACGACTTGCTGGCCATTCGCAGACAGCGGAATCTAGGTCTGCGTGCCCGGGAGCGGTTGGCGGTCCAAATTGCACTTGCGGGAATCATCGCGCTGTACGTCATGCGCCGCCCCGAGCTCGGCTCGGACGTGACGATCCCGTTTGCCGGGCAGATTGAACTCGGTTGGTTCTATTTCGTGTTTGCGATCCTCTATATTGTGGGTTTCTCCAATGCAGTGAACCTAACCGACGGTCTGGACGGTCTTGCCGGTGGAACCGTTGCCATCGCGGCAGGCACGTATGCCGCGATGGCACTGCGCCTGGGCCGGCCTGAGATGGGGGAACTGGCGGCCGCGCTCGCAGGCGCGTGCGTCGGCTTCCTCTGGTTCAACGCTCACCCTGCCGCGATATTCATGGGAGATGTCGGCAGCAATGCGCTTGGCGCGGGGCTGGCAGCGCTGGCCATCGCGACCAAAACTGAATTTGCGCTATTCGTCGTGGGACTTGTGTTCGTCGCGGAGGCCGCTTCGGTGCTCCTGCAAGTGGCATATTTCAAGAGCACAGGAGGCAAGCGTATATTTCGGATGAGTCCCTTACACCACCACTTTGAACTGTCCGGCTGGCCGGAAACGCAAATTGTGGTGCGCATGTGGGTGATTGGCGCCTTTGCGGCTCTCTTGGGGATGGCGATTGTATTCTGAACCACGGGATAATGGGATAAAGGGATAAGGGGATAACAAGTCTGATGCTCGTAGAACCCGTTGCTGTAACATTATCCCCTTATCCCCCTATCCCCTTATCCCGCCTTTCAACATGAACAGTTCTCGTGTTCAGAACACGGTCGACCGGCTGCGCGGGAAGAACATCCACATTGTCGGGTTCGCAGGGACCGAGGGCGGGGCCGTCGTGGACTTTTTGGCCGGACGCGGGATCACGACCATCACCGCCCACGAGATGCACTCGCCGGATGAGTTCGCAGCAGCATTCGATCGCACTCACCAGTGGCTGGGCGCCGATCAGCGTGCGGGCGCCGCGCAGCGTGTCCTAAGCTATCCGATCACGTATCGATGGAAGGACCGCTACCTCGAGGGCATTGAGCGCGCAGACGTCATTTTTGTCCCGCAGTCATGGTTCCGCTACACTCATAACGCACCGGTGCGGCAAGCCCAGCAGCGCGGGGTGCCGCTCAGCTCGATGACGCATCTGTTTTTCGAAGTCTCGCCGTGTCCCACTATCGGCGTGACCGGCACGAACGGGAAATTCACAGTCGCCTACCTCATCGATCAGATGCTGCGCAGGTCGGGGTTCCGAACCTACTTCTCGGGAAACGACCGCTCCCACGTGCCGATGCTGTACTACGTGGACGAGATCCCGCCCGAGGCCTGGCTGGTGCTGGAGATCAGCAACCGCCAGCTGGTCGGCTTACCCTATAGCCCTGACATCGCCGTGATCACCAACATTAGGCCTCACCACCTCGACGATCATGGAACGATGGAGGCCTATGTTGCGACCAAACGGACGATCCTCGACCATCAATCCAGTGACGGTAGAGCTGTGCTCAACGCCGATGATGAACGAGTTGCTGGGCTGGCTGCGTTCGCGCGCCATCCGTATCTCTTCAGTCGCACCCAACGTTTTGAACGTGGCGCCTACCTTTCCGATGGACGTTTGGTCATTGCCGGAGACCAGGTGGAGCAATCTGTGCCACGCTCCGTGCTTCAGGTGCCCGGCAGACATATGATCGAGAATGCGCTGGCCGCCTGCCTCGCCGCCTCACTCGCGGGATCGTCCGCGCCCGCGATGGCTGAGGTGCTGTCAGAATTTCAGGGGCTGCCGTACCGATTTCGCGTTGTGGCAGAGATCAATGGCGTTCGCTACATTGAAGATTCGTTGGCTACGAACCCCGCTGCCGCGGCCGTCGCCATCGCCAGCATGGATCGTCCCTTCTCCTTGATCGCTGGAGGCGCGCGCCCGCGAGCTTCGGCAGAGGATTTTCTACCAATGCGAGAAGCGCTGGCCGGCGCGCCGGTCCGGACCGTCTTGCTCATCGGCGCCACAGCGCCGCATCTTGGTCAGGCGCTTGAACCTATGTCCATCCCCGTTCACCAGGTGGGTACGCTCGAGCGAGCCGTCGAAGAAGCCTCATCTCGCGCGCGTCCGGGGGAAGCCGTACTGTTGTCTCCAGGTTGCGAAAGCTTCGACCAGTTCACCGATTACCGCCAGCGTGGGGACAGGTTCGTGGAGCTCGTGCATACCCTGGAGACAAGGTATAAGGTATAGATACCTTAAACCTTGAACCTTAACTGAAGGAGGTTTCTCTCGCGGCAGGCAACATCTAGTAGGGCAATTCGACGGACTTTCACCGCAGCAAACTATGGACCTGGTCAAGAAACGTGCGCCGGACTTCTGGTTGTTGCTGCCGACCATCGCCCTGACCGGACTGGGTGTGGTGATGGTGTACAGCGCAAGCTCGATCGTGGCGCACGATCGCTTCGGGGACAGCGCATTCTTTTTCAAACGGCAGGTCCTCTGGGTGCTGCTGGGCGCGGCCGCCGCGATGATCGCACAGCGCATCCACTATGAGCGGCTCAGTTCCCTCACTCCGCTCATCGTCCTCGGGGCCCTCATCATGCTCACGCTCGTGCTTCTGCCCGGGATCGGACGCGTCGCAGGAGGCGCTCGCCGGTGGCTCAGCATCGGACCGGCGTCGTTCCAGCCGGCCGAGGCGGCGAAACTCGCGATGGTGATGTATATGGCGCGGTTTCTAACCGTCCGAGCCGCCGGCACGCAGGCGTTCCGGCGTGCCGTGCTCCCCCCAGTCTTGCTCGCCGGCATTATGTTTACGCTCATCTTGCTTCAGCCGGACATGGGTTCCGCCATTCTCGTTGGCCTCGTGATGATCACTATGCTGTTCGTCGGCGGCGCGAGGCTCACTCACCTCTTCGGTCTGGGAGTAGCGAGCGCCCCGTTTCTCGCCGGCGCCATACTGGGAGAAGAATATCGGCGGCGACGTATCCTGGCGTTCCTGGATCCATGGGCCGACCCGCAGGGCGCGGGATTTCACATTATTCAATCACTGCTAGCGCTTGGCTCCGGCGGACTCTTTGGTGTGGGGCTGGGTGGGAGCCGCCAGAAATACTTCTATTTGCCGGAGCGCCATACCGATTTTATCTTCTCGATTCTCGGCGAGGAGCTCGGCTTGATCGGAACGGTGAGCGTGCTGCTGCTCTTCGGTCTGGTAGCATACCGTGGGTTTCGTATCGCCCGCTCGGCGCCCACTCGGTATGCGGGGCTGCTGGCGGCAGGTCTCACCGCCATGATCGTGTCGCAGGCCGTCATCAACATCGGTGTGGCAATCGGCATGCTTCCGATCACCGGAGTGCCACTGCCGTTTCTGAGCTTTGGTGGATCTTCGCTCATCTTCACGATGATCGCAGTTGGCATTCTTCTCAATATCTCGGAGTACACCAATTTCAACAAAGGCGGTCATGGGTCGTAGGGGGTTGGTCGTGGCCACGGCATTTTCTACGACCTACGACCCACGACCTACGACCGCAGTTTCCCTCTAGGTCGTTATGCGCATCGTCATCACCGGGGGTGGAACGGGCGGCCACGTCTATCCGGGATTCGCGGTCGCTGAGGCGTTGCGCCGCCTTCGGCCGGACGTAGACTTCCTCTTTATCGGTGGGCGCGGCCTGGAGCAACGGATCGTTTCTCAGACGGGGATCCGATTCGCGTCGGTGCTCTCGCGTTCATGGCCACGCCGGCCGACACTTCGCTGGCTGCCGGCAATCGCGCTGCTCGGCGCCGGAGTCGCGCAGGCCGTTGGACTGCTGCTGCGCTTCCGGCCTCATGTGATCCTCGCGACCGGCGGCTACGTGTCTACAGCCGCGGGCGTTGCCGCTGGACTGCTGCGCATTCCGCTTGTCGTACAGGAACAAAACGCGATTCCGGGAGCAACAAACCGGCTGCTCGGACGATGGGCACGCGCCGTCTCGATTCCGCACGAGGGCGTCGTCCGGTTCTTTCCAGGCAAAGCGATTGTGACCGGTGTTCCTGTGCGAGAACAGGCGCTTCGTGGGGATAAGAGCGGCGGGCTCCGGCGCTTCGGTCTCAGTGATGGGGTCCTCACGGTGCTCGTCCTGGGGGGAAGCCTTGGTGCGCGCGCGCTGAACGAGGCCGTGGTTGAGATGGCAGGTCTGCTCCCGAGAGAATCGAGGGTACAACTACTGCATCAAACCGGACCAGATCATGACGAGTGGGTGCGCGAACGAATCCGTACGGCCGGCCCTATGCCCACCTACGTCGTGATGCCATATATTGAAGATATCGGCGATGCTTACGCCTGCGCGGACGTTGTCATCAGTCGCGCGGGTGCCGGCACGCTCGCTGAGATCACAGCGCACGGATTGCCGGTGATTGCCATCCCGTACCCGTTTGCGGTTGCCGGCGAGCAGGAGGCCAATGCCAGAATCCTGGAGGCCGCAGGGGCGGCTGTGGTGATGTTGCACCGGAATGTAAATGGAAGCCGGCTTCGCGATACACTGATGGAACTTCGCGATCCGTCGCGCCGTACTGCGATGGCGGACGCGAGTAGGCGGCTCGGCCGGCCTCGTGCGGCTCATGACGTAGCCGAGATCGTGCTGCGAGTAGCGAGGGCTTGAGGGTACACCGTGATCGGGAAAGATGCGCGGGTTCATTTTGTGGGCATCGGCGGCGCAGGAATGAGCGCCGTCGCGCACGTGTTGCTGGCGAGGGGATATCGCGTCAGTGGCTCGGATCTCCGGCGCACTCCGATCACCGAACGCCTCCAGGCTAAGGGCGCAACGATCGTCATCGGTCATGACACCCGTCATGTCGCCGAGGCCGACGTAGTGGTGGCCTCGCGCGCCGTTCCCGATCTCAATGTCGAAATTGTGGCCGCACACGCGAGGGACATCCCCGTCCTGCACCGAGCGCAGGTGCTAGGCCAGATTCTCGCGGAGGGGTTCGGGATCGCGGTCGTCGGGACGCATGGAAAAACCACGACGTCCGCGATGACGGCACACGTACTGACTGTTGGAGGTCTTGACCCCACTGCGCTCATCGGAGCCGATGTCGAGACGCTCGCGGGAAACGTGCGTGTCGGCAGCGGCAAATACGTCGTGGCGGAAGTCGACGAATCGGACGGCTCGCACGTGTACGTCCGACCGGCCGCTGCCGTGGTCACCAGTCTGGACATCACCGACCACCGTGACTACTACAAGACGTTACCGCAACTCATGACCACCTTTGCCGGCTTCCTCGCGCTGATCTCCCCAGAAGGCTTCGTGGTCATGTGTACCGACGCCCGGCACGTGCGGGAGCTCGTGCCGGCGGTGCGGGCCCGCGTGATCTCTTACGGACTGAGCAATGGGACCGACTATACGGCTACCATTCATACGATGGAAGGTCGCCGCACGGTCTGCACGTTCCGCCGGCAGGGCCGCGCCCTCGGCAAAGTGCAGCTCAATGTCCCGGGTCGGTATAACGTGCGCAACGCCCTGGCGGCCACGGCGGTGGGAATCGAGGTGGGACTGGCGTTTACGGCCATCGCCAGCGCGCTCGAGACGTTCGGAGGAGTCAGCCGGCGGTTCTCGGTGCGCGGCGAGGTGGACGGTATTATGGTCGTCGATGACTACGCACATAACCCCGTAAAAGTGTCTTCCGTGCTGCGCGCTGCGCGGGAGTCCTGGCCCAAGCGACGCGTGATCGCGATCTTTCAGCCTCACCGGTTCTCGCGCACGAAGACGACATTCCGGCAGTACTCACAGGCATTCAAAGATGCCACCGACCTCATCATTACGGACATCTATCCGGCCGACGAGCAGCCGATTCCCGGAGTGACCGCGGACCTCATCGTCGATGTCGTACGCCCCAACCGTCAGGTTCAGTACTTAAGAGAAAAGAATGAGCTGGTGCAGACGCTGCTGCCGAACCTGCGCAGCGGAGATCTGGTGATCACGCTGGGTGCGGGGGATATCTGGCGAATCGCGGACGACCTGGTTGCCGCCCTGCGCGAACGCACTGCTGCTGTCCCGCGTGAATGACGTCGCGGCGGTTGCCGCCGAGCTCAAGACTCTATGCCGCGAAGTCAGAGAGAATGAACCACTCAGGCGGCATGTCTCATTCCGCATCGGCGGCCCCGCAGACGTCCTCGTCCTTCCGCGATCCGCGGATGAGCTGCGGAAGATCGCCGACTGGCTGTTCAAGCACCGCATTCCATTCGAGATCATCGGGCAGGGTAGCAACGTCCTCATCGCCGACGGCGGCATTCGTGGTGTCGTCGTCAAGATCGGTAAGGGGCTCGACCGGTTCACGTTCAAGGACACGCGTCTGGTTGCCGAGGCCGGCACCGGCCTTCCACATCTCGCGCGCACCGCAGCCACCAAAGGTCTCTCCGGTCTGGAGTTTGCCGCGGGGATCCCCGCGTCGCTTGGCGGCGCGGTCGTGATGAATGCAGGAGCGCACGGGCATGCGATGTCGGAAGTCCTCCGCGAGGTCCGGGTGCTGGTCCCCGAAGGAGAGCAGGTGCTCGGCCCCTCGGAGCTCGGTTTCGCTTATCGCACGACTGTGCTGCAGCAACGCCGAGCCGTGTTGCTCGAGGCCACAATGGAACTCACCCAAAGTGATCCTGTGACCGTTCGCGCGCGCACCGACGAGTGGCTCAAGCACCGCAGTGACACGCAGCCAATCGGCCCGCCGAGTTCCGGCTGTGTGTTCCGCAATCCGCCTGGGGATCATGCCGGCCGCCTCATCGACGTGGTTGGAGCCAAAGGACTGGTGGTCGGCGATGCTCGGGTCTCTGAGATTCACGCCAACTACATTGTCAACGTAGGAGAGGCGAAGGCGGCCGACGTGGTCGGCCTGATGCACAAGGTATCAGGGCTGGTCGCGGAGAAGTTCAGAGTGAGGCTGGAACCAGAAATCAAGCTCCTGGGAGAGTTCGCACAAACTACGCGCTAGCCGTCGCCCTTTCGTCGCACTCTTATGCACGCATCCACCGCCGCCGGTTCGCTCCCGGCCTCGCCATCCCCACCTGAGGCTGCGTCCCTAGCTTCCCGCGTCGAGTCGTTGCTCCGGTTTGTTACCATCATGGCCGTGCTGTTAGCCGCTGCGGCGTTACCTCTCTCGTCATTCTTTGCCGTCACTGAAATCGTCGTGGACGGTGTCCGCCAGGTCTCCGCACATGAAATCGTCGCTAGATCCGGCGTACGTATCGGTGCTCCACGATTTACTGTCCAGGCCGCCGAAGTCGCCACACGTGTCGCGCGTCACCCAAAGATCGCGAAGGCGCTTGTCGTCGCGCACCCCTCCGGGCGCGTCGAGATTGACGTGACGGAACGCCGCGCCACGGCGGCCATCCCTTATCGCAACGTGTTCCTGCTCGTAGATGCGTCAGGAGTACTGCTGGAGAAACGCGGTGACCGGGGCAACCTGCCGCTGCTCCGGGTCGAAGATCTGGCACTCCCTTGGGTGAGAGTAGGGGACGACGTCCCGGTGCCGGAGATCGGCCAGACACTGCGTGTGCTTGAGCTGCTGCCAGCGGAAGCCACACGCGGCCTGGTAGAAATCCGGATGGACTCGGCGGGTGAGTTCTCGTTCGTCGCTGAAGGTGGGCTGCTGGTGCTCCTGGGCCCGATGCGAGGACTTGGTGAGCGTGCGGCGATGTTCCCCCAGGTGATCTCTGCATTGGGTAAGCAGAGAATCTCGGTCCAGTATGTGGACTTGCGCTTCCTCGACAACGTCGTGTTGAGGCCGGCCGCCCCGACCAGTCCAGAAGGAGACGAACCCTAACTGTGGAATCCTGGCCCAAGATATGGGGCTTTTCTTATGCAAAGGTACAACATGTTGGTAGCCAGCCATCCAGGTAGCCAGGTGGCCAAACAAATGTGGTCTTTAGGCTACCCGGCTACCCGGCTACCGGGATAGCGGGATGCCGCGTAAGGAGCACATCACCGGGCTGGATATCGGGACCACCAAGGTCTGCGCCGTCGTCGGCGAGGTGGACGATGGGGAAGTGCACATCGCGGGCGTGGGCAGTGTCCCGTCCTCAGGCATTCGTAAAGGCGTTGTCATCGACATTGAAGCGACGACGAATGCGATTGAAGACGCGGTCGAGCGCGCGGAGCGCATGTCTGGTGAGGAGATCCGCGGCCTCTATGTGGGAATTTCGGGAGAGCACATCAGCTCGACCAACTCTCGCGGGATCATCGCGATCAGCCGCGGCGATCACGAGATCAGTCCCTCGGACGTGGAGCGCGTGATCGATGCGGCCCGGATGGCGGCGTTGCCGGCAAGTGACAGGGAGATCGTACACCTACTGCCGCGTGGGTTCGTCGTCGACGGCCACGACGGCGTGCGGAATCCGGTGGGGATGTACGGCGCGCGCCTCGAGGTTGAGGCGCAAATCGTGACCGGGACGTCGACCGTCCTCGCCAACCTTCTCAAGTGCGTGCAGCGCGCCGGACTCGAAGTCGAGGAGATCGCGCTCGAGCCGCTCGCGTCCGCGGAAGCGGTGCTGACCTCGGCGGAGAGAGAACTGGGCGTTGTGCTGGCGGACATCGGCGGCGGCACGACAAGTCTCGGCGTGTTTGTTGGCGGTGGCTTGTGTCACACGGCGATCTTACCGGTGGGAGGGCACCACCTGACCGCTGATGTAGCCGTGGGATTGCGCACGCCGGTGGCCGAGGCGGAGAAGCTGAAGATTCGTTATGGCGCCGCCTCGGTGCAGGACGCGAGTGAAGGCGAGATGATCGAGGTCTTTAACGTCGGCGACCGCGAGCCGCGCGTCCTGCCGCGGCGTGTGCTCTGCGAGATCATCGAGCCACGCCTTCAAGAGATCTGCAGCTTGATGCGTTTGCAAATCCGGCGCAGCGGATTCGGGCACGTCGTGCCCGCGGGCATCGTGTTGACCGGTGGGACGGCGTTGCTGCGGGGGATCGCCAAGTTCGTGAGTGAGAAGCTCGAGCTGCCCGCGCGCGTGGGGATGCCCGATCACCTGGGTGGCCTTGTGGATGCGGTGCGCAGCCCGATCTTCTCGACAGGTGTGGGACTCGTCCTACACGGCGTGCGGCACGGGGGCGCAAAGGCCGTTCGCACAACGAATGGCCACGGCATCTTCGGCCGGATGCGCGGATGGATACGCGAAATGGTGGGCACATAGCGGCAACGCGAACACTCATACATCATTCCTAGAGCTGAAACGTAGCGACGACGGAGCGGACGAGGGGGAGAAGGATGGCGCATATTGATCGCGATCTACGAAGATACGCGGCGATCAAAGTCGTGGGAGTCGGAGGCGGCGGCAGCAATGCCGTGAACCGCATGATCAGTGCCGGGTTGCGCGGGGTTGAATTTATCTCCATCAACACCGACGCGCAGGCGTTGGCGATGAGCAACGCCGATAAGAAGCTACACATCGGGGGCAAGATCACCAAAGGCCTGGGGGCCGGCGGCGATCCGGAAGTGGGCCGGCAGGCCGCGGAAGAGAGTAAGGACGATCTGTTCGAAGCGCTCGAAGGCGCGGACATGGTTTTCGTCACAGCCGGCATGGGCGGCGGCACAGGCACCGGCGGCGCGCCCATCATCGCGCAGATCGGCCGGGAGCTTGGTTCGCTCACCATTGGCGTGGTCACCAAGCCCTTCTCGTTTGAGGGTAAGAGGCGGGCGACGTCGGCGGACGAAGGCGTGCGCAACCTCAAACAGAAGGTCAACACGCTGATCACCATTCCGAACGACCGGTTGCTGGAGATCATTGATCGGGCGTCCACGGTGATCGAATCGTTTCGCGTCGCGGACGATGTGTTGCGACAGGGCGTGCAGGGCATCGCGGATCTCATTACCGTGCCGGGGCTCATCAACCTGGACTTTGCCGACGTGCGAACGGTGATGCATGAGGCCGGGTCGGCGCTCATCGGCATCGGTGTCGCAACCGGCGAAGACCGCGCAACACGAGCGGCGCAGGCCGCCATTAGCAGCCCCTTGCTCGAGACATCGATGGAGGGTGCGCGCGGTGTGCTCATCAATATCACCGGCGGCCTGGACCTGGGGCTGGTGGAGGTCAGCGAAGCAGCGCAGATCGTCAAGGAGGCCGCCGATCCCGAAGCAAACATCATCTTTGGCGCGGTGATCGACGACAAGATCGACGGAGAAGTGCGGATCACCGTCATTGCCACAGGATTCGATGCGGCAAAGAAACGCGACGATCAGCCACTCGAGACCGGGGACTCGATCGAGGATGGGGTGAAGGCGCTCATCAACGATCTCGACATCCCCGCGTTTCTGCGCAAACGCTAAAGGACGGGAACGAGTAATGATATGGAAAGGGGGCGTTGTGACGCCCCTTTTCCTTTTCACGCTTTGCCTCTACCCTAAGGAGTACTGTGGGTCTTGAGCTGACGTGGCGTTTGGAAGAATTTCGTGAGATCGTCAACGAGTACTTTCCGGTAGTCGATCTCTGGTTTGATGACGGACGGCCGGCGTTCGTCGTGCAGGTCGCACCAGACTCGCAGCAACGATTCTTGCAGCTGCGGCAGCGGCTGGAACCCCTCGGGTATCTCCCACTGCTGCGCCGGCGGGACGGCAAAGAGCTGATCAGGTTCGTCCCGCGCCCCGCGGCCCGAGGGTGGCGCTGGGAAATCAACGCGGCAATGTTCGCGCTGACGCTCGTCACGACCAGCGTGGCAGGGTACTCTCAAGCCGCCTGGCTCGCCGAGCGGGGCTACCTATCGAGCGCATGGGGCGGCGCGCTCGCGTTCTCTCTGTCCCTGATGTTGATCTTAGGAACGCACGAAGCCGCGCACAAAGTGGTCTCGGTCGTGCGGGGCATCGACGCGAGCCTTCCATACTTTATCCCAATGCCTCCGCCGTTCCCGTTTGGCACCATGGGAGCCGTCATCATCACTCGCACGCCTGCCCCTAACCGGAATTCATTGATGGACCTCGGCGCCTCGGGCCCGATCGCCGGCTTTGTGGTGGCCGTGATCGTTGTGATTGTCGGTCTCACGAAATCGTTCGCATTGTCTCCAGACGCGATCAGAGGAGAAGCATTCCTTGGTCTTCCCGACCCGCTGCTTATTCGATGGCTCGCCGCTCTGCTGCTGGACATCCCGGAGGACGCGCTACTATTCTCGCACCCGATTCTTTCCGCCGGATGGGTCGGTTTGCTCGTGACCAGCATCAACCTGCTGCCGGTGAGCATGCTTGACGGAGGCCATGCGATTCGCGCGTTGGCCGGCGGACGAGTACATCGGATCGTGTCCTGGACAGGCGTGGCCGCCGCGCTAGTACTCCGGTACTGGGTGATGGCGGCACTGCTAGCGGCGGTCATGCTTGTGCTGCGCCGCGAACACCCGGGACCGATGGATGATGTCTCGCCCATCCATCCGTCGCGAGTAGCGCTTGCCATCGTGCTGCTTGTGATTTTTATCGTGAGCGCCATCCCCATCGAGGTCACGCTGGTGCGCCCGTAAATCGTGGGGGCCTGGTTGGCGGTCTTCCGTAAGGAGCTCATTGAGGCGCTGCGTGATCGGCGGACGATCGTCGTCGCGCTGATCCTGCCGGTGCTGATGATGCCGGTCGCCACCCTCGGCATTCCCTATCTCGCCGACCGGCAGGCAGCGGAACTTGAAGACCGCCCAGCAGTGATCACTGTGATCGGTGCAGAGAACGCGCGGGGTTTGATCGCGCTTGGGCTTCGCCGGGAGTGGATTCGCGTGGTCGACGTCAACGATCCGGCGCGGGCGGTCCAGAACCGGGAGGTGGAGGCCGTGCTGATCATCCCCCGGGGTTTCCTGGAGACGCTCGCGGACGGCAAGGCGTCCGTGACCGTGATGTATGACGAGAGTGATCTGGCCTCCCGTGTCGCGAGAGAGCGCCTGGCGCGGCTAATCGCAACCTACAGCATCGAGGTCACCGAACGACGGCTGGAACGGCGCGGGTTGACACGACGGGATCTCGCCCCGATCGACCTCATCGAACGCGATGTGGCGAGCAGGACCCGCCTCGGCGGACTGCTGATGGCGGGTCTCCTACCGTTCTTTATCGCGGTCTGGGCCGTGCTTGGGGGTCAGTACGCCGCCCTGGATATTGGCGCCGGCGAAAGGGAACGCCGGACCCTTGAGGCGCTGCTAGTGACACCGCCTCCTCGATGGGCGTTGGCGGCCGGCAAGTTTCTTGCCATCTCGATGGCTAGCCTCATGGCGGTGCTCGTAGTGATCGTGGTGACCTTGCTCACTCTCCGCCTGGGGGCCGCCATGCGACTAGCCGAGCTGGAAAAGGCCTCCATCACGATCTCCCCCGGCGCTGCCGGACTGCTCCTGCTCGTGGCCCTGGCGCTGGTAGGCTTCCTGAGCGCCCTCGAGCTGGCGCTGAGCCTCGCTGCCAGGGGGGTCCGGGAGGCACAGCAGTACTTCACTCCCGTGTATCTCCTCTTCACTCTGCCTGCCATGGCTGCTCAGTTCCTCGAGGGATGGGCCCGCTCGTGGTGGACCTACCTCATCCCCGGCCTCAACGCCGTCTTCGCTCTACGAGGACTGCTGCTGGGCGAATGGCGACCCGAGCACCTGGCTCTGGCGGTCATCTCAACGGCGTTGTACACTCTGCCCTTCCTCTGGATGTGTGCCTGGATTCTCGCCCGCGAGCCCGTGGCCTCCGGTTCCCGCCAGTCCTGAAGCGGGTCCCGACAGAGGGGCGCCCACGAATGCGACCGGCTCCCTGTGAGGCCTTTTCGCGTCTGAAACGAGGCAAATTTGGTGATTGACACACAAGATATTGAGGACTAGAATCGGTTTTGCCCTAAATGTGGTAGGACTGCTGAGGGCAGCCCCAAGCGCATGAAGTGCCCCTACTGCTCGCACGAAGAGACAAAGGTCCTGGATTCTCGTCCTGTTGACGACGGCGCTTCCATCCGGAGGCGGCGGGAGTGCGAGAAGTGCAGCCGCCGGTTCACGACCTACGAGCGGATGGACCACGCGCCCGTGATGGTCGTCAAGCGTGACGGACGGCGTGAGCCGTTCCTGCGCGACAAGATCCTACAGGGTCTCGTGCGCGCGGCCGGGAAGCGCCCCGTCTCAATGGACGAGCTCGAAC
>JAHZOA010000028.1 GCA_020028455.1 Armatimonadota bacterium | reverse complement strand
GGACAACGTGAACATGGATGTGGCGCTGATCACGCCGGTGGCGCTGGAAGAGGGGCTGCGGTTTGCGATCCGGGAAGGCGGGCGCACCGTCGGCGCCGGCGTCGTCACGAAGGTGACTGAGTAGTCATGGCTCAACGCATCCGCATCAAGCTCAGAGCCTTTGATCACAAGGCCCTCGACCAATCGGCCGAGCGGATCGTCGAGACGGTGCGGCGCACCGGCGCCCGAGTATCAGGACCGGTGCCGCTGCCGACCGATCGTAATCTGTTTTGCGTGATCCGTTCACCGCACATCGACAAGGAGTCCATGGAGCACTTTGAGCTGCGAACACACAAGCGGTTAATCGACATCCTCGAGCCCACGCAGAAAACGGTGGATGCACTCAGTCATCTGGATCTGCCGGCGGGAGTAGATATCGAAATCAAACTTTGAATTGACCCCTCACCCATGGGTGAGGGGTTGGGGACAACAATGGCAGCGATCGTTGGGCGAAAAGTTGGGATGACTCAAATCTTTGATGATGGGGGCAACATCGTGTCCGTTACCGTCATTGAGGCCGGCCCGTGCGTCGTCACCAATGTGCGCACGCCTGAACGCGACGGGTATGCCGCCGTACAGGTCGGCTTCGAACCGGTTGCCGAGCGAAAAGTCAACAAGCCGATGAAGGGGGTCTTTGCTAAGGCAAAGACGGCCCCGCGTAAAGTGCTCCGCGAGTTTCGCGCAACGTCTGGTGAGAACTTCACGGTCGGTCAGGAAATCAAGGTGGATACGTTCGGGGGTGGCGACGTCGTCGACGTCACCGGAACGACGAAGGGCAAGGGCTTCTCCGGCGCGATGAAACGGCACAACTTCAAGGGACAGCGCGACACGCACGGTGTGTCTCTCATGCACCGCGCCGTGGGCTCGATCGGAATCTCTGACGTCGCTCGTGTGTGGCCCGGAAAGCGCATGCCCGGCCGCTTCGGGGGCGAACGCGTGACGGTGCGCGGCCTCAAGGTCGTGCGCATCGACGCGGAGCGGAATCTGCTGATGCTCAGGGGTGCAATCCCCGGGCCAACGGGGAGCCTGGTCGTCGTCCGCAAGCAACAGGCGAAGAAGGCGAAGTGACGGTGATGCCCACGGCTCAACTGTTTGACGCAAAGGGCAAGGAGGCCGGCAAAGTCGACCTGCCTGACAAAGTGTTCGGGATTAAGCCTCACCGCGCCGTGCTCCATGAAGTGCTAATCGCGCAGCTGGCCGGTCGGCGCGCAGGCACACATGCCACGAAGACGCGGGGCGAAGTGTCAGGCAGCACGCGGAAAATCTATCGTCAGAAGGGGACAGGGCGCGCGCGACACGGGAGCATTAAAGCGCCTATTTTTGTGGGGGGCGGTATCACGTTCGGACCGAGGCCCCGCGATCATGCACACGACACGCCGAAGAAGGTGCGCCGGCTCGCGCTGCGCTCGGCGCTGTCGGCCATGGCGGCCGCCGGCCGGATCGTTGTCATCGAGTCGCCCGAGCTCGATACTCCAAAGACGCGCACTGTGGCAGAGATGCTGGACCGCATCAACGTCGACGGGAAGGCTCTGATCGTAACGGCCGGCAGCGATGCGACGTTGTCGCGGGCGGCAGCCAATCTCGACGGGGTGAAGGTTGCCCCCGCGCAGCGCCTCAACGTGCACGATCTGCTGACCGCCAAATACCTGGTGTTGACTCGCCCCGCGTTGGAAGCCGTGACGGAGGCCTTGGGATGATTGATACACGTCATATCATCCGGCGTCCGGTCCTGACCGAAAAGACGACCCGGGGAACAGAGATCGGCAAGTACACGTTCGAGGTCGCCGATGGCGTCAATAAGCTCGACATCAAGAAGGCCGTCGAGGAACTGTTCAACGTCACGGTGACCAAGGTGAACACGGTGAAGATTCACGGCCGTATGAAGCGCCGCGGCCAGCACCGCTACGTTGCGGCCGGGTACCGCAAGGCGATCGTCACGCTCGCGTCTGGGCAGAAGATCGACCTGGAGAACCTGACTTAGTCCGGAGGCTGAATAGCGTGGGACTCAAGAAGTTCAAACCAACATCGGCGGGACGGCGGTTCATGACCGTCACCACCTTTGAGGATCTGGCCAAGAAGGAGCCGGAGCGTGGGCTGATTGTGCCGATGCGCAAGACCGGGGGTCGGAACGCGCAAGGGAGGGTAACCGCGCGTCATATCGGCGGCGGGAGCAAGCGGATGTACCGGCTCATCGACTTCAAACGCGACAAGGATGGGGTTGTGGCTAAGGTCGCCGCGCTCGAATACGACCCGAATCGGTCGGCGCGCATTGCACTCCTTCAATATAAAGACGGTGAGAAGCGCTATATCCTGGCGCCTGTTGGGCTCAGCGTCGGCGACACAGTTCAGTCCGGTCCTGATGCGGAGATCAAGCCTGGGAACGCCATCCCCCTACGCCAGGTGCCGATCGGCACCATGATTCATAACATCGAGCTGTCCCCCAGGCGCGGCGGTCAGATGGTCCGCGCCGCCGGCGGAGCGGCACAGGTGATGGCCAAGGAGGGTGAGTTTGCGCACCTTCGCCTGCCCTCAGGTGAGGTGCGGCTTGTCAGGCTCGACTGCAAGGCCACGATCGGACAGGTGAGCAATCTCGAGCACGACGCAGTTTCCGGAGGCAAAGCCGGACGGACGCGCTGGCGCGGACGGAAACCCACAGTGCGTGGAGTCGCGATGGATCCCGCCAGCCACCCGCACGGCGGCGGTGAGGGGCGCTCGCCGATCGGCATGCCAGGTCCGGTCACCCCATGGGGGCAGCCGACGCTGGGCTATAAAACACGCAAGGCCAAGCCGAGCGATCAGTACATCATTAAACGGAGGAAATAACGGTAGCGCGGAAGCGCGGAAACGCGGAAGCGCGAGCGGAGTTCAGGGAGCAAACAGATGGGACGATCAACAAGGAAGGGGCCGTTTGTCGACGAGCATCTCGCGAAGAAGATTCGCGAGTTGAATCGCGGCCGCGAGAAGAGGGTCATCAAGACCTGGTCGCGCCGCTCGACGATCGTGCCTGACATGGTCGGCCACACCATCGCCGTCTACGATGGACGCAAGCACGTGCCGATCTACGTGTCCGAGCAGATGGTCGGACACAAGCTCGGTGAGTTCGCGCCCACCCGCATCTTCAAAGGTCACGGCGTGGCGGGTGCGGCAGCAGCAGCCGCCGCCGCCGCCGAGCGCACCACCGGCGTCACACCGGCGGGGACTCCTGCGCCGACCACCGCGACCCCACCGGCCCCGGGATCGTAGCGAGAGGACTCAGTGGAAGCGAGAGCAGTTGCCAGATACGTCAAGATGTCCCCCCTGAAGGTCCGGCGGGTCGCGCAGATGATCCGAGGCCAGCGGGTGAGCGAGGCGCAGGCGATGTTGAAGTTCACGCCGTCGCGCGCCGCGCGAGTGCTTGAGAAAGTCTTGAACTCTGCGGTCGCCAACGCTGAGAACAATCTCGAACTGGACCGGGACGAACTTGTGGTCGCGCGAGCGTACGTGGACAAGGGACCTTCGATGAAACGGATGACGCCCCGCGCCCGAGGCCGGGCCGACATTCTGACAAAGCGCAGCAGCCACGTAACCGTCATTGTCGCGGACCGAGGCAAATGATGAGACTGTGCAGTCTGAGTCTGGGGGTAGCGTAGTGGGCCAAAAGATTCATCCCATTGGGTTTCGGGTCGGGATCATCCGCGACTGGGAGTCGCGCTGGTACAGCAAGAAGATGGCGCCGCTGATCCTGGAAGACATTAAGATCCGCACCCACATCAAGAAAAAGCTCTACCGCGCAGGCATCTCACGCGTCGAGATCGAGCGGTTCGGGAGCCAGTCGGGCGTCGGTGAGAAGCCCCGCGTGCGCGTCGTCATCCACGCGGCGCGCCCCGGGATCATCATCGGCCGCGGCGGCACGGGGATTGATGCGTTGAAGAAAGAGCTCGACGAGACGACCGGCAAGCAGGTCCAGCTGAACGTGCAGGAGATCCGGCGGCCCGAGCTCGAGGCCATCCTGGTCGCTGAGAACGTCGCTCAGCAACTGGAGCGGCGCGTGGCGTACCGTCGAGCGATGAAGCAGGCCGTCCAGCGTTCGCTTCGCTCGGGAGCCAAGGGGATTCGTATCTCCGCCAGCGGCCGTCTCGGCGGCTCCGAGATCGCGCGCTACGAATGGTATCGCGAGGGCCGCGTGCCGCTTCATACACTGCGCGCAGACATCGACTTCGGAGTGGCAGAGTCGCTGACGACCTACGGACGGATCGGCGTGAAGGTCTGGATTTACCGGGGCGAGATTCTGCCGGAACGGCGCCAGGAACTGGAGACCCGCCGGCCGCGCCCGTTAGAGCGGCACCTGGCGACTGAACCGGTCACCGGTGGGGGCGATGGTCCCGTCGTCATCCCGACAAAGGCCCCCCGTCCGGTTGTGACCAGGAGAGATTCCAATGTTGATGCCTAAGCGCACCAAGTTTCGCAAGGCGCATCGAGGTAGGATGAAGGGCCGCCCTCTGGCAGGCTCCTCGATCGCGTTCGGTGAGTACGGGCTCCAGGCCCTGGAGCCGGCGTGGATCACAAGCGCGCAGATCGAAGCGGCCCGGCGGGCAATCATGCACTACATCAAGCGCGGCGGGAAGCTGTGGATCCGGATTTTTCCTGACAAACCGGTGACGAAGAAGCCCGCCGAGACCCGTATGGGGAGCGGAAAAGGGAACCCGGAGTTCTGGGTGGCGGTAGTGCATCCCGGCCGGATCATGTTCGAGCTGGCCGGGATCGATGAGGCGAATGCCCGGGAAGCGATGACCCTGGCGTCGCACAAGCTGCCCATCAAGACCAAGTTCGCGAAGCGCGAGGAGGCGACGGTCTAGCCATGGAGTCCTCGGAGCTCCGCGAAATGACGCCCGATGAGTTGATGAAGAAACTCGAAGACACGCAACAGGAGTTGTTCTTCCTGCGTGCGCGGATCACGGGGCAGACTCCGAACCCGGCTAAGATCATGCAGGCCCGCCGCGATGTGGCGCGTCTCAAGATGGCGCTGGCTGAGAAGGGCGTGAGAGTGTGAGCGCGACGGAAACGTTAGACAGAGCGAGACGCAAGACACGCGTCGGTCTCGTCGTCAGCGACAAGATGCAGAAGACCGTGGTGGTGAAGGTGGAAACCACCTCACGGCATCCGTTGTACGGCAAGACCCTGAGAAAAGTGAAGAAGTTCAAGGCTCACGACGAGCGTAGCGAGGCGCACGCGGGCGACAAAGTGCTGATTGCCGAGACGCGGCCGCTGAGCAAGGACAAGCGGTGGCGCGTTCTACAGGTGCTGGAGAAAGCGAAATGATTCAGAACTACACTCGACTGAAGGTAGCCGACAACACAGGCGCGAGGCAGCTGATGACCATCCGTGTGATGGGCGGCAGCAGACGGCGCTATGCCTCAATCGGCGACATCATCGTCGCATCGGTAAAGCAGGCGATCCCTAACAGCCCGGTCAAGAAGGGCGAAGTCGTGCGGGCGGTGATCGTCCGCACGGCGCAGCCGCTGCGCCGTGCGGATGGCTCATACATCCGCTTCGACGATAATGCCGCCGTGATCCTGAGCGATGCGCAGAATCCCAAGGGCACGCGCATCTTTGGTCCGGTCGCCCGGGAGCTCAGGGACAAGCAGTTCATGAAGATCATCTCATTGGCCCCGGAAGTTCTGTAATGACGGGAATAGGGGAACGCGGGAACGTGGGAACGCGGAAGAACTGGATGCGAAATATTGCAGTTTCGCGTTCCCGTGTTCCCGCGTTCCCGGGATTGGAGAGAGCATGGCAGTCGCAATCGGTAGACAAAAAGTTCATGTAAAAAAGGGCGACACGGTGGAAATCATCAACGGCAAGCACCGCGGCAAGCGCGGCAAGGTGCTCCAGGTGTTGACCAAGGATGGGAAGGTCATCGTTGAGGGTGTGAACATCCTCAAACGTCACAGCAAGCCCACGCAGAAACTACCGCAGGGCGGCATCGTCGAGAAGGAAGGGGCGGTGTTCAGCGGTCGCGTCATGCTGGTCTGTCCCAAGTGCGGCAAGCTCACGCGGGTCGGCCATGGCTACCTGGGCGACGGGACAAAAGTTCGAGTCTGCAAGCAGTGTGGGGAGCAATTCGAAAAATGACGGAAAAGCGGAAGCGCGGAAGCGCGAAAGCAGGACCTGAGGCCGTAAAAACGCCCCAAGCAGGACCGGAGAGCGTGAAAACGCCGCAGGCGGCCCCGGAGGTTGTAAAAACGCCGGTGCGGCTGAGGGAGCGATATCGAAACGATATCCTTCCGAAACTCCGCGAACGCTTTAGCTACAAGAACGTCATGGAAGTCCCGCGGCTCGAGAAGGCCGTCATTAACGTGCGGGTTGGAGACGCGACCCAGGACTCGCGGTTTGTCGACAAGGCCGTCGAAGAGCTGGCGGTGATCGCCGGCCAGCGTCCCATGATTACGCGCGCCCGGAAATCGATCGCGGCCTTCAAGCTGCGGAAGGGCATCCCGATTGGCGCCAAGGTGACGCTTCGCGGAAACCGCATGTTCGAGTTTGTCGACAAGCTGTTCAGCATCTCCCTGCCACGCATCAAAGACTTCAAGGGAATCTCCGAGCGGCAATTTGACGGACGCGGGAATCTGAACATCGGCCTGCGCGAGCAGCTGATCTTCCCGGAGATCGAGTACGACAAGATCGAAAAGATCCGCGGGATGGACATTACACTGGTCACGACCGCCAAGACTGACGAGGAAGCCAGGGAGCTGCTGAAACTCATGGGGTTGCCGCTGACTGGAGCAAGCGACGTAGGCCCGGATGACCGGGCAGCCAGGACGGCCAAGGTAGCCAAAGTGGCCAAGGAGGGGAACGGTGGCCAAAAAGGCGCTGCTCAACAAGTGGAAAGAAAAGCCTAAGTTCAAGGTGCGCGCGTACACGCGCTGCCTGCGCTGCGGGCGTCCCCGCGCAGTGTTTCGCAAGTTCGGGCTCTGCCGGATTTGTCTGCGGCAGCTGGCGCATAAGGGCGAGATTCCCGGACTCATGAAAGCAAGCTGGTGACACAAAATGGCGGTCATAGGTCGTAGGTAGTAGGTCGTAGGAAAGGCGCTTGCAGTGGCTACGACCTACGACCCACGACCGGAGACCGAAGTTCGAGGAGGTTTTCGAAGTGGGTGTTATCACAGATCCAATTGCAGATATGCTGACACGAATTCGCAACGCGAATTCAGCCAAGCACGACCATGTTGATGTGCCGGCCAGCAGGCTCAAGGCGGAGATTGCCAAGATTCTGAAGGACGAAGGCTTCATCGGCGACTTTCATCGCGTCGAGCGAGGGCCGCAGGGCGTCCTGCGAATCACGCTCAAGTACGGACCTCGCAAGGAATCGGTGCTGTCGGGTATCCGGCGGGTTAGCAAGCCCGGTCTGCGGATGTATGCGCAGCGCGCGGAGATCCCTCGGGTGCGGGGCGGACTGGGCGTCGCCATCCTGACCACGTCCAGAGGCGTGATGACCGACAAGCACGCCCGCCGGATTGGAATTGGGGGAGAAGTCATATGCTACGTATGGTAAAGGCGGTCATGGGTCGTAGGTCGTGGGTCGTGGAGACTGCATTTCCTCACCTACGACCTACGACCTACGACCTACGACCGCAGTTTGGAGGTACCGATGTCTCGGGTTGGTAAGGCGCCCATCGAAATTCCGAAGGGCGTCGAGATCAAGGTTAACGGTCGAACGGTGGAGGTCAAAGGCCCAAAGGGCCGTCTGACCCGTGACGTGCATGCCGACATCAGCGTGCAAGTGTCAGACAGCACGCTTACCGTGCACCGGCCCACCGATCTCGAGCATCACCGAGCCCTGCACGGTTTGACCCGAGCCCTGCTGGCGAACATGGTCAAGGGTGTGACCGAGGGGTTCAAAAAGGAGCTCGAGATTCAGGGCGTCGGTTACCGCGCCGCCAAGCAGGGCAACGCGCTGGCGCTGCAGGTAGGATACACGCATCCGGTTGAGGTGCCGCCCCCAGACGGCATCCAGTTCGAGGTTCCGCAGGTGAACCGCATCGTTGTGAGCGGCATCGACAAGGAGCTCGTCGGCCAGGTCGCCGCGCGCATCAGGGCCATCCGCGAACCGGATCCCTACAAAGGCAAGGGCATCAGGTACGCGGGGGAGCGCATCAAGCTGAAGCCGGGCAAGGCCGGCCGGACCGTGGGCGGAGCGAAAGCCTAACATGTTAAAGAGAGCGGACCGCAACATCCTGCGGCAGCGCCGCCACCTGCGTATTCGCAGGCGGATGGGTGGGCTGCCGGATCGGCCGCGCCTGTCGGTCTATCGCAGCCTGAATCACATCTACGCCCAGATCGTCGATGACACAAGGGGCGCGACGATCATCGCCGCGTCAACGCGCGATCCGGAGATCCGCGACGCGGTGAAAGGCAAGAAGAAGACCGAGGCCTGTGCACTCGTTGGAGAGCTCGTGGCCAGGCGCGCGCAGGCCAAGGGCATCAAGCAGGTGGTCTTCGATCGCAGCGGCTACCTCTATCACGGCCGGATCAAAGCGCTAGCCGACGCCGCCAGGAAAGCGGGACTTCAGTTCTAGGTCTATCGAGTCTGTCGAGTCCGTCGGGTCTGCCTGGTCACATGCAGGAGACCCGATAGACTCGATAGACCCGAGAGACCCGATAGACTAGGGAGGAAGTAATGGCCGTTAAAAGAGTCGATCCATCGACCGTTAATCTGAGCATCGAGAAAGCTGTATCGATCAACCGCGTCGCCAAGGTGACGAAGGGCGCCAAACGCTTCAACTTCAGCGCGCTCGTCATTGTCGGTGACGAGATGGGACACGTCGGTGTGGGGCTCGGGAAGGCGGCCGAGGTTCCGGATGCGATCCGAAAAGCTGTTGAGGACGGCAAGAAGTCGCTCATCGAGGTGCCGCTCCGGAAGACGACGATCCCGCACGAAGTGATCGGCAACTTCGGCGCCTCCAAGGTGTTGCTGAAACCGGCGTCGGAGGGCACCGGGGTCATCGCGGGTGGATCGGTCCGCGCCGTGCTCGAGGCGGCCGGCATCAAGGATATCCTGACCAAATCCCTGGGTTCGCGGAATCCGATCAATCAGGCTCGCGCCACGCTTGCCGGGTTGCTGGAACTTCGGCAGCCGGAAGACGTGGCGAGAACACGCGGGCGGACCGTGAATGATTTGGCGATAAGAACGGCAGCAGGTAGCCATTCGACTCGCCTGTAGTGCAGGCTCGCTCATGGCCTGCGGCCGCCGCGAGTCGAATGCCCTGAGCGAACGAAGTGAGTCGAAGGGCCAGAGGAGACAAGATGGATAGTTTGGAGTCGAGGATGCTCAAGATTAACGAACTGAAGCCGGCAAGAGGGTCGCGACGGAAGCGCAGGCGCGTCGGCCGTGGCCTCGGATCGGGCCGTGGTGTCTATAGCGGCCGGGGAGTGAAAGGCCAGAAGGCTCGATCAGGCTCGGCGCCCCGACCCGGGTTTGAGGGTGGACAAACCCCGCTTGTGAAGCGGCTCCCGTTCCAGCGTGGCATTCGGGCCGGCGGGGCCAGCCACGCGGGCGGCCTGCGGCACCCGCCGTTTTCCCCAGTCAATTTGAAAGCTCTCAACCTGTTTGAGGCGCAGACCGAAGTCACGCCGGCACTCCTGCGTGAGAAAGGTCTCGTGAAGCGTAACCTTCGCGTCAAGGTGCTCGGCGCGGGCACGCTCGAGCGTGCGCTCACAATCAAAGCCCACGCGTTCAGCAAGAGCGCGGCGGAGGCCATTGAAAAGGCCGGCGGCAAGGCTGAGGTGATACGGGATGCTCGGCGGCCTGATTAATTCGCTTCGAATCCCCGATCTCCGCCGGCGGGTGCTGTTCACGGCCTTCATGCTCGTGCTGTTCCGCCTTGGCTCGCATCTGCCGGTTCCGGGCGTGGACGTGTCGGCGTTGGAGCGCCTCTTTCAACGGGAAGGAAGCGTCTTCAACTTCCTTGACCTGTTTGTGGGTGGCGCATTCAGCCGGTTCGCAATCTTTGCGCTGGGCGTGTTTCCATACATCACCGCATCGATCATCATGAGCCTGCTGCAGACCGTCTTTCCACGCCTCAAGGAGATGGTGCAGGAAGAAGGGGAGGCCGGCCGCCGCAGGGTCGGCATGTACACACGATACCTGACGGTGGTCCTCTCGGTCTTGCAGGCCGTCGGCCAGACCGTCCTCATCCGAAACCTCGGCGCGCTGCCGGACACGCGCCCGCTGACGATGGGGATGATCGTCATCACGCTCGTCGCCGGCACGATGCTGCTGACGTGGATGGGCGAGATCATGACGGAATACGGCGTCGGGAACGGCGTCTCGCTCCTCATCTTCGGCGGCATCGTGGCGCGATTACCCACCCAGATTCAACAAACGTTGCGGCTCGTGGGCGCCGGTGAGGTGAGGTGGTACTCGTTCGCGGGGGATGTTCTAGTGGTGCTGGCCAGCGTCGTGGCCGTTGTCGCCGTCACGCAGGCCGTGCGGAAGATTCCGGTGCAGTATGCCAAGCGCGTGGTCGGCAGGCGCGTCTATGGCGGACAGGCGACCCACCTGCCGCTGCGACTCATCCAGGCGGGCGTCATTCCGATCATCTTCGCAGTCTCCGTGTTGCAGTTTCCCGGAACGATCGCGCAATTCGTCCGGTACGAGCCAATCCGCAGGATCGGGGAAATGGTGCTGCCGGGACGGCCGCTGGGGGACGCGCTGTATTTTGTGCTCATCATTTTGTTCACGTACTTCTACACTGCGGTGAGCTTTGACCCAGTCGAGGTGTCAGACAACATCAAGAAATACGGGGGGTTTGTTCCCGGGATCCGCCCGGGCAGGCCGACCAGTGACTACCTCTCCCGGGTCGTCGAGCGCCTCACGTTCGTCGGTGCGCTTGTCCTGGCCCTCATTGCGGTGGCTCCGGTCTACCTCGCGCGGGGCACAGGCGTGCTGACGTTCTATCTGGCTGGCACGTCGCTGCTCATTGTCGTCGGCGTCGCGCTGGAGACGATGAAGCAGATCGAGGCCTATGTGCTGATGCGGCACTACGAAGGGTTCATGAGGTAAGTTGTGAACCTCGTGTTTCTCGGTCCACTGGGCGCCGGCAAAGGCACACAGGCTCAGATGCTGCGGGAGCGCGAGGGGATTCCGCAGATCTCCACGGGCGACATGCTGCGGCAGGCGATGGCCGAGGGAACGGAATTGGGACGCAAGGCCAAAGCGTACGTTGATCGAGGAGAGCTCGTGCCCGACGACGTGATGATCGGGCTGATCGAGGAGCGCCTCCGGCAGCCTGATACGCGCCGCGGATTCGTCCTGGACGGCTTTCCGCGCACGCTGCCTCAGGCGCACGGGTTAGATAGGTTTCTGCGGGCCGAGGGACGGACGCTCGATGCCGTTGTGTACTTCCAGATCAGCGATGAGACGATCATCCGCCGGCTGAGCGGGCGGCGGGTCTGCCGGAAGGCGGCGCATATCTTTCACCTGGACTCGCACCCGCCTCGCGTGACCGGTCGCTGTGATTTCGACGGCAGCGAGCTCTTTCAACGCGAGGACGACAAAGAGGACACCGTCCGCCACCGGCTGGAGGTGTACCACCAGCAGACGGAACCGCTGGTGGAGTTCTACCGCAGCCGCGGGATCCTGGAAGCGATCGATGCGGAAGCGGACATTGACGTGGTCTACGAACGCCTGCGCAGGATTCTCAGCGCGCGAGTTGAGTCGCACTAGTGCGGGTTACGATGATTGTCATCAAGACGCCGTCCGAGATCGAGACCATGCGGCGCGCGGGGATTCTGGCGGCCGAAGCGCTGCGAGCGGTCGCGCGTGCTGTTCGCCCCGGCATCTCCGGTCAAGAACTGGATACGATCGGCGAAGAGTACATCCGGGCGCGGGCGCGCGGCGGCACGCCGTCGTTCAAAGGCTACCGCGGATTTCCGGGGAGTATTTGTTTGTCATTCAACGATGAGGTCGTGCATGGAATCCCCGGAGGCCGCAGGCTGAAAGAGGGCGACGTTGTCTCGATCGACCTCGGGGCGGAGGTCGACGGGTTTCACGCCGATCTCGCCGGGACATTCTCCGTCGGCGAGGTCTCGCGCGATCTTGCGCGGCTCCTCAAAGTATCGCGGGAGTCGCTCTACAAGGCCATCGATGCCGTCCGGCCGGGAAACCGCCTCGGCGACGTTGGGGCGGCCGTGCAGACGCATGTGGAAGCCGCCGGGTTCAACGTCGTTCGAGACTTTGCCGGTCACGGGATCGGCCGGCACCTGCACGAAGAGCCGCAAATCCCGAACTTCGGCGAGCCAGGGACTGGTCAGCCATTGCGCATAGGGATGACACTGGCGATCGAGCCGATGGTGAACGCGGGCGGATACGAAGTCACAATGGACGACGATGGGTGGACTGTTCGGACCAAAGATCACAAACCGTCGGCCCACTTCGAGCACACGGTCGCGGTCACGGAGAACGGCGCGTTGGTGCTGACCGCGATTCCCGACGGGGTCGTGTAATTGTATAATAGGAAGGTTTGAAACATGCGTAGGAAAAGGAACAGACCACCGCAACGGCCTCCGGTCCTTAAGAAAGACGCAATAGAGGTCGAGGGGACGATCGCCGAGGTGCTGCCCAACGCGGTGTTCCGCGTGGAGCTGCCAAGCGGCCACCGCGTGCTTGCGCACATCTCCGGCAAGATGCGAATCAACTTCATCCGGATCCTTCCGGGAGACCGGGTGAAGGTGGAGCTGTCGCCCTACGATCCGACAAGAGGACGGATCACGTATAGATACAGGTAACGCGGTAACGCGATGACGCGGTAACGCGACAACGCGAACCGACTGAGGGGAACGCGATGAAAGTCAGAGCATCAGTGCGACGAATGTGTGAGAAGTGCAAGGTCGTCAAGCGGGGGCGGCGGGTGTTTGTGATCTGCGAGAACCCTAAGCACAGGCAAAGGCAAGGGTAGCCAAAGGAGCCCAAACCAGAGATGGCGAGAATTGCTGGAGTCGATTTGCCGCGAGAAAAGCGGACGGAGGTTGCGCTGACGTATATTTTCGGAGTTGGGCCGACACGAGCGCGTGAGGCGTTGTCCGCCACTCACGTCAGCCCAGATACGCGAGTGCGCAATCTCACCGAGGAAGAAGTGACCCGGCTACGAGAGTACATCGAGCGCAACTATAAGGTCGAGGGTGACCTGCGGCGAGATATTTCGATGGACATCCGCCGGCTCATGGAGATCGGCTCGTATCGCGGGCTCCGTCATAAGAAGAACCTGCCTGTCCGCGGTCAGCGGACCCGGACCAACGCCCGAACGAGAAAAGGCGCAAAGAAGACGGTGGGGTCGGGCCGCCGTCGGCTCGAGAAGCGGTAATTTAGAAAAGACGATGAGGAGACTCAATGGTTAAGAAAGGTAAGAAGAAGAAGGAGCGTCGACAGATCCCGGTCGGGGTGGCCCACATCCAGTCCACCTTTAACAACACGATCGTGACGATCACCGACGCGCAGGGCAACGTCCTGGCATGGTCGAGCGCGGGGACGACCGGGTTCAAGGGCTCGCGCAAAGGGACGCCGTTTGCCGCCGGATTGGCCGCGGAGGCCGCGGCCCGAAAGGCGATGGAACAGGGCGTGAAGCAGGTCGAGGTGTTCGTGAAGGGTCCGGGCGCCGGCCGCGAGGCGGCGATTCGTTCGCTGCAGGCCGCCGGGCTCGAGGTTGCCCTCATTCGTGACGTGACACCGATCCCGCACAATGGATGCAGACCCCCGAAGCGGAGGCGAGTATGAGCCGCTATACGGATGCGGTATGCCGTTTGTGCCGCCGCGAGGGGATGAAACTCTACCTCAAGGGCGAGAAGTGCTACACGGAAAAGTGCCCCGTGCACAAGCGCCCAGTCCCGCCCGGTATGCACGGGCAGGGCCGCCGCAAGCTGAGTGAGTTCGGCATCCGGCTGCGCGAGAAGCAGAAGCTGCGCCGCATCTACGGGGTGTTCGAAACGCAATTTAAGACGTACTTTCAGAGGGCTGCGGAGGTTAAGGGGATCACAGGCGTCCGTCTCCTGCAGCTGCTCGAGACGAGGCTGGACAACGTCGTCTACCGGCTGGGCTTCGCCACGTCACGGAAGGAAGCTCGCCAGATGGTGCTGCACGGGCACGTGGCTGTGAACGGGAAGAAAATCACAATTCCATCGTTTCAGGTGAAGCCGGGGCACGTAATTACCCCGACGGCGCGCGGCCGCGAGCATCCGCGGGTCAAGGAGCTCGCTCAGACCGGCCTGCGGACGCTGCCGACCTGGTTGGAGTTCACGGTGGAACGGCTCGAGGGGAAAGTCCGTGGCCTGCCTGCACGCGAAGAAATCGATGTGCCGGTGCAAGAGCAACTGATAGTCGAATACTACTCGCGCTAGACGCGCAGCGCGCTGCGCGCAGCGGATATGTTACAAGGAGAGGAACTATGAGTATCGCAACAATCTGGGAAGTTCCGAAGCCGAAGATCGAGTACGCGGAACTGTCGGAAACGTACGGAAAGTTTGTTGTCGAGCCGCTTGACCGCGGTTTCGGCGTGACGCTGGGCAATGCGCTCCGGCGCATCTTACTATCCGCGATTCCTGGGGCGGCGGTAACGTCCGTCAAAATCGAAGGCGTGCTGCATGAATTCTCCACCATCTCCGGAGTGGTGGAGGACGTGACCCAGGTCATCCTGAATGTCAAAGAGCTCACCCTTCGCCTGCATACCGAGAAACCCAAGCTCCTGCGCCTGGACGTCAAAGGCAAGAAGGACGTGACGGCGTCGGACATTCAAGTGGACGCTGAGGTCGATGTGCTCAATCCCGACCTGCACCTCGCGACCCTCGACCGGAAGGACACACGCCTGGCCATGGAGCTGGTCGTGGAGCGAGGCAGGGGGTACGTGCCGGCGGAAAAGCACCGCAAGAGCGAGCACGTGATCGGCGTCATCCCCGTCGACTCCATCTTCTCACCGGTGCAGAAGGTGAACTACGCCGTTGAGGATACCCGAGCCGGCCAGGCGACGGAGATGGACCGGCTGGTGCTGGAGGTCTGGACCGACGGTTCGATCCGTCCTGAGGAGTCGATTCAGGAAGCCTCAAAGATCTTGATCGATTCGCTCAAGCTATTTTCAGGCCTCGGCGAAGAGGGGGAACCCTTCGGCGGTCTGGAGCAAGGCGCCGACGCACAGATGGGCAAGCTGTACGCGATGCCCATTGAGGAGCTGGATCTCTCGGTCCGCCCATACAACTGTCTGAAGCGGGCCGGGATCAATACTGTCGGTGATCTGATGCAGCGCACGGAAGAAGAGATTGTGAGCGTCAAGAATTTTGGGCGGAAGTCGCTTGATGAAGTGAAAGACAAGCTGACGCAGCTGGGGCTATCATTAAAGAAGAGAGAGGCCTGATCGGGAGCTGGGATACCGGGGACCTGGGACCCCAGGACCCGGAGGTCGGCTATGGAGTGACTTAGTTACGGGTCCCGGGGCCCAGGTCCCCCGGTACCCCAGGTGATGAGGTCGCAAGCATGCTTGGAGCAGCAACGCGTAAGCTGAATAGAGATACGGGTGAGCGGAAGGCGCTGTTTCGCGATCTCGTGGGCGCGTTGATTCTCCACGGGCGCGTGGAGACGACGCTGGCGAAAGCGAAAGAGACAAAGAAAATCGCAGACATCGTGATGAATCTCGCCCTGCGCGGGGACATTAACAGCCGACGCCGGGCGCGCCGGCTGATCATCGATCCCAACGTCCTCAACAGGCTCTTCAAGGAGGTCGCACCGAAGTTTCAGAAAGGCCGCGGTGGTTATACCCGCATCCTGCGAACGCGTGCGCGACGTGGCGATGCGGCCGAAATGGCTTTCGTCGAATTTGTTGAGTAATCGAACTGCCCCTTTAATAGAAGTCCGCAACCTCACACACACATACAACGCAGGGACCCCTGAGGCGGTGGTGGCCCTCCGCGGTGTTGATCTCACGATCAGCCGTGGGGAGTTCGTCGCCATTGTCGGAGGGAACGGCTCCGGCAAGTCCACGCTCGCCAAGCACTTCAACGCTCTGCTGCTGCCCACCGAGGGCGAGGTCATTGTCGACGGGCTCAATACCCGCGACCATGCCGCCACGTGGGAGATCCGGCAGCGCGTTGGGATGGTTTTCCAAAATCCCGACAACCAGTTGGTAGCCACAGTCGTTGAAGAGGACGTTGCCTTCGGGCCCGAAAACCTCGGTCTGCCTCCTGCGGAGATCATCCGGCGCGTCGACGAGGCCCTGGCGGCCGTCGACATGCTCGAGTACCGCCGGCGCGAACCACACCTGCTCTCGGGCGGCCAAAAGCAGCGCGTCGCCGTCGCTGGGATTCTTGCGATGCGCCCCCAGTGTCTGGTCCTTGATGAAGCCACGACCATGTTGGATCCACAGGGACAGCGTGAGGTCCTGGGGACCATTGCGCGCCTCAACGAGCAGGGCGTAACCGTTATTCACATCACGCACGACATGGACGAGGCGGCACTGTTCCGGCGCGTGATCGCGCTCGCCGACGGTCGCGTCGCGCTGGATGGATCCCCCCAGGATGTCTTCCGCAGCGGGGACGAATTGGAGCGGATCCGGCTCGCTCTCCCGCCGGTTCCAGTCCTCGCGGAGCGGCTGCGCCGGGATGGACTGCCGCTCGCATCCTCGATCTTCACGGTCCAGCAGCTCGAGGATGCGCTGACCCAACTGGCGAGGAAGCGTCCACAAGCATCGGAGCGCGTCGATGGCGCTCATTGAGTGCGAGAACCTGAGCCACGTGTACCTCAAGGGCTCGCCGATGGAAACAGTCGCCCTGACCGGCGTCACCCTCTCCATCGATACGGGAGAGTTTGTCGGCATTCTTGGGCCGACAGGGTCGGGGAAATCCACCCTCATTCAGCACTTCAACGCATTGCTGCGTCCTACCAGCGGCGTCGTGCGGGTCGCCGGGGTCGCGACGAACGACCCGAAGGCCGATTTGCGCGCGATCCGGCGCCGCGTCGGCTTGGTGTTTCAGTACCCAGAGCATCAGTTGTTTGAGGAAACGGTGTACGAAGACGTCGCGTTCGGGCCGAGGAACCTGGGCCTGGACGAGGAGGGCGTGAGGGAGCGCGTGGACGACGCCCTCCGCTCTGTAGGAATCGACGGCTCGAAATTTGGACAGCGATCGCCCTTCTCGCTATCGGGAGGAGAGATGCGGCGTGTGGCGATCGCCGGGGTCCTCGCGATGTCGCCCCAGGTGCTCGTTCTCGACGAGCCGGCCGCGGGGTTGGATCCACAGGGAAAAGTCGAGATTCTCAACCGGATACGGGACCTTCACACTTCGCGCCATCTTACCGTAATCCTCATCACTCACAGCATGGATGACGCGGCTCAGCTCACTCGACGCCTGATCGTGCTGAACAAGGGCCGACTGGCCATGGACGGGTCGGTGCGCGAGGTGTTCGCACGCGCCGAAGAACTGCGAGGCATGGGCCTGGGGGTTCCCGCCATTACCGAGCTCGTCCAGCGGTTGCGGCGGCGCGGACTCTCCGTGCGCGCTGATGCTCTCACACAGGATGAGGCTCAGCGTACCATCAAGGAGGCGCTGGCGTGGAACTGAGCCGGTTCGTCACCATCGGCCAGTACATCCCGACCGAGTCGCCGGTGCACCGGCTCGACCCACGCACGAAGATTGCGGCCGTCACGTTGCTGATGGTGGCGATCTTCGTCGTCCGCGACTTCGCAGGCTACGCGCTCCTCACCGCCTTCCTCCTCGGCGTCATCGTGTTATCCCGTGTTCCCGTCGGGCACGTACTCCGCGGGCTGCGCCCAATCGGATTCCTGTTGGCGCTGACGCTGATCTTGAACGTGTTCTTTAGTGGCATC
>JAHZOA010000113.1 GCA_020028455.1 Armatimonadota bacterium | reverse complement strand
CCCAACGTGCTTGCCGTCCATATCCCGCTGCAGCCGGTGACCGAGGCGCAGGCGAAGCAAGCGGCCGCCACGCCCGTCCCTGGTGGATCAAGAGCCCAGGTACGACCCGCGCCCGTTGTTGCCACGCCGACGGCTGCGGGCCGGGGCGTCCCTGCAGTGTCGGCGCCCCCCGGGACGGGGCTTGTGCAGACCGCCCAAGCGCCGAGTCCCGCCCAGCCACCGGGACGCATCAGATTGCTCGAGTTTCGCAACGTCGCGCTGGCCGATGTCTTGAGTGCGCTCGCCAGACTGTGTGGCTACAACATCGTCACCGACGCGTCCATTCAAGGAACTATCACATTACGGCTCGTGGATGTGACCTGCGAAGATGCACTGCGTTTCATCCTCGAGGCCAACGGTCTGGCGTTCCGCCGGCTCGGGCCGAACCTCATCATCGGAGACGCGAAAAAGCTTGAGCCGCCGGCCGAGGTCCCCGAAACGATTTCGTACAGACTGGCGTTTGGAGACGTCAACCAGGTGCGTGCCGCGGTTGCCGCGGCAGTCCCCGGAATCCGGGTGGCGGTCGATCCAAGAACTAACTCGCTGCTCATTACCGGGACGGCGGCGCAGCACGCCGAGGTGCTCGGCGTACTGACCTCGCTCGACATCCGTATCCCGCAGGTCGTCATCCAGGTGCACGCAATCGAGGTCAGCTCGAGTGTCCTTCGGGATCTCGGACTGCTCGATCCCGGTGCGGGCTTCGGATCGTTTGGCGGCTTCGTGCTCGATAGCGCCAACAACAGAATTTCATTCACGCTTCAGACTGCCGACCTCATCCTCTTTCGTCTTCGCGCGCTCGTGACCGAAAGCAAAGGCCGCGTAATCTCCGCGCCGCGTATCGCGACGCTGGATGGGAACAAAGCCACGATCCTGCTGGGCGACAAAGTCCCGATCTTCACGAGCACCTCGACCGCCACAGGCATCACCACAACGGTGTCCTTCGTGGATGTCGGTGTGAAGTTGGAGGTCACGCCCCGGGTGAACGTCGAGGGACTGATGACGCTTGCGATCAAACCTGAGGTCAGCGCCATCGCGGAAATCATCACCGTCGGCAACCAGTCCGCACCGCGAATTGCGACCCGGTCCGCAGAAACGGTGATCTCGGTCAGAGATGGTCAGACGGTCGTGTTCGGCGGGCTCATCAGCCAGCAGGAGCGTAAGACCGTGGTCAAAGTCCCGCTGCTCGGCGATATCCCGATCATCGGCGAACTCTTCAAGTTCACGAATACGGATGTCCGAGAGAGCGAAGTCATCTTCCTGATTACTCCCCAGATCGTAAAGGAGTAGGAGGGGGTCAGATGCGCCTGCTGCTTGTCACAGTCGCACTCATTGCCGTAACTGCGGCAAGTGTCAACGCGGCGCACCTGCCGCCATTCGTCCCGTGGGACTTCTACGCGAGCGACGCTGAGTTTGCGACAGTCATCCGGCCATACACCGAGGCGATCGCCCGCAACGCCACCGACGCTGAGGCGCACCACTGGCTCGGTCTCGCGTACCTGCACGTCGCCAGTCTGCGGCGGATGGGACTGGTCCCATTTGGTGGCGATGCCCTCGGCCGCGCGATCCAGTCATTGGAACGGGCCATGCAGCTTCGACCGCAGCTGGCCACCCTCATGCCGCTGATTAACGCCTACATGATGGCCGGCAATTTGGACAAATGGCGCGCGGCAGTGGACCGGAGCATCGCCCTGTCGCCACCGCTTCCCTTAAAATAACGACGTCCAGCCAGAACGCCGCGGGACCGGCGGTTGCCGGTCCCGCGGTGATTTTTAGCTCAATTGTGTCATTGCCGCTGCCTTACATGTGTGCTGGACTGGGCCCGAGCGGGCGGGGAACAGTCCGGTGTCAAATCAACGCGGCGCCACCTTTTTTGAACTTCTGATCGTCACCGGGATCTTGGCTAGTGTCATGAGCGCCGTATGGCTGGCCCAGCCCCTTCTCGCGCGAATTGCCCTCCGCTCGGCGGCCGTCATGCTGGTTGCCGACCTGCGCCTGGTGCAGGCCCGCGCAATGGCCGAACGCCAGCCCGATCGAGGCCACGGGCTCGAGTTCCTCGCTGACGGTTCACGTTACACGGTCTTCACTCGCATTGGATCCGTGCCCACAGTCGTCCGAGAGCAGCTCCTGCCGGACCGTGTGCGCGTGACGTACGCCCGGTTCGGGGGCGCCACGCCCTCTAGCGTGTTCTTCACGGGCGTCAGCCTCTTCGGCGCCCCCTCCGGCGGTGGGACCGTTACACTGACCGCCGGCGACACCCGCCTCTGCGTACGCGTTCTGCCTGCAACTGGCCGGATTCGTGTCTCTAACACAAGCTGCCCGTAAATTCCTCATGAGGAACCGGTGATCAAAGCCGCTCTGCCACTCCTCGGTGACCAGGTCAGTTGGGAGCAGGTCACTTGGGAGCGGGTCACTCTTTCTGAACCGACTTACTAGCGAGGGCAGTAGAGCATCTGCGAAAGGGGAGAAATTGAGTGTCTAAATTGCGGCGGTTGATAGGTGCGGGTGTGACTTACCACGTTTATGCTCGGGGCAATAATGACGAAGCGATCTTCAGAGATGATGCCGACCGGTATCGGTACCTAACAACACTCGCTGAAGCCAAGGCTAAATATCAGTGTTCCGTGTTCGCTTACGTGCTCATGACAAATCACATTCACCTCGTCATTCAAACGCCAAAGCCGAATATTTCAGAGGTTATGTGGTGGGTCCATCGGATTCACGCCACCGTCTTCAACCGCAAATACGGCAGGCATGGACATCTTTTTGCGACGCGGTTTCGCAGCCGGGTTATCGACAGCAACGAGTACCTACTCCAGTCCACCTGTTACATCCATCTGAACCCGGTTCGAGCGGGGTTGGTCGAGCGGCCAGAAGACTACGGATGGAGCAGCTACAGGATGTACGCAAACGAAGATACGATCGATTCCCTTGTTGATGTGACCGCGGTGCTGGGGTTGCTGGCGAATTCGCCTCGTCGGGCGAGAAGTGCATACGTCGAGTTCGTCAACCTCGCGCAGACTAATGGCCTGGTCCAGCACATTCCAACTGCGATGCGCGCGGGTTCTTACAGGAGGGCAGGCGCTCCTGGGGGAGTCCGCGAACCAAGGTCAGGGCTTTATTTGGTAAGGGAGGGATCCGTTTCTTGACCTCTCGACTCGAGCGAGTTCGCGCCATTCTGAGCCAGCACAACCTTGATGCGCTGATGATTCAGAAGAATGAGAATCGGGCCTACGTGTCCGAATTCTTCGGTTCCGCGGGAATCGCCGTCGTCACATCAAAGGAAGCGATCCTGCTCGTCGATTTCCGTTATGTCCAACAGGCTGGTCGACAGGCGCCCGAGTTCGAGGTGATCAAGGCCGACCGGCAGTTCATCGAGGCATTCACGAGCGTCGCGCAGCAACGAGAGTGGAAGCGGATAGGCTTTGAGAGCGACGCGGTGACCGTCAAGCAACACCAGGAGTACACGGCCAAGCTGCAGCCGGCGGAGCTCGTCCCCGTCGACGGTCTGGATCGGTTGCGATGGGTGAAGGACGAAGACGAGCTCGCGCGCATCCGGAAGGCTGTGGAAATCGCCGATGCGGCGTTCGCGCATATCCGCGGTCATCTCCGGCCCGGCGCCGTGGAGCGCGACATCGCGATTGAAATGGAATTCTTCATGCGCCGGCAGGGCGCGGACAAGGAAGCGTTCGAGACGATCGTGGCCAGCGGACCGCGCTCCTCACTGCCGCATGGACGAGCCGAGGACCGCGCCCTGGCAGTCGGAGACTTTGTCACCCTCGACTTCGGAGCGATCTACCGTCATTACATTTCGGACTGCACGCGCACCGTTGTGATCGGCGAGGTGTCAGCGAAGCAGCGGGACATCTACGGCACCGTGCTGGAAGCCCAGGAGACGGCCCTCCGCGGGATCCGTGCCGGGATGACGGGGAAGGCCGCGGATGCGCTCGGGCGCGAGGTTATTGCCCGCGCCGGATATGGGGACGCCTTCGGGCACAGCCTCGGGCACGGTGTGGGTCTCATGGTGCACGAGGGTCCCACGCTCTCGCCGCGCGAGGAGGCCACCCTGGGCCCGGGCATGGTTGTGACGGTCGAGCCGGGCATCTATCTCGACGGGTGGGGCGGAGTGCGGATCGAGGATCTGGTGGTGATCCGCGAGCAGGGGTGCGAAATCCTCACCCGATCTCCGAAAGAGCTCATGGTCCTGTGACATGATCACCACAGGCGATTTCCGGCCCGGTATCGTCGTCGAGCTCGACGGCGATTTGTACGCGGTGGTCGAGACGCATCACCACAAACGTGCGCAGCGTCAGGCGTTCGTCCGCGCCAAACTCCGGAACCTCAAGACCGGGGCGGTGCTGGAGCGCAACTTTACGTCCGACGAGCGCGTCCCCCAGGCGTTTCTCGAACGCAAGCCGATGCAATACCTATACTCGCAAGGCGATGAGTACGTGGTGATGGATCACGACACGTACGAGCAGCTGCCACTCCCCGACGTGCTGCTTGGGGACGCGGTCCATTACTTGAAAGAAAACACCGACGTGACCGTCGTCTTCTACGAGGGCCGCCCGATCGCGGTCGAGCTTCCGAACACCGTCGAGCTTCGAGTCGTCGAGACGCCGCCGGGCGTGAAGGGAGATACTGCGGCCGGCAGCTCAAAACCGGCGAAGCTGGAGACGGGGATCACGGTGAACGTGCCGTTTTTTATCAACGCGGGCGACCGGGTGCGCGTCGATACGCGCACAGGCCAGTACCTTGAACGGGTGAAGTAACTCCTCGTGGATCCTTCGCTAGTCCAGGATCCGAACCCACCCACGCATCCCGTAGGCATAGTGTCCCGGAGCGTGGCAGCCGATGAGCAGCCGGCCGGCCCCGTTGAAGGTGTAGGTCGTCTCGGCCGTCTTTCCGGCCGGAATCGAGACCTCCCCAGGGATTGCGCCGTGCTTGGGCTCAGTCCCCGACTCATGGCGGCGCTGCACCGCGTCCTCGCCGAGGATGAACTCGTGGTCGATCGGATCAGTATTGGTGAAAACGAACCGCACGGTGGCCCCCCGGCGGACGGTGAACTGCGCAGGGAGGAAGCGCGAGTGGCGGATGGTGACGGTCACGGTCTGGAAACCGGTTGAATTGCCAGAGGCCGGCAGTAGGGCCGCGAGAATGAGGCCCGCGGCCGCTACCGCCAACGCGCGTCGTCCGATTGCAATGTGCTGGAGCTGCGAAATCACGCCGGCCTCCGCCTGGCCATCTCCGTGACACCGGCGCCGCCCAGGAGCACAACAGCCGTCAGCACCATGAGAGCTGATCCACGGAGCGGTGGAATTGTGGGCACTCGGAAGGGTACCAGGCCGGCCGCGACCCAGGATGGGCGGCCGCGCCCGCTCGCATCGACAGCCAGATCGTAGGTGAGGTCTCGGGCGGCACTATTCACAACAAGGTGAGTGAGCCACATCTCCCCGGTCGGCATCCAGCCCATGCCTTTGTCTGACCGCAAATCGCGTATCAGCGAAGCAGAGGCGGGGGCGCTGTATTGAAGCGAGAATCCACGCCGCGGTCCGGGCAGTAAGGCCGGGCGGATATCGGTGAGGAGGTAGACGTCAGCCTGAATGAGATCGCTCCCGTTCTTTCCAAGTGCCAGAACCCGCAGGGGCACCCAGGGATTTGAAACTGGGATGGTGAGATGAATGGGTGTGCCGTCGCCGATCTGCTGGCCTCGGGCGCGTGCCGCGTCGGCATCGAAGCGGGCGGCCATAAAGATCGGGCTTCGATTGGCGTAGAAATCCAAGACCTCAGGCGCGTCGGGCGGCAGGACAAAGCCGTGCTCGCGCGCCCAGCGCCCCACGGC
>JAHZOA010000112.1 GCA_020028455.1 Armatimonadota bacterium | reverse complement strand
GGAGCGCCGTGAGATGGAGGGCTACCTTCAGGCCTCACGCATATACACGCGCCCGGACGCCGTGGAGACCGCGACCGTGCTGGCCAAAGAGGCGGCCGGGCACGCAGAGCAATTGAGCGAGTTGCTTGGCATCGGCCCCGAGCCGTGGCATCGCACCGATGTGGTGCATCTGCTTCAGGACAGTTTGAACAGCGCGGCGACGGGGCTCATGATCAGCGTCGGGTTGATTGCCGGTCTGGCGGGAGCCGGAGGGTCGATTACGTTCGTGCAGACCGCCGGGGCGGCTGCCGCGATCGCCCTGGCCTGCGCGCTGGGGGCGGTGACATACCTCACGGGAAAAGGTGAACGGGAGCGTCTCGAGCGTGAACTGGCAATGGAACGCGAAGAGCTCCGGCTCATGCCCGATCTCGAGGAGAAAGAGCTGGCGCTCGTGTACCGCGCCCGCGGGCTCGATCCGGAGGAAGCCCGCAAGACCGCCAAGGCCGTGATGCGCAATCCGGAGAGCGCTCTGGCAGAGAAGTTGCAGTCCGAATTCGGGAACCTGGAGCCCCCGCTCGCACCACTGCGCGCCGGATGGATCACAGGATTGAGCGCCTTCCTCGGAGCGTCCATCCCCATCGTCCCCTTCGCTGGGGCGCGCGGCGAGTCTGTCCTGTTGTTGTCACTGACCTTTTCGGGACTGGCCGCCATCGCGATCGGCGTCATCCGCAGCGTGCTCACCGGCGGCAGCGCCACGCGGCACGCACTGCAATTCGTGATCCTCGCGGCAGGGATGGCCCTCATCGGATTCTTCGCGGGGCGCTGGTTACTGCCCGGGCTGTAGGCTGATGACCATTCGTCCCTTCGAGGATCACGACTACCCGGGCATCGTGTCGGTGGGGAATGCGATCTACAGCGATTATCCGTGGTCTGTCGATGAGACTCGCCATGAAGACGCCCGCTTCGATGGAGTGAGGTTCGTGCAACGGCGGTTCGTCGCCGCGCTGCCGGACGGCCGGGTCGTCGCGCATAGTGGGTTCCACCACGTTCCAAACATGTACCACCCGCAGAAGTTCTGGGTCGACGTGCTGGTGCATCCGGAATTCCAGCGGCGGGGATTCGGCAGCCGGCTCTATGACCACCTGATGGCTGGTCTCGCGCCGTCTCGGCCTGTGATGCTCTGGAGCAACGTGCGCGAGACCTTCGCGGACAGCCTCCGATTCGCCAAGCGGCGCGGCTTCGCCGAGATTCGCCGGGCATGGGAATCGCGGCTGGACGTTGCATCCTTCAACCCCGCGCCGTTTCAGGCCAGAGCGGAGGCGGCCATGAACCGCATGGCCGTGGTCACCGTGGCCGAGGAGCGCGAGCGAGATCCGCGGTGCCGGGAGAAGCTCTATGACATGCACGTCGAGGTTTTGGCAGACGTCCCGCAGCCTGACGCCTACACGCCTCAGACGATCGACCAGTTTCAGCAGCGGCTGCTGGACAACCCCGCCTACGTCCCCGGCGGCCACTTCCTGGCCAAGGACGACAACCGCTACATCGCAGAGAGCTTCGTGTTTCGGAGCGAGGAGCGTCCCGACGTTCTGTACCAGGGGCTCACCGCCACCCGGCGCGAATACCGGGGGCGCGGCATCGCCCTCGCGCTCAAACTGCGCGTGGTGGCCTTTGCGAAACAACGTGGATACCGCGAAATCCGCACGTGGAATGACACGCTGAATGCCCCGATGCTGCACATCAACGAGACCATGGGCTTCGTGCGGCAGCCGGCGTGGGTCATGCTCGCGAAAGCGCCATGAAACCCGGGCCGACTGTCCAGGTTCCCACGCGCGAGGATCCGTGGGAGATGGCGCTGCGGCAGTTCAACCGCGCCGCCGACCACCTCCCTCTGAAACGCGGCATCCGGGAGTTTCTCGTATATCCGCACCGTGAATTGACCGTGAATTTCCCCGTCCACATGGACGACGGCTCGGTGCGGGTGTTCACCGGCTACCGCGTCCACCACAGTACAGTGCTCGGCCCCACAAAGGGTGGGATCCGGTACAGCACGCACGTAAATCTCAACGAGGTGCGCGCGCTCGCCATGTGGATGTCGTGGAAGTGTGCGCTGATGCACCTGCCTTACGGAGGTGCGAAAGGCGGCGTGGCGGTCGAGCCCAAGCAGCTCTCCCGCGGAGAACTGGAGCGTCTGACTCGCCGGTTCGCCACGGAGATCAGCGTCGTCGTCGGCCCGCAGAGCGACATCCCGGCGCCGGACGTCGGAACCAACGACCAGATCATGGCCTGGATCATGGATACCTACAGCATGCACCGCGGCCACTCCGTCCCCGCCGTCGTCACGGGGAAGCCGGTCAGCATCGGTGGGTCGGCGGGGCGCCGCGAGGCCACGGGACGTGGGGTCATGATCGTCACGCGCGAGGCCGCCCGGACCCGGAAGTTCGCACTCGAAGGCGCCCAGGTGGTGGTGCAGGGCTTCGGCAACGTCGGCTCGGTCGCGGCGTATCTCCTGCACGACCAGGGCTGCCGCATCGTCGGGCTGAGCGACGTGTACAGCGGTATTTTCAATCCAGCAGGTCTTGATCCGCGCGCCGTGCTCGAGTACGTCGCGCAGACCGGCCGGGTGGAGGGCTTCCCGGGTACCCAGACGGTCACGAACACGGAGCTGCTCGAGCTTCCCTGCGACATCCTCGTCCCGGCCGCCATCGAAGGGCAGATCACGCGCGCCAATGCGGCCCGGATCAAGGCAAAGATTATTGTAGAAGGGGCCAACGGCCCCACCACCCCCGACGCCGACGACATCCTGACCGACCGGGGCGTATTCGTCGTCCCGGACATCCTCGCCAACGCCGGTGGCGTGATCGTCTCCTACTTCGAATGGGTGCAGGACCTCAGTTCCCTCTTCTGGACCGAGGAGGAGATCAACGCGCGCCTGGAGCCGATCATGGTGCAGGCATTCAAGGGCGTCGTGCGTCTGGCCGCTGAGCGGGAGGTCGACTTGAGAACGTCGGCGTTGATCTATGCGGTGAGACGGGTCGCCGACGCGTTGCTTGTCCGAGGCATCTATCCCTAGGTTGACATCCCTCGCGACGACGCGGGGACGAACGCTACTTTGAACGCCTGACTGCTGGCCTTGCCCATCGCAGTCTGCAGCGCCCGGCTGTACTCATCCAGCGGAAATCTGTGGGTGACGAGCGGGCTCAGGTCGAGGACGCGGCGTGCCAGCCAGTCCAGCGCGAGCTCCATCGTCCGCGCCCGCCGTCCCTGCCACGTCTCCCAGCGATAGATGTAACTGCCCGTGACATGCAGCTCTTTCAGCCAGAGCGGGGTCCAGTCCACGCCGCTGACAAATGATGCCAGGCCCAGGATGACGACCCGGCCGCCTGGACGCGTCAAGGCCAGTGCATCGTCAATGCTGCGCGACGAGCCGACGCACTCGATGGTCACGTCCGCCCCGCCGATCATCACGCGCTTGCCGATCATCGGCCGGCGGAGCACCCCGCGGACGAGGTCGGCAATCTCCGCGTAGTGCCCGTCGCCGCGCCGCAGTCGCACCACATCCGAGGCCCCAAGCCGGCGCGCCATCTCACCCTGGAACGGGTACTTCACGAGGGCGATGATCCGGGCCCCGATGCCCGCCGCCCGCAGCGCGGCGATCGCGCATTGCCCGATCACCCCACCGCCGATTACGAGGACCGTGTCCCGATCGGACGGCTGGTACGTCACGATGGGGTGGATCGCACAGGCCAGGGGCTCCGCCATCAATGCATTCTCGTCGTTGATATCGTCGGGGAGCGGGAAGACCTGCGAGCGATGCGCCACAAAATTCTCCCCCCAGCTCCCGCCGGTATCCCGGCACGCCCCGATCATCAGTCCGGGGCTCACGTGCCCATCGGTCGTGCGCAGGCAAAGGTTGTAATCTCCGCGCGCGCAGTTGGCGCAGGGCGGCTCAAACCCTCGCGCAGCGCAGGGCAGCGTCGGCTCTACCGTGACGCGCCGGCCCACCGCGAGGGCCCCTGCTCCCCGACCGGCCTCGGCGATCACGCCGACGTTCTCGTGGCCGATCACGAAGGGAAACGAGCTCAATGCGCTGAGCGCGGGGCTCGCGTCCAGGTGGATGGTATGCAGATCGCTCCCGCAGATCCCGCCCAGCGTCATCCGCACGCGAACCCAATCATCACCGGGCAGCCGGGGTTCGCGGATGTCGCGAAATTGCAGCGGGGCGAAGGGCCCCCACAACGCCTCACGGCGGGCGCGGCTCACGAGTTTCGTGACCAGGAACCGGGGGATTGTGGGATTAAAGGTAAGGGCCTTCAAGACATCGGGACCTGCCGGATGAACCCCTCTTCCAAACGGTTGAAGATGTCGTGCAGCGTAGGACCGGTGATCGTGAGACCGTGATTCTTCAGACCGACGACCGCGCGCGCGGGGTCGGGGGCCTGCCGCACGACGTCCGCCACGGCCTGGGCCAGCTGGATGGTCCCGCACGGGTAGTTGATCGTGGTGGACGAGATGTCTTCCATCCAGGCGTGCACGTGGACGATGGCGCCAACCTGCGGGTGCTCAGTGTAGATCATCCAGTGCTCGATGGCGTCCACCGAGACGCGCCGGGGTGTGACGTTCGGGGGAACGCTCAAGAGCATCACGTTCCGCTCCGGGTCAAACCCTTTCACCATGAGGATGTCCCTGCCGACCGCTTTCATATTGGACTTGTCCACGCCGCTCGCGCTCATCCAGAACCGCGGGCGGTCCTTGCGCACGCTTAGGTTGCCGTAGCTCAGCCCGCCGATCCCGTAGAGGCGCTCGATGTGCCGCAGGTCGCGAGCGTCCACCATCTCGTGGATCGGGAACGGCGCGGGCAGCAGGTTCAGCGCGTCGAGCCTCTTTCCGGCCTCGCTCAATTGCCGGGTGAGGCTATCGCCTTCCCACAATTCGCGGGGCAGATCAGGCTGGAACTCATTGTCGATGACCAGCTGAGACGACGCGAGCGGATGCAGCCGCTCGTAGATGTACTCGAAGTAGCGGTCGCCCTCACGCTCCGGGATGCGATAGTAGCCTTGTTCGAGCGTCACGAAGTACGTCGCCACATGGTCGCCTTCCCGCACGAGGTAGAGACACAGGTTGGCGAGCGACCGCACCAGCAGCGGATAGGCCTGCCGCAGCACGTTTTCGGGGCGCTGGTCCACCAGTGCGATCGAGACCACGAACACCGCCTTGGCCTTGCGCCGGTATGGCCGCGGTTTGGCCGGATCGATGAAGTTGAAGACGAGCCGCAATGCGGGATCATCGGGGTCGTCTACATATTGGTGGCCGTGGCGGGTGAAGACGTTGCGAAGGCCTTCGGCTGTGCGGGTGAGTGCGGGGTCGCCGCGATCGCCGACAAAGGTGAACTTCATCGCCTCTTTAGATTCACAACAGACAATCCCTATCCTGCCGGCGCCCCGTTATCCTAGGATGCCCTGGATATGCTTGCCCCGGATCAATCTGCCCGAAGCAAACCGTGAGAGCGCGAAGGACGAGATATCGATTTCGGGCTGCTCCCCCAGTATCAGCGCGGCAAGACACTCGCCGAGGGCAGGACCCAGCTTGAACCCGTGCCCGCTGAATCCCGCGGCGACAGAGAGCCCCTCGACGGCGTCCACGTGACCGAGGACGGGCTGCCAGTCGGGCGTGATGTCATACACGCTCGCGTATCCTCCGCGCACACCGGCCTCGGATGCGCCGTAGAATCCCTGGGTCATATCCTCGATCACCACTTCCAGGCGGCCGAAGTCCGCGGGCGGCTCGAGCTGCACCACCTGCTGGCGTGACGCCTGGATCGGCACGTTGATCCCTGCGGTCGACATTAAGTGAGGTGTCCAGGGCCCGGCCGCGACTAGCACGCGGGCCGACGTGATCGGCCCGCGGGTAGTGTCCAGTCCCGTGACTCTCCCATTCTCCGTGACGATCCGCTCTGCCCGCGTTGCCTCCCAGATCTCAGCGCCGGCCCGCCGTGCTGCTGCGGCAAAACTGGTGGTGGTGGCATAGCCATCGGCGTAGCCGGAATCCGGCTCGAACGCGGCGCCGCCCACATCGTCCAGGCTCATGCGCGGATCGAGCCGCGCAATCTCCTCAGGAGAGAGGATCGACGTGCGGACGCCCAGGCGGCGCTGGAGGGCGACGTTCTCCTGGACCGCGGGCAGCTGCGCGTGCGTGGCCAGGAGGAGGAAGCCGGCGCGGGTGAAATCCGCCGTGCCGCCGGTGAGCTCTTCGAACCGGGTGAACATCTCGAGGCTGCGGACGGCCAGGCGAATCAGCGGCTCGTACGAGTAGTGGAGGCGGATAATTCCGATGGACTTGGCGGTGGGCCCCGCGCCGACGGTGGCGCGTTCGACGAGGAGGATCTTGCCGGCGTTCCGCTGCGCCAGTTGGAACGCCGTGCTGGCGCCGGTGACGCCTCCGCCGACGATCACGACATCTGCAGCGGGCACGAGGCCTCATTCGGCGCGAGGGTGTGCGTCTTCCTTGCCTCGAAGGAATCTCGCTGTGAGCCACGCCCACCACCCCCACCATGAGTCCGGCCACGGCATGGGCGAGGTGAACGACCACGACGCGCAGATGGCCGATCCACGCATGGCCCGCCACATGGAGGCGGACATGCGCAGGCGATTCTGGTGGTCGCTCGCGCTGACAGTGCCGGCGGTGCTCTACTCCCCGCTTGGGATCAACCTGCTTCGCATCCAGTTGCCGGCTCCGTTGCCCGTGAACTGGATGCTCTTCCTATTCACGACACCGGTAGTCTTTTGGACAGGATCCATCTTCATCACGGGGGCGTACCAGTCGCTGCGCCGCCGGACGCTCAACATGTCGGTGCTGATCAGCACTGGGGTGCTCGCTGCCTACGTCTTCAGCGTGGTCATTACCCTGTGGGGCGGCGGCGAGACATTCTACGAAGCCGCCGCGATGCTCGTCACCTTTGTTCTGTTCGGCCACTGGATGGAGATGCGCAGCCGGCGTGGCACCTCCGACGCGCTGCAGGCGCTGCTCAGTCTCGTCCCACCGAAGGCGCGGGTCGTGCGCAACGGCACGGTCGTCGAAGTGCCCACGGGCGAGATCCAGCGAGGCGACATCGTCGAACTTCGGCCCGGGGATCGAGTGCCTGTTGATGGGGGAGTGATCGAGGGCGAGACGGCGATCGACGAGTCCCTGGTCACCGGCGAATCCATCCCCGTCCCAAAGCGAACGGGCGATGGGGTGATCGGTGGCACCATCAACCATTCTGGTTCGATCAGGTTTCGCGCCACGAAGGTCGGCGAGGAGACGGCCCTCGCACAGATCGTCAAGCTTGTCGAGGAAGCTCAAGCGAGCAAGGCGCCGGGGCAGCGCATTGCTGATCGGTGGGCACAGTACCTGGTCATCCTGGCCGTCGGCGCAGGCATCCTTACCTTCGCGATCTGGTACGGTCTCGCACGGGAAACTGTCCTCGTCGCGCTGACCTTCGCCATCTCGGCCGTCGTCATCGCGTGCCCGGATGCCCTGGGACTTGCGACGCCCACGGCTGTGGCGGTCGGCACCGGCATCGGCGCCCGTCACAATATCCTCATCAAGAACGCTGCCACCCTGGAGCAGCTCTCGCGCATCACCGCGGTCGTGTTCGACAAGACCGGCACGCTGACCGAAGGGAAGCCTGGCGTGACGGACGCCGTGGGCGTGGGCGGTACCGGGTCTGACGATGTCATCCGCCTCACCGCTGCGGCAGAACTGCGGTCCGGACATCCCCTCAGCAAAGCAGTCCTGGAGGAGGCGCAGAGGCGGGGGCTTGCCGTGGACCAGCAGATCGTGGGGTTCGAAAACCTCGCCGGCCTCGGCGTACAGGCGACGGTGGGGGGGCGACGCATCCTGGTGGGCACGGCGAAACTGATGCGCGACCGTGGGATCGACCTAACGGCCATTCTACCGCGCCTCGACCGGTTGCTCTCTGAGGGGAAGACTTTGATGATCGTGGCCGTCGACGGGAAACCCGCCGGTGTCATTGCCGCGGCCGACCCGGTGCGTGCCACCTCGCGTCGCGCCGTGGAGGGGCTGCGCCGGCTGGAGATCGAGGTGGCCATGATCACCGGCGACAACCGCCAGACTGCCGAGGCCGTGGCGAGGCAGTTAGGGATCACGCGTGTCTTCGCCGAGGTCCTCCCCCAGCAGAAGGCCGACTACGTGCGCCGGTTGCAAGAAGAGGGCAAGTTCGTGGCCATGGTAGGCGATGGCGTCAACGACGCTCCAGCGCTCGCCCAGGCCGACATCGGCATTGCCATCGGTGCGGGAACCGACGTCGCCATCGAGACCGCGGACGTGGTGCTGATGCGCTCGGACCCCGCCGACGTCCTGCGGGCGGTCTTCCTCTCGAAGGCCACCGTCCGCAAGATGCGGCAAAATCTCTTCTGGGCGTCAATCTACAACGTGCTGGCGATTCCGGTGGCGGCCGGAGTCCTGTACCCGCGCTTTGGCATCATGCTGCGCCCGGAGTGGTCGGCGTTGCTGATGTCGGCGTCCTCGATCATCGTCGCAACGAATGCCGTACTGTTAAAGCGGGCGGAAGGACATCTGCAGCATATCTAGGAGTATCCTTCTTCCTTCATGGCGTGCGCCCACAGATTGTAGACGTAGGTGACGTAGATCAGAAACGCGGCGAGCGCAGCACCAGCGGTCACCGCAGACAGGACGACAAACACACGCAGAACACGCATCATGCCGCTCTCCTCGCTCTTCATGCTCGTCTCAACTCCGAATGATGCAGCCCCCCGGTCTCGTCATAGGTCCGGTACCAGTCCGGTCCGACCGGGGTAATCGTCTCCAGCGTGTCTCCGAATTTCCTCCACCATGGCCGGCCGTGCTTCGCGGCGATGTCGTGCAGCCGGCGCATCCGACCGGCGGCGACGGTCCGCAGCCAGCGTCGTCGATCCACCGGATCGGAGATCTTCAACGCATCCTCCCAGACCGCGCGGCCGCCCAGAAAACCTGAGGCGCCGGCACGGCAGGCGGTCTCGAG
>JAHZOA010000111.1 GCA_020028455.1 Armatimonadota bacterium | reverse complement strand
TATGACACTGAGCTCTTTGGGCACTGGTGGTTCGAAGGACCGAGATGGCTTCAGCAGGTCTACCGGCGACTCGCACATTCGGATATCGATGTGACCGACTGCCGGACCTACCTGGATCGAGTCGGATCCGCGCCTGCGTTGGGGCTCTTGGAGGGATCCTGGGGCGAGGGCGGGGATCACCGCGTGTGGCTGAACAGGGACACGGAGTGGACCTGGGAGATGATTTACCGCGCCGAGGAAGAGTTCTGGGCGTTGGCACGGCAGTTCCGCGCTCGGCAAGAGCCGCTGCTGCGCCGCGTCATGGCCCAACTCTCCCGCGAGATGGTGCTGCTGCAGGCATCCGACTGGCAATTCCTCATCACGACCTGGGCCGCCCGCGACTACGCCGAAGCGCGATTCATCGAACACTTCGGGAACGTAAACAGTTTTGCCGCGCTGCTGCGACGGCTTGCCGACGGTGGGCAGATGACCCCCGGTGATGAGGAGCTCCTCGGCGTTCGGGAGCGCCAGAACTTTGCTTTTGCCGACATCGCGGCGCACGTCGACAAGTCGTGCGACGTGCCGGCCGCCTGAACTGTGGCGAGCCCTCGCGTCCTTGCCTTCATCCTCGCCGGCGGTCGGGGGGAACGTCTCGATCCGCTGACGCGGGACCGCGGCAAACCCGCCGTGCCCTTCGGCGGCAAATACCGCGTCGTGGACTTCGTGCTCAGCAACTTCGTGAATTCAGGGATCTACGCGATCTACGTCCTCGTTCAGTACAAGGCCCAGTCGCTCATCGAGCATCTCCGAAACGCGTGGCGCCTCGGCGGAATGCCCGATCACTTCGTCATCGTTGTTCCCCCACAGATGCGCCGCGGCGAGATCTGGTATCAAGGCACGGCAGACGCGGTGTTTCAGAATCTCAATCTGATGCGAGATTTTCGGCCGGACATCGTGGCAATCTTCGGCGCAGACCACGTGTACCGCATGGACCTCGGCCAGATGCTGGAGTTCCATCACACACATGGAGCAGGCGCGACCGTTGCCGCCCTGCCGATGGCGCTCGAACTCGCCTCAGGGTTTGGCATCATTGCGGCGGATGACGGGGGCCGCATTCAGCGCTTCGAGGAGAAGCCGCCTCGCCCGACGCCAATGGCGTCCAACCCGGAGCAGGCGCTGGTGTCGATGGGCAACTACCTGTTCACGCGCGATGTGCTGCTGGAAACGCTGACCGAGGATGCGCGTCGCAGCACCGACCACGACTTCGGCCGGACGATCATCCCTGAACTGGTGCCGCACGCTCCTGTATACGCGTACAACTTCCAACACAACTCGATTCCTGACCAGAAACCCTACGAAGAAGCGGGCTACTGGCGCGACATCGGGACCATCGGCGCGTACTGGGAGGCGAACATGGACCTGCTCGGCCGCACGCCGCGTCTGGATCTTGCCAACCCGCGCTGGCCGATACTTACCGCATCCTTCCCCGGCCCTTCGGCCCGTGTGATCGACGGAGAGCTGGTCGACTCACTCGTCGGCGAGGGCAGCCGCATCGAAGGCGCTACCGTCCGTCACTCCATCATCGGCCGGGCAGTGCACGTACAGCCAGGAGCCGTCATCGAGGATTCGCTCGTCATGGATCACACCATCGTGGAATCGGAGGCACGCCTTCGCCGGGTCATCGCCGACCGCTACAACGTGGTCCCGAAGGGCACGCGCATCGGCCTCGACGCCGCCGACGACCGCCGCCGCTTCCACGTCGACCCCTCAGGGATCATCGTCCTGCCCCGCGGTCCTACCCGTTTCCTCTAAGAATGAATGCAGGTACCTGACGCATATTACGTAACGGCACTCGGCAGAGGCGGGGCCAAAGGGGTCCCCGTATCAGTTGTAGTCGGGGAAGGGCTCCGCCTCTGCCGGGTGCCGGCACCCAGAACTGCGGGCATGACTAACCTGTCATGAGTTCTCGCTTCCTGTGCATCCATGGGCATTTCTATCAACCCTCCAGGGAAAACCCGTGGCTCGACGCCATCGAGGTGCAGGATTCGGCCGCCCCATTTCATGACTGGAACGAGCGGGTGACGGCCGAGTGCTACGCGCGCAACGCCTCCTCACGTATCCTGGACAGCGACGAGCGCATCGCCCGCATCGTCAACAACTATGCCAAGATCAGCTTCAACATCGGGCCAACGCTGCTGCGCTGGCTTGCCCGCCACCGTAACGACGTCTACCTCCAGATTCTCGAAGCAGACGCGCAGAGCCGCCGGGCCCAATACGGTCACGGGAACGCGATTGCCACAGTTTACAACCACCTGATCATGCCGCTTGCGACCAAGCGCGACAAGCTCACGCAGATCCAATGGGGTATTCGTGATTTCGAGCGTCGCTTTCGTCGCCGGCCTGAAGGCATGTGGCTTGCCGAGCTCGCCGTTGATCTGGAATCCCTGGAACTGTTGGCCGCGCACCATGTCGGCTTCACCATCCTTGCCCCGCATCAGGCCCGGCGCGTCCGGGCGTTCTCCGAGGGGACCTGGACCGAAGTCACCGAGGCGACGATGGATGTCACCGTCCCCTATCGCTGCCGGCTGCCAAGCGGGCGTTCCGTGGCAATCTTCTTCTACGATGGGCCGCTGTCGCGCGCGATCGCCTTTGGAGGGCTACTGCATGATGGCGCGGAGTTCACCGCCAGGTTGGTAGCACGCGCCGCTGCGGGCGGTCCACCAAAAATTCTCCTGGTCGCCACCGACGGCGAGTCCTATGGGCATCATCACCGTTTCGGTGAGATGGCCCTCTCGTTTGCGCTCCAGCAGATCGCCGCGCAAAACGCGCCCACGCTGACAAACCTCGGCGCGTATCTGACCGCACATCCACCGGTGCACGAGGTTGAGATCCAAGAGCGGACATCATGGAGTTGCGCGCACGGCATCGAGCGCTGGCGCTCAGATTGCGGCTGTAACACAGGCCAAGGGCAGCACCAGCGATGGCGAGGACCATTGCGTGAGGGCATGACGTGGCTGAAAGAGGAGCTCGACACGATCTTCGAGCGGGAGGGACGCGCGTTCTTCAGCGATCCATGGGCGGCTCGCGATGAGGCCGTCGACATTGCCGACCGCGAGGTCGGCGCTGTGGACGGATTTCTGGGCCGCCATTTGACCGGAGAGCAGTCCGCGTCCCGGCGCACGACGGCGTTGAAGCTCATGGAAATGCAGCGTCAGGGAATGCTCATGCAGAGCAGCGACGGGTGGTTCTTCGACGACATTTCGGGCGTGGAAACGGTTCAGGTCCTTGCGCATGCCGCGCGCGCGATTGAGCTGGCCGCCGGATTCGGCGCGAGCCTCGAAGATGGGTTGCTCGAGTTCCTCAGACGCGCCCCGGGCAACCTCCCCTCATATCCCGACGGCGGCGCGGTGTACACGGCGCTGGTCCGACCGATGGCCGTGTCCCCTGAACGGCTCGTTGCGCATTACGCCATTAAGTCCAACTCCATGCTCTCTCCCCTCAGGGGAGAGAGTGGGAGTGAGGGGAAGCCCATGCTCTCTCCCCCAGCAGGGGGAGAGCGAGGGAGTGAGAGGGTCTACTCCACCCTGATCCGCGAGCAGAGCCGGGACGCAGCCTCCGCAGGACAACATTCCCTCGTGACTGGACGCGTTCAGGTCCAATCAATGATCACAGAGGAGGCGCACGAGGCGGCCTACGCCCTGCTGCACTTCGGCGGACACGAAGTGCACTGCGCGGTCCGGATCGGTTGGTCCGCGCGAGAGTATGAGCCGGTCCGGGCCGATCTGCACGCGCGTTTCGGCCGTGAGATTCTGAGCGCGATTGTGCGGAGGGTCGACGCAGCGTTCGGTCCTGCGTACTTTACACTTCAGGACCTCATGCTCGAGGACCGAAGGCGGGTGCTGTCCACGCTCACGGCGCAGACGCTCACCCAGGTCGAAGAAGCCTACCGGCGGCTCTTCGTCGAACACCGGCCACTCATGCAGTACCTCCGCGATGCGAAGGCAGAGATTCCGGCCCCGATGCTCGTCGCCGCTGTATTTGTGCTGACTCGGGATCTGGAACGAGAGCTGGCCGGATCCGCCGATCTGCCGCTATCCGGAAGCGCCTTTTCATTGGTCACGGAACTGCAATCATGGGGCCGCGATGTGCTCCCCGAGCGGTTCGAGCCTTTGATGCGCAGCAGGCTCGAAGCTGCGCTGGCGGGCAACGGGCCGGCGCGTGACCAGCTGCGGGGAGCCAATCGGGTTCTCGACCTCGCGGATGCCGCCGGCTTCGCGCTCAACCTGTGGGATGCGCAGAACCAGTTCTTTCAGCTCGTGAAGAACGCGCCCCCCTCCGCGGCAGATGAGCTGCGAGCGGTCGGCGAACGACTCCACTTCAACATGGACCGCATTCTCGTGGACGTGAGAGCAGGATGACAGCGCCATTCGAGTTCGTTGCCTGTCTGCAGCTCAGGGAAATGCTTGGTCGCACCGCGTGGGACGAGCGTGAACTGCTCACGGGCATTGAGCACGTGCCGGCGGACTCGATCTATTACCATACCCACAGCTCGTTCCTCCGCAGCCGCTACCCTTCCGCACCTTATCCAAACGATTTTGCAACCTGGGTCGCAACTCAGGTGCGGGATCCCATCCTCGGCGAGCAACTGGCCGTCGTCGATCCATTCATGTTTGACGATCTCGAGCGCCTCCGCAATGCGATGCTGGCCATCCTCGACGATCACCTTCAGGCAGAGGAACCGGCGCCGCGTGTCGGGGCGGTGGGCCGCGCGGGCGAGCCCTTCCACTTCATGCAATCGACCATCATTGAAGTCCCGACGGGAGTGCGCGCGCGAACTCTGGGGGAATTCGCGGACGCGCTGCACCATCTCGACGTCAGTGTCATCTTCTATCACATGTTCCGTCCGGTCATGAACTCGGGAACTGTCTCCGACCCCGCGCAGTGGCTGGAACGTGAGCTCGGCCTGCCGGCGCTCGCCAGCCGAGTGCGACTGTTAAGTCCGTACGCCCGCGACCTGGAGGGTCTGCGCTCCGATTTGCTGAGCCTCGTCGAAGAGGCGCGGGAACGAGAGGCATGACGGCGATACAACCTAGTCTCAGGGACTACGAGGGCGTGGCTCCGCCAGGGTCGGTCGACCTGCTGCGCCGGCTCGCGGACCGGGTGCGAGGCCGATCGATGCTGCATGTGAACTCAACACGCGTGGGCGGCGGGGTTGTCGAGATGCTCGAGCGATACATACCACTGCTCAGCGAACTGGGACTCGAGCCGCGGTGGGAAGTGCTCAACGGTTCCGACGAGTTCTTCCACGTCACCAAATCATTTCACAATGCCCTGCAGGGACAGGAACGAGAATTCACGGATGAGATGTTGCGCGCGTATGTAGAAACCAACCGCGCGAATGCGTCCAGGCTCGACCTCGATGCCGACGCGGTGTTCATTCATGACCCGCAGCCGGCGGCGCTGATCGAGTTTGCCCCGCGCCGGGGGATGTGGATTTGGCGATGCCACATCGACATGTCGCGCCCTCAGCGGGAGGCTTGGAACTTCCTGCGCCGCTACGTGACGCAGTACGATGCCGCCGTATTTTCACTGCCGAAGTACGCGCAGCGCCTGCCTCTTCCCCAATTTCTCATTCATCCCAGCATCGACCCGCTCGCCGACAAGAATCGCGAGTTGTCCGATGGTGAGGTCGTGGACGTGCTCGCCCGGCTGGTCGTGCCGCGGGACAAACCCATCCTTGTTCAAGTGTCGCGGTTCGACCGGTTCAAAGACCCGGTCGGCGTGATCGAGGCCTACCGACTTGCCAAGAGATCTAATGACTGCCGCCTCGTGCTTGCCGGAGGTGGCGCGGACGATGATCCTGAAAGCGCTGCGGTCCTGGCCGACGTGCGGGAGGCTGCGCGAGGCGATCCTGACATCCACGTGCTCGTGCTGCCGCCGACCGCCAAGCATGAGATCAACGCCCTGCAGCATGCGGCCGCGATCATCAT
>JAHZOA010000110.1 GCA_020028455.1 Armatimonadota bacterium | reverse complement strand
GGTGGGCAGCCGAACGGCTTCGCTCTAACCCTGAAGATCACGCCCGGGCGAGAGGTACAGCAGGTGGGGCAAGTCATCCAGTCCATGGTCGCCGACGTCGGAATCAGGGTGAACCTCGAGATCGTAGAGTTTGGCACGCTCCTCGCCCAGCACGACGCCGGTCAGTTCCAAGCATCGCTGTTGGGTTGGAGTGGGCGGCCCGATCCGGACGCGAACATCTATGGCTTCTTCGTTACCGGAGGCGCGCTGAACAACAGCAAATACTCTAACCAACGGGTTGATACGCTCCTCGATGCGGCGAGAATACTTACGACGAACGACCAGCGTCGTCGAGCCTACGCGGAAATTATGGCGATCTTGAATGAAGATCTTCCCTATCTCTTCATCTACTGGCCAAAGGACTACAAGACGCTCGGGCCTAAACTGCAGGGATTCGTTCATGTCCCGGACGGCATGGTACGGCTCCGCCATGTCTGGCTGAACCCGTAGGACTCCGCGGGAGGGGCACAAACTGCCCCTCCCGTTCATTCTCTCGTGAGCCGTTTTCTCGTCCGCCGTTTGCTGCTGACTCTTCCAGTTCTGTTCTTTGTCAGTGTCATCGTCTTTTCGCTCATCAGCCTGATCCCCGGCGATCCTGCACGGGTCCTGCTCGGCGAAGAAGTCAGTACCGACGCTCTCGAGGTTCTCCGCAAACAACTGGGACTCGACCGTCCCCTCCACATCCGTTACCTCTATTGGTTGGGACGGATCGTCAAAGGAGATTTCGGCAAGTCCGTCCGCGACGGACGCCCCGTCCTTGATACGCTATTACAGAAACTGCCCACAACGATCGAACTCGCGATCACGTCTCTAATCGTCGCCTGGGCGATCGCAATCCCAGCCGGCGTTCTTGCGGCCTGGAAACGGCGGTCGGCCTGGGACTATGGGGCCACGACGGTAGCCCTCGCCGGTATCTCGATCCCTAATTTCTGGTTGGGGATCATGCTCATCTACTTGCTGGCCGTCAATCTGCGCTTGCTCCCGCCATCGGGCTATGTTGAACCCTGGATCGACCTGTCTCGAAACCTGCGCTTAATGGTCATGCCGTCGATCGTTCTCGGTTCCGCGCTCGCCGCGCTCGTGATGCGCATCTTGCGCAGTAGCCTGATCGAGGTCCTCGGAACCGATTACGTCCGTACCGCCCACGCCAAGGGGCTGAACGATCGCACTGTGGTCCTCAAGCACGCGATGAAGAATGCCATGATTCCGGTGGTCACGATCATGGGACTGCAGCTCAGCGGGCTCCTGGGCGGTGCGATCATCACGGAGACGATCTTTGCCATCCCGGGGCTGGGACGACTTGCGGTCGAGTCGATCCTGACCCGAGACTATCCCATGGTCCAAGGCGTCGTACTGTTCGCAGCCCTTGCCGTCGTCATCACCAACCTTGCCGTAGATATGATCTACGCCTCTCTTGACCCCAGGATCCGGCTCGAGGAGCGAACGGCATGAGGCGCTCCGCGGACGCCATCCTGACGGGACTGCCGGCGGGAGGGGCGACCACCCCACGCTACGGGTTTGGTTATCTGCTGCGTCGCTACGCGAGGAACAGACTGGCGCTGATCGGCCTCTGGGTCGTCCTTCTGATAATCGGATTGGCTATCTTCGCGCCCTGGATCGCCCCGCACAATCCCATCAAGACGAATTTTGAGAATCTCCTAAAGCCACCCGCATCAACGCACATCATGGGTACCGACGATCTCGGGCGCGACATCCTCAGTCGGATTATCTACGGGACGCGGACGTCGCTGCTCGCCGGCGTGATTTCGGTCGGCATCGCGGTGGCCATCGGTCTGCCATTGGGGTTGCTGGCGGGATTCTACCGAGGACGCCTTGACGACGTGCTCATGCGGCTCACCGACGCCATGCTGTCGTTTCCATTTCTCGTCCTGGCGCTCGCGATGGCCGCCGTCCTTGGTGCCGGTCTGGATCGAGCGATGATCGCCATCGGCATCGTGTTCACGCCGGGATTCGTCCGCCTGTCGCGGGGCCAAGTCCTCAGTGAGCGTGAGCAGAATTACGTCGAAGCCGCCCGGGCATCCGGCGCCGGAGACGGGCGCATCATCTGGCGTCACATTCTGCCAAACATCGTGTCCCCAGTACTGGTCCAGGCTTCGCTCAGCACGGCCGCGGCCATTACGGCGGAGGCTGCCCTCTCGTTCCTTGGCCTGGGTACGCAGCCGCCGACGCCGTCCTGGGGCTCGATGCTCAATATCGCGCAGGCCTACCTCGGCAGCGCGCCTTGGATGGCGCTGTGGCCTGGTCTCGCGATCTTCATCACCGTTCTCTCGATCAACCTGACGGGTGATGGGCTGCGGGAAGCGCTCGACCCTCGACTCCGCAGTGTGTAGCGCGCCGCGCGCTCACCGCGGCGAGGATATCACTCCACCGAACAGAAATCCCCCCTATCCAGATATCTCAGATTTCAAAGGGAGTGAGACTATGCGTTTTCTGGCAGCCTGCGTCGTCGCAGCCTTGGCAGTGGCGCTGTGGATTCCCGCGGCGACCTCGGCGCCCGCGGTGCGCCTCTCGATCGTCACCGGGACAACCGGCGGCGTATACTTTCCGCTCGGCGGAGGACTCGCCCAGCTGATCTCTCGGCACATCCCCGGCGTGCAGACCACCGCCGAGGTGACCCCAGCCTCCGCGGATAACATCCGCCTGATCGACCGCAGGCCGGCCGACACCATAGGCTTCGTGCTCGCCGACACGGCGGTCGACGCCCCTAAGGCGGAAGGCCCCTTCAAGGAAAACCCGGGCCGCCCAATTCTGATCCGCACGCTGACACCCATCTACAACAACTTCAACCATCTCGTAACGATTGATGGCACGGGCATCACCACCATTGCCGACATCAAGGGGAAGCGCGTTTCGCTAGGCCCTCCGGGCAGCGGCACTGAGGTCACAGCCCTGCGCTTCCTCGAGGCGGCGGGCATCGATCCGAACCGGGACTTGCGGCGGGAGCGACTCGCACCTGCAGAGTCGGCCGACGCGATCAAGGACCGGCGCCTCGATGCGTTCTTCTGGAGTGGCGGGCTCCCCACGCCGTCGGTGCTCGATCTGGCGACCACGCCGGGGATCCGGATACGTATTGTGCCACTCGACGGCCTCCTGCCAACACTTCAGCGGAAGTATGGCGACCTGTATTTCAGGGCGGTGATCCTCAAGGACTTCTACCCCGGAACTCCAGCCAACGTCCCCACCGTGGGAGTCGCAAACCTGCTCATCGCGCATAGGGACTTCGATGAGAACCTCGCCTATCAGATCACCAAGCTAGTCTACGAGCGCCGCGGAGAACTCGCGCTCGTCCACAAGGAGGCCACGAACATCACGCTGATCGGCGTGAAGGGGCGGTCTCCCTTGCCGTTTCATCCAGGCGCGATTCGCTACTTCAAGGAGCGTGGCGTAGAAGGGTTCTGACAGTTCTGTGATCAACCTCCGAACGGGCGCGGTCCTGCTGGCGGCGGTCGGATTCGTCCTGGCGTGGACGGCCACTGCCGCCAGTCGCTCTCAGCTCGTCGTGGAGTCCGAAAACGGGGACACTCTCTGGACACTCCCCGTCTCCCGGGGCTCGAGGGTGATCTTGGAGTACGTCAACTCGCTTTACCTAGCGTCAACGCAGGAGCACTTCACCGTTACGCGACGCGGATTTGCGCTCGTCGAGGTGTGGAGCACAAGCAGCGGCGTGCTCGAGTCCAACAGCCTCCCGACCCCCTATGCGCGCCGCGGCACATTTTTTGTCTCTTCCGTTGCGGCGTTCGTGCCCAGGATTGTGACGCGTATCGGACCGATCGGACAGCAAAAGCTTCGAGTGGACAATCAGGAAGTGCCCTTGTTCACGGCGGGGACCGGTGCGCGGGTGACCATCACCCTCAGATCGGGCTTCCCGCCGGCGTCGCTCCGTCACTGGCTGCGCATTAACTGACCGTGGAAGAAGACCGCGAAAAGCTCCCGCAAACAGAGGCCCAATTAGAGGAGCTGGTCGAGGAGTTTGAAGGGAAGACGCGGCACCTTCCGGGTCCCGCCGGCCAGATCATCACGGCCATCCTCGTCATCATGTCGCTGTACCACCTCTGGGCCACAAACGCCACAATCGTCACGCACATTCACCGCGCCGTCCACCTGCTCTTTGTTCTCTTCCTGACGTTTCTGCTGTATCCGGGCTGGAAGCAAGCACGGGATCGCATCCATCCACTCGACGTTGTGCTGTCTCTCGCCGCCGTGATGTCGCTTGGATATATCCTCGTTGACTTCGACCAGTTCGTGTACCGCTCGGCCATCCCCAACACGCTCGATATGGTGTTTGGCATCGCAACATTCGTGCTTGTCCTGGAAGCCACCCGGCGTGCTGTCGGCAAGGCGCTACTGATCCTAGTTGTCCTGTTCTTTGTCTACGCTTTCGCCGGCCCTTACCTCCCGGCCCCTTGGACTCATCGGGGCTATGATCTCGAGAGGCTGGTGGGACAGCTCTATGTCGCGCTGGAAGGTCTGTTCGGGGTACCCATCGGTGTGTCGGCAACGTTCATCATTCTGTTCACGATTTACGGCTCGTTCCTTGAGCAGTCAGGCGCGGGCAAGTTCTTTGTCGACCTGGCGCTGGGTCTCACCGGTCGCCGGCGGACGGGCGCGGGGCAATCCGTCACCGTGGCCTCGTTCCTCCTCGGTGGCCCTTCAGGAAGTGGCGTCGCAACGACTGTGACGGTGGGAGCGATTGCCTATCCGCTCTTGAAGCGCGCCGGATATGACCGCGAGGCGGCAGGAGGACTACTCTCCGCAGGCGGGATCGGGGCCGTGATCTCGCCGCCTATTTTGGGAGCGGCCGCATTCATCATCGCCGAGATCCTGAAGATCTCCTATCTTCAAGTCCTGATCATGGCCATCATTCCCACGGCCCTGTATTACCTATCTGTCTTTTTGATGATCGAGCTGGACGCCCGGCGGTTCGGCCTCCGGCAAGTAGAGATCCAAGCGCAGAATCCATTGCGGCTGACTGCGCGGTACTGGTACCTCCTGGCGTCTTTAGTGATCATCCCGGCATTCATGGTTCGGGGGTTTACTGCCATCAAAGCCGTTTTCTGGGCGACGGTGATCGCTTGGCTCACCAGCTATCTGCGCCGGGAGAGCGCCCTTGTACCAGGCAAGTTCGTTGCGGCCTTGGCCAACGGGTCGCGCCAGGTCCTGAACATTGCCGTCACAACTGCCGCGGCGGGAATCATCGTCGGAGTTGTCAACTTGACGGGCCTCGGGCTGAAGCTGGCGGACATTATTGTCGGTATGGCCGGTGAGACGCTCGTCCTGACCCTGGTCTTCTCCGCGATCGCGCTATGGATCCTAGGCCTGGCGCTCCCCATCACGGCCACCTACATCATTGCCGCGGTCATTGTCGCCCCGGCGCTGATCAAGCTCGGAGTGTCCGAACTGGCCGCCCATATGTTCATCTTCTATTACTCGGTTCTCTCTGAGGTGTCTCCGCCCGTAGGACTCTCCCCGATGGCTGCGGCCGCGCTCACCGGCGGCAATCCGTTCAAGACGATGCTGCAGGCATGGAAGTACACACTGCCTGCATTCGTTGTGCCGTTCATGTTTACCATCCATCCGGCGGGAATGGGCCTGCTGCTTCAAGCGCCGGCCTTAGACGTGATCAGGGTTCTCATTCCTGCCATTCTTGGTTTGTGTGCCATGGCCTCAGGGATCAACGGCTGGCTGTTTCGCCGCACGACGCTGCTCGAGCGGGCCGCGTTGATCATCGCCGGTATCCTGTTAATCTATCCGGCAACGGCCTTTGATCTGATCGCGGTTGGGGTCCTCGGCGCCGTCATCGCCTATCAACTCCTGCTCAAACCCGCCCCACAAACGCCCTAACTAAGCGCGGCGGGGTGGGGACCTTGGAGAAAGGGGACCCGTAACTAAGTCACTCCTTAGCCGCTCTGCCGGGTCCCCGGTCCGA
>JAHZOA010000027.1 GCA_020028455.1 Armatimonadota bacterium | reverse complement strand
GCCACTGCGGCCGGAGGTAGGTGACCAGAAACTTCGCATGTGTCCTCAGCATTGAGCTCGTCACGATGACTCAGAAAACACAACAGCCACGGGAGGTCCCGTGGCCGCGCAGGACCCAGAGGGCGACGGGGTCACTCACCAAACATCGCTCGTGCGTCGGCCCGCTCGTATTCGAAGAGCTCGGATTCCTCGAACCAGAGAGGAATCTCAGCGCCCGCTTCTTCCGTTGAGCCGGACGCGTGGATCAAGTTCCGCACAGGTCGCTTCTCGAGATTCGCGACAGTGGGCGAATCGATCGAGTAATCTCCACGGATAGTGCCCGGCGCGGCACGGAAGGGCAATGTGTCCCCGACGAGCTTACGCGCGACGCTGACGGCATGGATGCCTTCCAGTACGAACGCGACCACGGGACCTGACGAAACGTACTCGAGGAGCCATCCACGCACCTGCCGCCCAATTTCCTGTGGATCATCGGTCCCCGTCTGTTTCTTGACATCGAGACCGTAGGTGGCAAACGCGTCCTTGGTCTTCCCTCCGATCGTTGTCAGGAAACCTGAGTCGTTGGGATAGTGGCGGTCCAATAACTTCCGGTTCGGCCGGAGCATCTTCATCCCGACGAGTTTCAACCCGGCATTCTCGAATCGCCGCACGACCTCCCCGACTAACCCCCGCTGAACGCCGTCGGGCTTCAGGAAGACGAGCGTCCGCTCGCGGCGGATCCTATCCGGCATCAAGCTGCCCTCCATTCACCATTCACGACTCACCTTTCACTAGTTCAGTATCCAATCGCGCAGCCGTCAACTCTGGGATCCGATCCCCCCTCGCGCACGCCATCCCTGATGAGGATAGCCTGGCAGCCCCCTCCGGATTCCATTTCACCCATTTCTCTGAGGACGTGCCCCAGCTCCGCGAGGCGAGACCGCGTCCGTTCCGGGAATCCGGTTTCCATCCGTAATTCGAATGGCCCGGGCAGATTCGCGGGATCGGTGCTGGGAAAGCTGAACCACCGCGGCGCTTCGATAGCCTGCTGGATGTTCATTCCGCCATCCACAATATTCAGGAACACCTGCGTGTTCCATTGCGGCTGCCCATCACCACCCGGCGTCCCCCATACCAGGTACGGGATGCCTTCCTTCAGCGCCATCAACGGTATCAGCGTGTGCATGGTGCGCTTGCCCGGCGCGATGCAGTTCGGGTGGCCATCCTGGAGCACGAACCCGCGGCCGGCCCGGTTGTTCAGCATAATGCCGGTGCCTTCGACAACTTCGCCGCAGCCGAAGTTGGCCGACAAGCTCGTGACGTAAGAAACGACGTTACCTTCTCGATCCACAACACAAAAGTAGGTGGTATCCCCCACCGTTTCCGGCAGGGCTCCGGCGGGCGCCTCGGACTGCGCCCGCTGCGGATCGATCCACGTGCGGCGCCGGGTAGCGTAGTCCTTTGTCAGCAACACCTCGAGTGGATTGTCGACAAATTTCGGATCCCCAAAGTATGCCAGCCGGTCGGCGACGGCCAGCTTCTTCGCCTCGACCGCGAGGTGGACGGCTTCGACCGTCCCCCACTGCAACTGTTCTGGGGAGAAGCCTTCCAGGATGTTCAGCATCTCGAGTAAGAGAACGCTCTGGGACGGCGGCGGGGTCGAGCAGACTGTCAGCCCACGGTACGTTGTACGAATCGGCTCGTGAATCTCCGAATGATGCTGCGCAAACTCACGCTCGGTCAGCAGTCCTCCGTGCTCCCGCATGTAGTCCGCAAACTGCTTCGCGACTTGTCCACGATAAAATGCGTCCGCGCCACCCTCGGCAACGACCCGCAGGCTGGCGGCATAGTCTCTGTTCATCAAGATCTCGCCCGGGCGAGGCGGGCGGCCTTGCGGCAAGAAGACCCGCGCTGAGCTCGGAAACTTCGCGAGCACCTCAGCCGCCCGCGCAATCCAGAACGCTACCGTGGGCGCGACCGGAAAGCCGCGGTCCGCATAGTCGACGGCAGGTTCCAATAGCCGCGCCAGCGTGTATCGGCCCGAGCCCCATTTTGCCAGGACCGTCATTATCGCGTCGACCGCGCCGGGCACAGACACAGACAGCATCCCGCGCAGAGGCATTTTCGTGTGCCCGCGCGACGTGAACCACTCCCGCGTCGCCGCGAAGGGGGCGATGCCGCTGCCGTTCACCGCATGAACGGTCCGCTCCGCCGCGGACCAGATCAGGATGAACGCGTCGCCGCCGAGTCCCGACATCATCGGCTGCACGACCCCCAGGACGCCGGCGACGGCGACGGCCGCATCCGCAGCATTACCGCCAGCCTGCAGGATATGGAGCCCTGCGGCAGTGGCCAATGGATGTCCCGCGGCGACAATGCCGTTCCGCGCAATCACCACGGCGCGTCCTTGGCGGCCCTGCGGTGTGGGAGTCACGTTTCCCATACTTCTAGTCTACCGAGTCTGCCGGGTCTACCGGGTCTGCAAGCAGCTAGGTTCGGACCCAGAAGACTCAGAAGACTCGGAAGACTCGGAAGACCCAGAAGACTCTAGTTGGGGCATACTGCAGGGAAGTCCTCCTACGGACATAAGTGTACGAGACGTGATCCCCCGCACGATCGCTGCGGCAGTGGTCTTTCTTTTCTTGGCATCTCCCTCATATGCTCAGGTGACGGTCGCCGTCGATGTGGCAGAAGACGCCCTCTCGTGGAACAGCCAGCCTAAACTCGCCCTCGCCCAGGACGGATCCATCTATCTTGCCTTTGTCAAGCGTGCCGGAGGAGTGTCGCAGATCTTTCTGGCGAGGTCGCCGGACGGCAGAACATTCCGCCTTCAGCAAGTGACGCGGGAGGCCGGCGACTCCCGCTTCCCGTCGCTCGCAGTAGGCCAGGACGGCCGCGTGCACCTGACGTGGACGCAGTATACGGATCCGGTCGGGAAAGTGTACTACAGCCAGCTCGACAGAGGGCGGTGGAGCACACCGGTCAAGCTGTCTGAAGGCACCGCCTACGCGGGCGTCCCCGCGGTGGTCGTCGATCTCCAGCAGGAGCCGCATGTCGTCTGGTATGGGATCCGGCCGAATGCGCCGCCGGTGCTCACGCGCCACGGATCAATCTACGAGATTCTCTACAGAGGTCGCTCGAGCGGACGGTGGAGTGAACCCGAGTTCATCTCCCCTGGCATCCCGGACTCGATCAATCCTGGACTCGCGATCGACGGACGCGGCGCTCTGCATAGCGCGTGGTATCAATCCGACCTGCGGGTGTATCACGTGCGCCATGCACAGCGCCGCACTGTCTGGGAGGAACCCCAGACGCTGACGACAGGAGGTGGGGACGCGTTCGCCGTGACAGTTGCAGCGGGATCGGACAACGGAGTGTATGTCGTCTGGGAACGGCGGAGCACATCCGGCACTCAGATCTACTTGTCGGAACGGCACGCGCGTTGGAGCGGACAGCAGGCGATCTCGTCTGGACGCACCGCACAAAACCCCTCGGTCACGGTCGACGCGACCGGGCGCGTGTACGTTGCGTGGGATAGCGAGGGCGCAATCTACCTGCGCCGGAAAAACGACCGCTGGCTCGGCGTTGAGCAGCTGACCCGCGGCGGCAAGCATTCGCATCCCGTCCTCTCAACGCGAGGCCCGACGGTGGATCTGGCGTGGGTCGAGGATCGCGGCACTCAGCGACTCGTACGATTTACCTCGTTGACCAGCGCTCCAACACGGCCGTCCCGGGGGCTCGGGCCGATCCTCTGGATCGGGATGATCGCTGCGCTCGCGCTCATCTTGTGGCAGTACCTCCGCAGCAGGCGCGCTCGGGCCTCGACGTGACACCCGCGGCTAGGCGTCCCACGCGAGACCGCCGCACCGCGTTCGTCCGGCGGCTGTTGCGATGGTATGGCCATCACCAACGCAACCTGCCCTGGCGGCGTACCCGCAATCCGTACCGGATTCTCGTGTCGGAGGTCATGCTGCAGCAGACGCAGGTCAGCCGGGTCATCCCTAAGTATCGCGAGTGGATGAGAAAGTATCCATCTGTCGATGCGCTCGCCGCCGCATCGGTCCGTGAGGTGAGAGGAACGTGGTATCCGCTGGGCTACAACATCCGGCCCGTCCGGCTACACCGAATTGCACGGACGGCGGTCAAGAACTATGGGGGGAGGTTGCCCAAGAGCCGTGAGGAACTGCTCGGCCTCGAGGGCATTGGGCGATACACAGCCGGCGCGGTCATGACGTTTGCCTATGGTGTGCCTACTCCGATCCTTGATACCAACATACGCCGGGTACTGCGCCGCGTGTTCTACGGAGACCGCAGCACGCATGAATCGGTCCTCTGGAGACTCTCCACGGCCCTCCTGCCAACTGACCGTGGTTATGATTTCAATCAGGCCTTGATGGACTTCGGCGCGACAATCTGCACCGCGCGGGCGCCGCAGTGCAAACGGTGTCCGATGCGCAGTTTCTGTCGAGCCTACTCGGAGGACAAGCGGTGGTAACACATACGATCACAGCCGTCTGCTTCGATGTGGGCGACACCTTGATCGCCAACCGCCGCCCGATGCGCATCCTGCTCCAGGACTTCTTCATCGAGCACGACGAGATACTGAAGCGCGACGCGATCGCCGAGGCGCTGGACGCCGTCGACTCACGATACACGCATCTGCTCAAGCAGGTTCGTACAGTCGACGATGAGCGTCGTATGTGGCTCGAGGTGGCTCGTGACCTGCTTGACGTACTCCTGCCGCGTCGCCGCGATCTCTATCCGGCCCTGGCTCAGTGGTACAGCGAGGGATGGAAGCACTTCAAAGTGTTCCGAGATGCCGTGCCGACGTTGAGGAAACTGCGGGAAAGCTCGTACCGGCTGGCTGTGGTGTCGAACTGGGAACCTTCGCTGCCGATGACCCTCGAGCGCCTCGGCTTGAGCTCCTACTTTGAAACGGTCGTTGTGTCGTCAATTGAGGGCCTCTGGAAACCCGACGCCCGGCTGTTTCAGATCGCCCTGGACCGAATGCGCGTGTCACCAGAACAAACTCTGAGCGTGGGAGACCACGTGGAACGGGACATCAAAACCGCATGGGAAGCGGGCATGCAAGGCATCCTCCTCGACCGTTTCGATGACTACCCGCAATTTAGCCCCCGGTTGCGCGATCTCGGCGAGCTGACCGCGTGGCTTCAGCTGCACGAGCAGCAGCGACGCATCCCCGATGAAGCCCCACGTTAGACTTTCATTCCGGGACCGGGTGCACGCGATTGTGCGCGCCGTGCCGAAAGGCAGTGTCGTCACGTACGGGCAAGTCGCACGTCTTGCCGGGCGGCCCCGGGCGGCCCGCGAAGTCGGCTGGATCGCGCACGCCGGCGGCGCGCGAGTCCCCTGGCAACGGGTTGTGAACCGCGAGGGTGGATTGGCGAAGGGATACACGGGTGGTCCTGCCGGACAGAAGAGGGCGCTCCAGCGTGAAGGTGTCCGGGTCGGCGCGAATTATCGCGTCAACCTCAGGCGCTATCTATGGTGGCCCTCAGGGCACGAGCACTATCTTGCCGAAATGTTCGCGCGCTTCGAACATACGGTGGGCCTCGCGGATCTCCCCAAGCGGCAGCACCGCGTGAATCACCGGCATCAACGCTCCTCGTACCACCAGTTCCATCACCGTTAGAAAATCTGTCACATTCCCCATCGGGGCGCCGAGGATCTGGCGGTGGCGCTGGTAGATCTCGCGAATGTCGATGTCCGGCCGCTCGCCGCCGGAGGCGCCGCAGATTGTCATCCGTCCGCCGGGTCGCAGGCTGCGGATGGACTCCGGCCACGTTGACGCGCCGACCGGATCGACAACAACGTGTACACCGGATCCCGTCAACGCGCGCACCCGTTCACTGAACCGGGGATGCTCGTTGCGGTTAATGGGAATCGCACCTAGCGATGCGGCCTTCGCCGCCTTGCCGTCGTCGCCGACGACGGCAAACACGCGTGCGCCGGCAAACCTGCCGATCACGAGCGCCGCTGATCCTACACCTCCTGAGGCGCCGACCACCAATAGATCCTCACCCGCGCGCAGTTTGGCGACGGACACCAGCATGCGCCACGCCGTTGTGTAGCATGCAGGGACGGCCGCTGCATGTTCAAACCTGACATGATTGGGAAGAGCATAGAAATTGCGTTCGGGGACGACCGTGTAATCCGCCATCCCGCCGGCCGTGTGTTCGCCGAAGATGCGGTATTCCGCGCACATCGATTGCTCGCCCGACAGACAGAACTCGCACGTCCCGCACGACAGGATCGGGTTCACGACGACCCGCCGGCCGACCATAGCGGACTGGACGTCCGGACCTACCTGCTCGATTACGCCGGCCACATCTGCGCCGGTGATCATGGGAAGCCGCATCCCGCCCCAAGGAAAAATCGGACGGCCGCCTGGCGGTCCGCTGCGCGCCCAGATGTCCAGGTTGTTGAGCGCCACGGCGCGGACGCGGACGAGCGCCTCCCCCGGTCCCGGGACTGGTGAGGGCATCTCATCAAGATGGAGCGTGTCGAGACCGCCGTGTTCGCGGATGACGACGGCTTTCATCGGATCACCTTAGGAGTCGAAAAGGAAAGAAACGCGGGGGCGGATGAACTCCGCCCCCGCGCAAGGCCAGATTGCGTTACTGGGGTCCGGCGACCCAGTTGTACGTCAGGTAGTCGAACAGCCCAAAGATATCATAGTTGACGCCGCTCATCCGTTTGGCAATCACGGTCCGGCCGTTGGGATAGTACAGCACGACGTAAGGCAGCTCGTCGGCAAACAACTCCTGGAACTGATTGTAGATCGTTTTGCGGCGCGCAGGATCCGAGAGCCTCACTCCCTCGTCGAGCAGTTGATCCATCCTAGCAATAGAGTGGTGGCCGAAGTTGTACTGTCCACCGGTGCGGAACTGGGAACTGACGTCGGGATCGGTCGGACCGGCCCACCCGATCAGCCCTATGTCATAGTTCTTCCCGGTCAAAGCGGCCAGGTGGGTTGGGAAATCGGACTTTTGGATCTCCACCTTTATCCCGACCGCGACCAGGTTTTCGCGGATAATATCACCGGTTCGCTCCCGCAGGATGTTGCCGGTTGGCACGCGCAGGATGATGGTCCGGTTGAAGTCCCACCCCGCCTCCTGCAAAAGGGCGCGCGCCCGTGCGGTATCGTACGCCCACGGCTTAACGGCGGCATTGAAGTAGGGATTTGCGGGCGGGATCGGTCCTTCAGCAATCTCACCCGCACCCTTGAGGAGTTGGTTCACGATCAGCGGCCGGTTAATGGCATGCGCCATCGCCCGGCGGACCCGCTTGTCCTCTAGATATGGACGCGAGAAATTGAACACCATGAACTGATACCCGGGCGCGCGGATGGTGACGGGGCGCACGTGAGGCATCTCCTTCACGCGGTCCCAATCCTCGATCAGGATCTCGCCGATGCCAAACCCGGCGCTCAGATCCAGGTCTTGCCTCTCCAGCTGCGCCAGCATCGTTGTCGGTGGAATGATGCGCACGAAGACACGGCGGACTTTTGGGGCGCCGTTGTGGTAATTCTCGTTCACCACGAGCTCCACGAACTGGTCGGTCTTGTATTGGACGAACTTGAACGGCCCATTGCCGACGGTAGGGTTCTGGAAGAACGGATGCCGGGCCAATTGATCCGGCGGCACACTGCCCAGGACGTGCTTGGGCAGGATGTAGACGTTGCCCCCAAAGCGCTCAAAGAACATCTGCGGGTCAACGGGAACTTTGGTCCTGACCTCAAACGATTTAGGGCCGAGGATCCGGAAGCCGAGCTGCTGATCCGCCACGCGCTTCCCACCGGCTGTGAGGCCGGCGATCGTGGCAATCTCCGCACCCCGGTTGGTTTCGGTCTTCGGGTCGCTGATGGTCATAACCGTGAATTCGACGTCCTCAGCAGTCACGGGCCTGCCATCGTGCCAGGTCGCGCGCGGGTGAATGGTAAAGCGGAACGTCTGCCGGTCCGCCGAGGCTTCCCAGCGGGTTGCCAGCGCGGGTGAGAACCGCATCTGGTTGTTCTCGAGGCGCGCCTCCATCATCCCCTGAAAAATGAACCGCACGACGTAATACCCGTACGAGCTGTCGGTGTTGATCGGGCTGAAGTTGTTCGGAGGACTCCACATCCCCGAGACGACGACCAGTGACGACTTTGGCGCACCTACGGCGCCCGCCGGTATCATCAGGGCGGCGACGACAAGCGTGATGATCGCCGCCAGCCACACACGCATTCCTTTCATGTACTCTCCCCCTTTCACGGGTCTTGCGAATTCACAGGCGAAGGCTGGGGTCAAGCGCGTCGCGCAATCCATCTCCAAGAAAATTGATGGACAGCACGGAGATCAAGATCATGAACCCGGGTGGCACCCACAACCACGGCATACGCTCCAGCACCGTGAGTGATTGGGCATCGGTGAGCATATTCCCCCATGATGGAGTCGGTGGCTGCACGCCCAGCCCGAGGAACGACAGAGCGGCCTCAACGAGTATGGCGTTGGCCATGCCGAAGGTGGCCGCCACAAGTACAGGCGCAAGTGCGTTCGGCAGCATGTGCCTAAGTACGATCCGGGCATCCGAAGACCCGTTCGCGCGTGCGGCGAGCACGTACTCCAGATCGCGCAGGGCCAGAAACTGGCCGCGGACCAGCCGCGCGAGCGCTGGCCAGCCGAGGAGGCCTAGCACGAGAATGACGTTCCAGATGCTTGGCCGGCCGAAGACGCTCACCGCAAACAGGATGATGATCAGCGGCGGAAAGGACAGCATCACGTCCATGATGCGACTAAGCACAAGATCCATCTTGCCGCCGTAATATCCGGCAGTGGCGCCGACCGCCGTTCCGATCACCACGTACATCGCCACCGCGAGCACGCCCACGGTGATCGACACACGCGCGGCGAAGATGAGGCGACTCAGGACATCGCGCCCCACGCTGTCGGTGCCGAGCGGATGCGTTGCTGACGGCGCGGCCTGGAACGCCACCGGATCGATGGCCGTCGGCGAATGCGGTGCCAGCCAGATCGCGGCCGCCGCAATCCCGGCAATCACGAGCATGACCAGAAGGCCGCTCACGGCGAGCCTGTGACGGAGGAACCGCTGGGTCGCCAGACTCCAGAACGTGACCGGACGTGTGGGCTTCGCCCCGTCCACCGCTCGTGAGACGGACGCCAGGTCACTCATAGTGAATGCGTGGATCCGCAACGGCATACGCCATGTCGGCAAGAAGATTCCCGATCGCCACCAGCACCGCGGCGATTATCGTGATTCCCATCAACACTGGGTAATCACGCTGGTTGATCGCCTCGATCGTGAGCCGGCCCATTCCCGGCCACTCAAACACCTGCTCCGTGATCACGGCGCCGGCAAGCAACGCAGGAATCTGCAGTCCCGCCAGCGTGATCACCGGAATAAGCGCGTTGCGCAGGGCATGACGCCGCATCACGAGGACTTCTGCCAGCCCTTTCGCCCGCGCCGTGCGGACATAATCCTGCCCCATGACTTCCAGCATGCTCGAACGCACATATCGCGTGATGATCCCGGCTCCAGCCACCGCCAGCACGCTGGCGGGCAGCACGAGATGGTGGAGCCCGTCAAGAAAACCTCCGTCGCCCCCGAGCGTCATGGTGCCGCTCACGGGCAGCCACTGCAGTCGCAGTGCGAAGATGTAGATACCGACCAGACCGAGGAAGAACGTGGGAAGGCTGATCCCCAAAAACGTCAGCACGGTGGCCAGGTAATCGATCGCGCTATATCTCTTCGCCGCCGCGAGCACTCCCACGGGGATTCCTATCAAGTAGGACAACAGGAGCGCAGCTCCAGTCAATTTCAACGTGGGCACGATGCGTTCACCGACACGCTTGGTGACCGGGGCTCCTGTGCTAAACGAGTACCCCAAGTTTCCCCGCGCGAGCTCGCCGAGCCATTTCACATACCGCACGTACACGGGTTGGTCCAGCCCGAACGCTCTCCGTTTGATGGCGACGTCTTCGGCGCTCTGCCCGGGACTGATCAGCATCTGCACCGGGTCTCCGGGTGTAAGCGTCAGTATCAGGTAACTGAGCACGGTGATGCCCAGGAAAATGGGCACCATAATCAACAGTCTCCGCGCTACGTAGCGATGCAACGGAGCTAGACGGATGCTTCCTCGAGAATTCGTCTGGCCTCGCGCAGCGCTGCGACCACCCGGTTGCGCCCGCGGGCCAGATGTGTGCGCGTCATCCGATAGGCATCGCTTCCCTGCGCGAGGGCGGCGAGCTTGGTCGCCGGCTCGAGGTCGGGCAGCGCGGGGACGTTCACCGCGGGATCGTGCCGGAACTGCCCCGCCCGGCTGTAGTTGATACACACGAGCACGCGACCGAGGCGGCGCTGGATCTCGTTGGCCCTCCGGACCTGTGGATCGATTACGGGTTTCTGCATCAACGCGTGGGCGGCATCATAGAAGCGCTCCAGATCGTCTTCCAGCGCTTCCACTTCGTCCTTCGCCGGAGTGAAATCGAAGTGGGTCCCGGCGGCGTCCTGATACCGCGCCAGGGTTTGGGCGAACTCGCGCGCTGTGGCGCGAAAGTCGAGGGGATAGATGGTACTGTTGGCCGCGCGGAAGGTGGCGGCCGCATACACCTTCATGTCGCGCAGGAGATTGTCCCGGTCCGCAATCTCCATCGTGTCGTCTTCGGTGTGCCAGGCGATGTTCGCTCCGCAGCCGCCCACCGGATAGTTTCCCTTTTCCTTCACGAGCGACTGAGGCATCGTCGAGCTGAGCATATAGAACGTCGAGACTCCGATATTGCTGAACGACTTATCTCCCGCGCGCAGCGGCCGGCCGCCTTCCGCCTCCTGGCCCGCGACGTCTCGGATCACCGCCTTGCCGATGCCCTCCGCTTCACTCATCCAGAAGACATCCTCGAACACCGATGCCCACCGGCAGCCGGGCGAGTCGCAGTTGATGTGCGCGATAGCGTTCTCATCGATGTCGAGCGCGTAGGTGTCTGCGTACCAGGTCGAACCGGCGTAGCGCCCGTGGGAGTGACCGGACCACCACGCGATCCGCACGGAGCGGCGCAACGCGTCGCGATGCTTCCAGAGGACCCGCGCCACTTCGAGCAGGGTCGCATCGCCCGTGGCGTTATCGCCGATGCCTTCGTGCCAGGAGTCGATGTGCCCGTGCAGGAGCACGAACTTGTCCGGCTCTTCGCTGCCGCGGATCTCGGCCACTAGGACAGGAATCGGCCGCCACCCCTCGTCGAGCTTCGTCGAGAGTTTCACTTTCACCGGTCCAGCCTGCGCCAGGGCGCGCAGCCAGGACCCTTCGGTCTTGTTGATGGCCACGACGGGGATCTGTGGCTTGCGCCGGATGGTGTCCAGGTCGGGGGACCCCCAGATGCTGGTGCAGATCCCCTCGTGGATACGCTCGCCTGGACTGATGAAGATTGCGCCAACGGCGCCCTTTTCCTGGAACTCGATGACTTTGCCCGGCGAGGGATACCCTTCGGCAAGGACGACCTTGTCCGAAACGTCCTGTGCGATCTCACCGAGCCCTTCAAAGATCCCGATAATCCCCCCAACTCCCTGCGCAGGCAAGTAGACGAGTGAACCGCGCTTGAACCGGCCATCCGTCGACAGGGACATCGATGGGGTTTTGGCGGTGAGCGCCCGCGCCTCGGGAGTGATGACTTCCAGACGCGCTTTCTTTGGAATGCTGATGAGGAGCTCGGGTTCGTGCAGTGTGTGCGGCACACCCCACTTGCCGAGTTGCTTCACGATGTAGTCGACCGCCCGCCGTTCCGCCTTGCCGCCCGAGTCTCGCACGAGCGTGCTGAACTTCTCGACCAGGGCCCATGGTGCTTCCAGCGACACCGCCGAAGTGATGATGGCTTCTTGCGGATCCTTCTCCGCTACAGGATTCACGGGACTCCCCCTCTCAGATGACACACCCGGGACTACTCGATGGAGATGCCGTCAAAGCGCATGCCTCCTTTGAGGACCAGACGCGGACGGGCCAGCGCCTCGATCTCCCTCAGTGGGTCGCCGTCCACGGCGAGGATGTCCGCAGTCTTGCCCCGCTCCAGCGTTCCCGTCTTTCCCGCAATGGCGCACGCCTCCGCAGCCCAGGCAGTTCCGGCACACACCGCATCCATGGGATCGACCCCAAAGCGCACGAGCGTGGCCATCTCGAACCACATCAGCCCGTGCATGCTGTCGGTCCCCACGGCGTAGCGGACGCCGGACGCCAGGATCTTTCGGAATCGTTCCGCCTCCTGTTCCCGGAGGGCGACGACCTTCTCCCAGATGGCGCGATTGTGCTGGTCCGTGCGCTCGATGCCGTCCGGATGGTAGAGAATGGCAAACGTTCCCACGAGAAAGCGTCCGAGATCCTTGAGCAGCTCAGTATCGTCGTCGGAAAGCAAGGCGCCGTGCTCGATGGTATCGACTCCTTCCTCCAAGGCGACTCTGATCCCCGGGCCTCCGTGGGCGTGTGCCGCAACACGGCGGCCCGCGCGATGAGCCTCCTCGCAGGCCGCCCGGATCTCCTCGCGGGTGTAGGTGTAGGCCTCGAGCGCGGCCCCGACACTGCTGACGCCGCCGGTGATGAAGAGCTTGATCCAGTCGCACCCCATCGCCACGTTTTGCCTGACGCGCTGCCGCATGCCATCGACGCCGTCCGTCATGGTCAGCGCCCGACCGTGACCGTGCGACGCGGTGAGGTGTACGCCGCAGCACAGAAGCCGCGGACCGGGAACGAGCCCCGCTTCGATCGCGCGGCGCATCTCGATATCAAGGTAGTGCTCCTCCCCCATGATCCGAGCGGTCGTTACCCCCGAGAGAAGCTCGCGGCGCATATTGCCCACGGCGCGCAACCCGCTTTGCAGAGGTCCCTGCCGCATCTGCCCGGTCTGATCGCCGAGGCCTGGGATAATGGAGCAGTGGGTGTGCGCGTTAACCAACCCCGGCATCACGGTTCCGCCGGCCTCCACCACCTCGGTCCCCGTGGGAAGCGTGAGCCGGGACGCACGGCCCACTTCGCGGATCCGGCCGTCCTCGATTAGGACCATCCCGTCGGGGATCGGCGCCGCGCCGGTCCCGTCGATCACCTGCTCGCCGTGCACTGCCAGATGCTCTGTCATCCCGAGAATCCTCCGGCGGCTGCCCCCGCAGGCGTCTGATCGAGCAAAAAGCAAACTCGCGTGCACGACCCCCAGATCGCACGGAGTAAGTAGGAAGGAGAGACCGTCTATTCCAGCCCGCCCGCGATCTGCGCCGCTGCGCGGAGCGTCCAGATGACGCGGTTCTGTCCTCGAACGAGGTGTGCCTGAATGAAGCCCTTCATGTCAGGATCGGCCGACGCCAACTGCCTGGCCGGCGCGAGGTCCGGCAGCGGCGGCACCGGTACGGCCGGGTCGTGACGGAAGCGATCGGCGCGCGCGAAGTTTAGCGTGACCAGCTGGCGCCCGATACGACGGAGAGTGTGATTGGCCGCCCGCACCGCGGGATTGGAGACCGGCCGGGACACCAGTTCGGCGGCATGGGCATAGAAGCGGTCGAGCGCTCCGTGCAGCGTGTCGGCCTCGCGCAGCGCCTGGGAGAAATCGAAGTGCGGTCCCGCTGCCTCCTGATAGGTCGTCAGCGTTTCCCTGAGCTCCCGGATCGTCGCCCGAAAATCCAGCGGGTGGACGGGCGCGTTGAGGGCACGCACCACCGCGGTGGCGTACGCACGCAGGTCGCGCGCCAGGTTCGCCTCGTCGAAAACCTCGAGCGTGTCACCCTCCGTATGCCAAGCGATGTTGGCGCCGCACCCGCCAACGGGGTAGTATCCCTTCTCTTCAAGCAGCGGCTTGGGCATCGTGCTGAACAACATGAAGAAACCGCTTAGACCCAAATTGTTGAACGACCAGTCACCCGCACGATGGGCGCGCTCCCCGAACGACGGTTTCCCCGTCGCGTCGCGGATCGCCGCCTGCGCGAATGCTTCAGCCTCCGGCATCCAGGAGATGTCCTCGTACTCCGTGGCCCACCTGCATCCCGGGGAGTCAATGTTCATGTGGGCAATGCAGTTTTGCACGAGGTCGAGCGCGTGCGTGTCGGCGTACCATGTCGAACCGGCGTAGCGACCCGTGGAGTGCCCCGCCCACCACGCCACCCGGAACGTACGCCGGAGGTGATTCCGGTTCGTCCAGAACACGCGCGCCAGCTCCAGTAGCGCCGCGTCGCCCGTGGCGTTGTCGCCGATCCCAACGTGCCAGGAGTCGATGTGCCCGTGCGCCAGCAGGAAGACCTCCGGCTCCTCCATCCCGCGGATCTCCGCCACGACCACCGGACAGCGCATCCAACCCTCCCGCAGTCGTGTGTGCAACGCCACCTCTAGCGCTCCATCCTGCGCATGGCGGATCAGCCGATCTCCATCCGGCCGGTTCACGCTGACCACCGGGACCGACGGCTTGCGGGGGAGTGAGTCGAGGTCGGGCGCACCCCAGATGGTCGTGCAGATCATCTCGTGGATCTCCTCACCTGGATGGATGAACACGATGCCGGAGGCGCCACGCTGCTGGATCGTGAGCACCTTCTGTGGAGAGGGGAAGCCCTCGGTTAGCACAATCCGTCCCTGGACGTCCGCCGCAGTGTCTAGCGGCGCGTCGAACGTGTCCGCCGCCGTGCCGTGGCCCGAGGACACATAAACGACGCGGGCACGAAGAGGGCGGCCGTCCGTGGAAACGGAAAATGAAGGCGTCTTTGCCCGGAGCGTACCGGATTCAGGCTCCAGTATTTCGAGCGAGGCCTCCTCGGGGACGCTGAGATACAGCAGCGGCTCGTGCACCGTGTAGGGCACGCCCCACTTCCGGAGATGGGAGGCGACCTCCCGCGCCGCCGTCCACTCGGCCTCGGTACCGGATTCGCGAACGAGATCCGCGAAACGGTGGATCAGCGCGCGTGGCGCCTCGAGCGAGATGGCCTGGAGCAGCTCGGGTTCGATCGGATCACGATAGCTCACAAGCGTCCTCCTGTCATCAGTGAACCTCCTCGGGGCCCTCGTACAGATGGCACGCCACCCGTACTCCCTCGATCGCTCTCAGCGCGGGGCGCACGGTCCGGCAGATATCCATGACCATCGGACAGCGGTCGGCAAACGGACAGCCCACGGGTATGTGGAGAGGGGTCGGGACGGTGTCAGAGATCTTGACCACACGCTCCGCTCGGGTGGGATCGGGATCCGGGACAGCCGCCACCAGCGCCTGAGTGTATGGATGCTTGGGCCGTCCGATCACCTCCGCGGTCGAACCGATCTCACAGATGGTGCCGAGGTACATCACGGCCGTCGTCGTGCACATGTAGCGGATTAGCGCCAGGTCGTGGGAGATGTAGATCGTAGTCAGACCGTGCCGCCGGGTGAGATCCCGCATCAAGTTCAGGACGCCGGCGCGCACGGAAACGTCGAGCATCGAGACTGGCTCGTCCGCCACAAGGAGCCTGGGCTCGACCAGCAGGGCGCGCGCGATGACCACTCGCTGCAATTGCCCACCGCTGAGGTGGTGCGGGTACTTCATGAAGAAGGCCTCGGGCGGGTCGAGGTGTACCTGGCGCAAGGCGTCGGCCACGCGCTCCACCCTGTTCAGGGCGGAGGCGCCGATGCCGTGGATGACAAGCGGCTCGAGCATCGCGCGCAGGATGGTGAACCTCGGGTTGAGCGCCTCGTATGGATTCTGGAAGACGAACTGGACCTGTCGACGGTAGCCGAGCAGATCCGCGCCTTCGAGGTCGCTGATGTCGCGACCCGCGAAGCGGATCGCGCCCGACGTGGGACGCAGGAGCTTCAGAATGAGCTTGGCGGTCGTTGTTTTCCCGCAGCCGCTCTCGCCGGCGAGGCCGAGGCTCTGTCCCTGCTCCACGTTGAATGAGACGCCGTTCAGGGCATGCACCACGCGCCGGCCGCCAAAGACGGAGGCCATCATCCCACCGTGCAGCGTGTAGTGTTTTTGGAGATTGGCGACCTCGAGCATCGGCATCAGCATGCTTCGCGGGGGGCGGATCGGATCTCGTCCCCCGCCAACCGCGCGAACGCCTCAGCGGCCTGGACCCGCAGCACCGGAGCCTCATGGGCGCGGTGGCACGCGGCCTCCTGCCCGTCGCCCTCGGCACGAAGCACCGGGTCTTCCTCCCAGCAGCGCGGGATGGCAAACGGACATCGCGCTGTAAATGCGCAGCCCTGCGGGGGGTGGGCCAAGTCGGGCGGATAGCCTTCGATCGGCACCAGGTGTTCCTGCTCCGCCCGGAGGCTCGGAAACGCGTTGCGGAGTCCCATCGTGTACGGGTGGCGCGGCTCCGCGAATACCTGCCGCACCGTGCCGGATTCAACGATCCGGCCTGCGTACATCACCGCGACGTCGTCACAGAGACTCGCAACCACCGAGATATCGTGGGTGATCAGCAGCAGGCTCACCCCGAGGGCCTCCCGCAGGTCGCGTAAGGTCTGCAGGACCTGATGCTGAACGATGACGTCCAGCGCCGTCACCGGCTCGTCGGCGATCACGAGCGGCGGGCGCAGCGCCAGGGCCATGGCGATGACCGCGCGCTGCTTCATGCCCCCAGACAGCTCGTGCGGGTACAGCCGCAGACGGTCAGGCTGGAGGCCCACCATTGCGAACAACTCGCGGGCCCGGTCAGCGGCAGCCGCGCGCGTGAGATTTCCACGCAGCACTATCGTCTCGACCATCTGGTCCCCTACCCGCTGGACCGGATCCAGGCTGTCCATCGCGGCCTGTGGGACCATCGCGATGCGCCGCCAGCGGTAGTCGTTGAACTGATCCGCAGGCAGGCGAAGCAGATCGGTTCCTTCGAATCGGACTGCGCCCTCGGTGATGCGCGCGTTGCGCGGTAGTACGCCGATCAGCGCCCGCGCGAGCGTCGTCTTCCCGCAGCCGCTCTCCCCCACAAGCCCCAGGGCGCGGCCGGGCGGCAGGGAGAAGGAGACGTCTCGCACGGCGCGGACGGTGCCCTGCAGCGTCTGGTACTCAACCGACAGGCGCTCAACGTCGAGCAGGGCCATCGCGTTCCTCACCGTCTACGGAGGCGCGGGAAGAGCAGTTCTTCATACCCGCGGCTGATGAAGAAGCCGGCCATCACAGCGAGCATGATGCACACGCCCGGCGGGACGAACCAGTGGAACGCCTGCCGCGCCAGGGCCTGCGAGTTGTAGGCGTCCTGCAGCATGAATCCCCACGAGATCACATTGGGGTCGCCAAACCCGAGGAAGCTGATGCTCGCCTCCGTAAGGATGGCCCAGCCGATCGCCAGCGAGCCGTACAGGAACGACAGCGGCAGCACGTTCGGCGCGATGTGCACGAACATCGTGCGGGTGTGGCTCGCCCCCAGGACGCGCGCGGCCTCGATGTAAGACCGCTCGCGCAAAGACAGCACCTGCGCGCGGATGATGCGTCCGGTGTCCCGCCACAACAGCAGGGTCATCACCAGTACCACATTCCAGATGTTGGGACCGAGGAACGCCACGAGGACAATGGCCATAGGCAGGAACGGAACTCCGAACGCCACGTCGGCCAGGCGCATGAGGACGGTATCTACCCAGCCGCCGTAGTAGCCGGCGACCAGGCCAACCAGCGTACCGAGGATCACGACGCCGAGCGCCGCAACGAATCCGACCATCAGTGCCGCACGCGAGCCGTACAGCAGCTGTGAAAAGATGTCGCGGCCGAGGTTGGTTGTACCCATCGGGTGCGACAGCGACGGCGGCAGGTTGGCGGCGACGTCACCTCCCGGCAAATAGTTGAGCTCCTGCGGGTTGTACGGGGCCAGGACCGGCGAGAGCAACGCGATCGCGAAGAACGCGACGTAGATGATGATCCCAACGAGCGCGAATCGGTCCCTTCGGGCCACGACGGCCAACGTGCCCAGTGCATCACGCCAGCTGGATGCGGCCTGGGACCAGCGCGTGGGCAGCGTGAGCGTCCGCTCAGCGTCGCTCATAGCTCACCCGCGGATCCAGCAGACTGTAGAACAGGTCCGCCACGAAGTTCATGAAGATCATCACCGCCGCGATCATCAGAAAGGCGGCCTGCGCAACGGGATAGTCCTTGGCGGCCACCGCCCGCACCAGGGTGCGGCCCAGTCCCGGCCAGGAGAACACGGTCTCGATGATCACGTTGCCGCCGATCGAGTACCCGATGCCGAGCGCGAACGCGGTCACGACCGGCAGCAGCGCGTTGCGGGCCGCGTGACGCAGCACGACGATGCGCTCGGGCAGCCCCCGCATGCGGGCGAACGTGATGAAGTCCTCGTCCATTACCTCTAGCATCGAGTTCCGCATGAGCAGCGTGGGCAGACCCTGCAGGTACAGCGCGAGCGTCAGGGCCGGCAGCGCCAGGTGCTGGAGGAAGTCTCCGGAGAAGATGCGCGTCCAATTCGAAGCGAAGACGCTGCCCGGACTGGTGGCGCCCCCCAGCGGAAACCACTGCAGCGAGAAACTAAAGATGGCAAGCGCCAGCATGCCCACCCAGAACTCGGGCGCTGCTCGGGTCGCCAGGACTGCGGGGATGCCCCAGTGCTCGATCCACGTGCCACGGCGTGCCGCGAGCAACGCTCCCCCCGCGATCCCCACAGCATAGGCCAGCAGCAAGGCGCTGAGCGTCAGCAGGAGCGTGTTGGGCAGCACGGTCCAGATGACTTCATTCACGGGTTCGCGCGTAAAGAACGAGTTGCCGAACTCGCCGCGGACGGCGTTGCGGAGAAAGAGCGCGTACTGCACGTGCAGCGGCTTGTCCAGGCCGAACTGTGCGCGCAGTTGACGCTCCATGTCCTCGGTGAAAGTCGGATCGAGGTAGGCGACCAGCGG
>JAHZOA010000026.1 GCA_020028455.1 Armatimonadota bacterium | reverse complement strand
CCATCGACGATCACGCGGATCGTTTGTGCAGACACCGGCCCTGCCGGGACCAGCGTAGCCGCCAGTGTACAGACCAACACCAACGGCAGAAGGTGCTTCATCGCTAATCTACCTCCTTGAGATACGATAAGCTTTTTCCCAGGTTTTGGCGCCATCATGCGTGTCGGGGCGACCCGGCGGGGGAACTGAACGGGCCTCAGTTTTCGTCAACAGGGAAAAGAGAGTAATGGTGTTCAGTAGATCACGGAGGTGAACCGAATGAGGGCAGTCCTCGCACTTCTTGTCCTCTTACTGATGATGACTCCGGTCGCCGCTCAAGTACCGGAGGGAGGGCGGAACCAGATCATTACGCACGGCATGGGACGGGTCGAGGTTCCCCCGAATCAAGCCTCGGTGACGGTTGGATTCCAAGTCCAGCGACCGACGGCGGCGGAGGCCTCTGCCGAGGCCAACCGCGTAGCCGAACAGATCCTGAATCGCCTTCAGCAGATCAACGTACGGCGTCAGGATATTCGGACGTCGGGAATTCAACTCAGCCCTGTGTACACCACACCGCGTGAGGGCGCGCCGCAGATCGTCGGGTACCGCGCCTCGTACACGCTGACACTCACGTTGACCGATCTGAGACAGGTGGGACCTTCGATCGACGAGTCCGTCAAAGCGGGGGCAAACACAATCGCCGGGGTCTCATTCGGGCTGAGAGACCTGTCCGACGCGCGCAAGGAAGCACTCGCCGCCGCAGTGCGCGAGGCACGGGAGAAGGCCGATGCCATCGCGCGGGCTGCCGGACTTCAGATCAAGGGCATACAGCAAATCGTGGAAGAGGGCGTGGAATTCGCCATCCCTCGAATGGAACAGCGGGCGATGCCCGCCCCATCCGTTCCAACTCCAATCGAGCCGGGTTTGATCACGGTAACAGCCAGGGTGACGATCGTCTTCAACTACTAGTCGGCCCGGGAAATACCACCACTCTGGCGAAGAGACGAATAGTGACCCGATTCGCAGCGTACGTCCTCGTGGTTTCATTGGTCGTGCTTGCTGCCTCTCCCGTGACGAGGGCGGCTCCACCGCTGCGCCCAACCATCCTCTTCAGCGAAGTCGCTCACGCCATTGAAGGCCGAACGCTGACCGTCACCGGACTGGTACGTAACCTCGGCCAGCAGCCGCTGTCACGCCTGGTGATCGACGCATCGGGATTCGGTCCATCAGGTGAGCTGGTCACGGCAGGAAGCGACGGCGTCCCCTGGGTGCTGGGGCCGGGTGTGAGTGAACGGTTTACGATCACCATGCCGATCCAAAAACGCCTAGTCCGCGAGTATGTGGTCCAAGTCGCAGAGAGCACTCCGCCATTCACCCCTATCACGACGGTGCGCAGGGGTGTCGATGTGGCGCTCTATCGCCCCTTGATTCTGTCCATGATCCGATTGCGGGCGCAGGTGCTAGGTGGGTCGCTCGTGCTAAAGGCAGATACAGAAGATCTGCCTGTGACGCACGTGACTGCACAGGTAACGCTCCTGCTCACGAACGTGCTGACGAACGTCCTGACAGATCAGTTCGAGGCGGTTACGCTTCGTGTGGATGTCCCAGCCAATTCGTCGCACACGATCTTCCTCGGAACGCTTCACGCGCTACTGCTCTCAACTCGGGTGTCAGATTTTCGTTTACGATCGGCCTGGTCGGACTAAGCCCACCGCTTTACCCCTGGCGTCCGGCTCTGTTATGATGCCTGTGTTCGCACGGGCCGGCGTAGCTCAGTTGGTAGAGCGGCGCATTCGTAATGCGCAGGCCGAGGGTTCGAGTCCCCCCGCCGGCTCCACAATAGTGCCAAAACCAGGGTAAGCCGATGACGCTCCGAGATTGGGCACTACTCATCCTTCGTCTTGGAATCGGGCTCACGTTCATCGTGCATGGTTATCCCAAAATTTTCCCGTCGGGGCCAGGTGGGTTCGCGGGATTCGTGCACAGCCTTGGTTTTCCCGGGCCGCTGTTTTTTGCCTGGGTTGTGGCTATCGTTGAGTTCTTCGGCGGTATCGCTATGGTCATCGGATTCCTGGTCAGGGTGGTCGGAATTCTGATGGTGATTGAAATGATTGTCACCACGGTTCGCGTCAAAATGGCACGCGGCGTGGGTTTCATCGAGATGCAAGGGACAGGGTGGGAACTCGATTTCCTCCTGTTGTGTGTGGCAGCGGCGCTCGCACTTACAGGCGCCGGCGCAGTTTCGCTCGATGCCGCGCTGAGGTCGCGGCGAGCTAGCTGACGTCAGGAACCCGTCTGAAAGGTCCACCCTCATGCCGAGTCACAAATGGCTCGGCATTCTCGTTTTCGTCACCGTGCAAGGAGCTCAAATTGGTGCGACGAACCGGGTACCCCGATGAAAATTCCGGAAGCACCCCGCGACTGGGATCGACGAACCTCCATTGTTGCCACCCTCGGTCCCGCCAGCAGCGGCCCAGGGCGCATCCGGGAGCTCATCGAAGCGGGCGTCGACGTCGTCCGCCTCAATTTCTCCCATGGCACTGCCGATGAGCACGCTAGGATCTTCGAAGCGGTGCGAAAGGCTGAAGACCAAGTGGGCAAGCCCGTCGCCATCATGCAAGATCTGGCCGGGCCGAAGTTGCGGGTCGGCGATCTCCGAGGCGGCAAGCTTCACCTGCGTGAAGGTGAACGTCTAACGATCGGGACTCGAAAAGGTACGAGCGCAGCACACAAGATCACAACGACGTATTCCCGCCTGGCACGCGACGTGCGCAAGGGCGACCGGATTTTCCTCGACGACGGTACACTCGAGCTCGTCGTGGAGGATACCGGCAACGGTGCGGTGATGACGCGTGTGGTGCGAGGGGGAACGCTGGCAGAACGCAAAGGCCTCAACCTCCCGGGCATCTCGCTGAAAATCCCCGTCATCACCGAGAAAGATCTGCACGACCTCGGTTTCGGTGTGCGCCTGGGCGTCGATTACGTGGCGTTCAGCTTTATCCAGCGCGCGCGCGACGTCGAACTCGGGCGGCGTGCCCTCAATCGGCACCGTGCACGCATCCCGATCATCGCGAAACTGGAAAAGGCCGAGGCGATCAAGTCACTTGACGAGATTCTCCAGGCGGCCGACGGGGTGATGGTCGCACGCGGCGACCTCGGCGTTGAGGTCGACCCCGAACGTGTCCCGGTCTTACAGAAGACGATCATCCAGAGGGCCAACGAGGCGGGGATCCCCGTGATTACGGCGACTCAGATGCTGGAATCGATGGTGCACAGCCCGCGGCCGACCCGTGCCGAGACGTCTGATGTTGCCAACGCGATCCTCGATGGGACCGACGCAGTGATGTTGTCGGCTGAAACAGCGGTCGGCAAGTATCCGGTTGAAGCGGTTCGCATGATGGACCGCATCGCCCGCGTGGTGGAGTGCGCCAACCCTTCCATCTTCACGCCACACCTCAAGGCGGGCCGTGGAACATCGAGCGCCATCGCGCATTCGGCCGGCGGACTGGCGGACGAATTGCGCGCGAGGGCGATCGTGGTCATCACGCGTACCGGACGGACGGCGGAACTATTTTCGAAACAACGCGCCCGAGCTCCGATCGTCGCGTTTACCGAGCACGTTGCTACAGCCAGGCGGCTGGCGTTATGGTGGGGAATCCGCTGCTACGCGACGCCGTTCCTCGAGGACACGGATGCGATGATCGAGCACGTTGAACGCGAGCTCCTCCGGCGTCGGCTCGCCGCGCGCGGAGATACCATCATTCTCGTGGGCTCCACGCCGCTCGTGCAGCGCAGCCGGACAAACTTTCTCAAGGTGCACCGCGTGCGCATGCCCTCGGAATGAAGGCGGTTCCTGGAGGAATCATCTGCACCTGAACGAAAGGCGCCGTGGATCATGAACGAACGGCTCTGGGATATCTACGAACAGATCTGCATGGTCGAGCTCCAGGGTCTCGACGAATTCATCCGCCGCCTCAAATCGGGAGAGTTCGGCGAGTTCCCCACGGACGACGTCGTCGGCTTCCTTCGGCAGATCGAGTCCAACATGCTGGCGAACATTCAGGTGAAGACCACGGAACACGAGGCATACGCGGAAATGGCGGACGACGTCACCGCAGAAACGCAGAAGATGTTCGACGAGCTTATTGAAGAGTTCCAGCGAGGCTGACGCCGGACCGCTGTAGCGGACCGCTATAGGGTGAAGCGCCCGTTGCGATAGATAACCTCTCCGTCGCCAAGCACTTCCGCTCCGTTTCTGAGGTCGCAAATCAGATCCCAATGCAAGCCAGACACGTTCTTGGAGCCGGTCTCCGGATACCCAAGCCCCAAGGCCATGTGCAGCGTACCACCGATCTTCTCATCAAATAGGATGTTGCGTGTGAACTGCTGGATGTTGTAGTTCAGTCCAAACGCGAACTCTCCAAGAAATCGAGCGCCCTGATCGATGTCGAGCATCGAATGAAGGAAATCTTCCCCCTTGGTCGCCCGTGCCTGCGTCACCTTTCCCTGCTCGAAGAGCAGCTCCACGCCCTCGACCTCGCGCCCACCGTAGATCCCTGGGTATGTAAATCGGACTCGACCGTTTACCGAGTCCTCGACCGGCCCCGTGAATACCTCGCCGTCCGGGAAGTTGTACTCGCCGGCGGCGTTCACCCAGGTGCGGCCGGCGACCGAGATTGCGAGGTCAACGTCCGGCCCCTTGATCTTGAGCGATTTCTTCTCACCGAGAAACCGGGTGATCCGATCCTGCTCGCCGCGGACGTTCTCCCAGGCGGCAACAGGATCCGGACGGTCGAGCAGTCCTGCGGTAAACACGAAGTCCTCATACTCGGATAAGGACATTTCAGCGTCCTGAGCTTCCGCGTGAGTCGGGTACTGGGTACCACACCAGCGCAGCTCACCTTTGGCGGCGCGCTCGAGGAACCTGTGCTGCAGCTCGCGTGTGGCTTCACGGCGCAGACGGATGCGCTGTGGGTCCACACTCGTCAGTTCCCGGGTATTCCACTTTCCAAGAATCGTCAGCGTGGCGTCGACGCGCTCCATCTCGAGCCGGTCGATCTCCGAGACGAACTTGAGCTGATCGTCGGACGCGCGCCGATAGTACAGTTCTTCCTGGCCTTGAAGCATCACGCGGCCAAAGGGATAGGCGCCGACGTCCAGGGCCTCGACGAACATGGCGCGCATCAGCGGCTCTGCCAGCGCGGGGCCCGCGATGCGGACGAGGTCTCCGCGCTTGATTTTCAGCGAATAGTGCGCCAGTACTTTCGCCAGTTTTTCGATGCGGGGATCTGACATGAAAACCTCCGATCGAGGTGTGCAGAGACATTGTAGCAAAAGCAGGAGAAGGTCTCACCGTGTCCTATCCCTTTGGAGTAATCGTCGTGCGTAAGGCCAGCGGGAGGTGCTGATGTCGATCTGGATAGTGCTCGCCGTCGTGGCGGCGCTCGTCTTGTACGTCATCGCCATCTACAACCGTCTGGTGGTCCTCCGCAACCGCATCGAGAACGCCTGGGCCCAGATCGACGTCCAGCTCCGAAGACGCTACGACCTCATCCCCAATCTCGTCGAGACGGTAAAGGGATATGCCGCGCACGAACGCGAGGTATTCGAACGCGTGACCGAGGCACGGGCGCGTGCGATAGCTGCGGGATCAGTCGCGCAGCAGGCACAGGCGGAAAACATGCTCACGCAAGCGCTGCGTTCCCTCTTCGCGGTCGCCGAAGCGTATCCGGCGCTGCGGGCGAACGAGAACTTTGCGAAGCTACAGGAGGAATTGTCAGAAACCGAGAGCAAGATCGCATTCTCGCGGCAGTTCTACAACGACACCGTCCTGCAGTACGACAACATGCGGGAAGCGTTCCCCTCGAACGTCGTCGCGAGAATGGCCGGATTCGGCGGAAAGGAATACTTCGAGGCGGAGACAGTCTCCCGCGAACCGGTCAAAGTGCAGTTCTAAAGGATCGTTCGCGAGTCCCCTGGGTCACTGTCCGGTCCAGTCGGTGGGGTGCGTAGCCACGCCAACGCGTCGTCCACCGACCCGATGATCGGGATCTGTTGATGAACTCCCATCAATTGCAGGCCGCGCCGGATCGTCGCCGTAGGTGAAATGATCGCGACCGGTCCGGCGTGTTCTCGAGCATAGGGAAGAAACGCCTCGATCACGCGGACTCCCGACGTATCGAAGTATTGCAGATGGGTCATATCCAGCAGCACCGGCTTCTGGTGCTTCGCCCCCTCGTCGAGACACTCACGGAACGAGAGCGCAGCCGCCAGGTCGACTTCACCATGCAACTGAACGACAACAGCTTCAGCAAGTTCCACGATCGCACACTTCAACATGGTCCAGTCCCCCCGCGCACACGCGCAGACAGGCGAAAGCACCCTTAAAGGCGTCCCAACCCGGGGGATGCTACGAAGCACGCCTGAAGATTTGTTGGTCCTGCTTTTGGAACCTAGATAGTTACGAGGGAGTCAGGCAAAAGGTTCCGTACAATTGACGCTATTCTCGCGGCGGGCCTATAATGACCATGTCGCGCGGGCGGTTGGCTCAGTGGTTAGAGCGCATGCTTCACACGCATGAGGTCACAGGTTCAAATCCTGTACCGCCCACCAGTGAGGTGAGACTCCTCGTAGTGTGCGGGGTCTCACCTCACTGATATGTGGACTGAAGCATGAACCTGTAACCTCATGAGGGGGGCGCGGGGGAGGTACTCCCCCAGGTGGTAAAGGGGGCAGCGAGCGCGAGCTTCAACCGTTTAAAGAACTGCACACTCGTCGCGAGCGATCAGGGGGACTAGTCCCCCTGAGGAGGGAGCCGTGGAACCGGCAACCGACGAGGTGACAGGTTCAAATCCAGTACCGCCCACCAGAAGGTGAGGGCCTCTATACTTGGGTCCTCACCTTCTGCTATTTAGATGAAGGACCCTTGTTGGCATGACGGCTGCAAGGTTAACCTGGACCGCGACGAGAATTACACAGGCCACATCGATCGAAGGGGGATCCTGCTGATGGACCGCATGAAGCGACGGGAGTTTCTGAAGCGGGTCGGCATCGGCGTCGGGGCGCTGGCCACTTCTCAGGCGCTGCCGCGTCTGTTTTTGCCGGGCGCGTACGCTCAGAGCACTGGCATCCTCACCTACGGCATGGCCGGCGGGTTCGACACTCTGGATGTCACGGCGACGACCTTCACGCGCGTGGGTCGGATCGCACTGCATATCATCGATCCGCTTGTCTGGTCGACCGGCTCCGGAGTATACGCTCCGGGTCTTGCCACGTCATGGACTGTCTCGCCGGACGCGACGATCTACACGTTTAAGCTGCGTGAGGATGTGCGCTTCCATGACGGCACGCCGCTCACTGCGGAGGCCGTGAAGGTCACCTTCGACCGAATCGTGGATCCCGCCACGCGCGCCCAGACCGCGTTTTCCTTTATCGGCCCCTACGATCGATCCGACGTCCTGGACAGGTACACGGTACGCGTGAGGTTCAAGAGTCCCCACGCGTCGTTCCTCAACGGCGCGAGCAGCCCGTACCTCGGCATCATCTCGCCGACAGCGGTGCAGAAGTTTGGGCAGGACTTCGGCCGACTCGTGTTTGTCGGCACGGGGCCTTTCATGTTGCAGTCATACCGCACGGACGCCGAGGTGCGGCTGATCCGCAACCCCAACTACACCTGGGGGGCTCCGATCTTCAATCATCCGGGGCGATCGTATCTGCAGAGCATCGTCTATCGCATAGTTCCGGAGGAGGCCACGCGCGTTGCGACGCTGGAAACGGGCGAGACGCTCTTCATTGAGGACGTGCCGGTGACCGATTATCAGCGGTTACGAAGTTCCAGGGACAAGGTGCTCCTCGAGATCCGGCAGGCGGGCTCGGGCTGGTCTTTGATGATGAATCAGGGGCGGCCGCCGACGGACGAACTCGCGGTGCGTCGCGCCGTCATGCACGCCATAGACAAAGAAGGCCTGGTCAGAACGGTTTGGAACAGCGTGTACAAGGCTGCATGCAGTCCCCTGACGCCCAACATGTTTGGGTTCGATTCCGAGACGTGCAGGAAGGTCCCCTATAACCCCGACCAGGCCAGACGGATTCTGGACGAGGCGGGGTGGCGGGTGGGACCCGACGGCGTCCGCGTGAAAGGCAGCGAGCGATTGCGGCTCGAGTTCTATCTCCAGACGACGCCGCAGAAGAACATCGAAATGGCCCAGTTCATCCAGGCCAACGCCAAGCAGGTCGGGATCGACGTCAACCTAAACGTGCTCGCGCGTGCGGGTTATCTGGACGCGGTTCGTCAAAGCCGCCACAACTTCCAGTTCTGGTGGGACACGGGGACCGATCCGGGCCAGATGCTGCGCATCCTGTTCCATTCACGCAACGCCGGTGGCGGGACGAACCGGAACAACTACCGCAACCAGGACATGGACCGGCTCATCGAGCAGATCGACGGCATTTCGGATCCAACGAGGCGCAAGGAGATCATCGTGAGGGCGCAGCAGAAGGCCATTGATGATGCGGTGATGGTGTACCTGGCCGATCCGCCGTCGCTCTATGCGCATGACAGGTCCGTGTCTGGAGTGTGGGTCGACTGGGGCGGCAACTACCCGTACTTCTTCAACACCCGCGTCCAGAGGTAGTCCCTACCGTTGCAAGCCTGAGAGCCGGCAGCGGATCGCCGCCGGCTCTCAGCACACTCTGTGATGCTCCAATTCGTGCTTAAGCGACTGCTGCTCGCCATTCCCACGATGGTCGCGGCATCCATTTTGGTGTTCCTCATGCTGCACCTGGTGCCCGGTGACCCGGCCATCATCTTCTTCGGCGACCAACCGGTTACGCCGGAGAGGCTCGAGGAAGTCCGGCGCCAGATGGGACTGCACCGCCCGCTGGTCGTGCAATATCTGGATTTTGTGCGCGGGATTCCTCGAGGGGATCTCGGCCGCTCCATCCACAACCGCACCCCTGTGTTTGAGGAACTGCGCACCCGCGTCGGGTCGTCGGCCGAACTAGCGCTGGCCGCATTCGTCGTGGCAATTGCGCTGGGCCTAAGCCTTGGACTCTTGTCGGCCCTCTGGCGAGGGAAGTGGGTCGACGCGGGGGCGATGCTGGTGGCCCTGGGCGGGGTATCGATGCCGATCTTTTGGCTCGCGTCGATGCTCATCTTCGTCTTCTCGCTGAAGCTGGGATGGTTTCCCGCCATTGGCTTCGGCGGATGGAACCGGCTGGTACTGCCCGCGATGGCGCTGGGGTTCATCTCGTCGGCGACACTGGCGCGGCTGGTGCGATCCAGCGTACTCGAAGTGCTCCTGCAGCCGTTTGTCACTACGGCGCGCTCCAAAGGGTTGCGAGAGGCCGTGGTGATCCGGCGGCACGTGCTCAAGAACGCCTTCATCGCGGTCATCACGGTTATGGGCCTGCAGTTTGGCACACTGCTTTCCGGCGCCGTGATCACCGAGACGGTGTTCGCTCGGCCCGGCGTCGGGAAGCTCCTCGTGGACGCCATTTCAAACAAGGATTTCCCAATCGTGCAGGGCGCGGTGCTGTTTATCGCCCTGATTTATATCGTCATTAACCTGCTTGTCGACCTTTCCTATGCGTACCTCGATCCCCGCATCCGCTTCGAGTAACGCGCCGGACGTCGGACGGCCTGCGCCACGATCCCTGTCGCGCGAGGTGTTCCGGCGGCTGCGGCGCTCGAAGAGTGCCGCGTTGGGCGGCATCATCCTCATGGCGCTGGTGGCGGCGGCCTTTACGGCGCCGCTGCTCACGCCCTATGAGCCGCTGGAGATGAATCCGGTAGACCGCCTCCAGCCGCCTAATGTGCGCCATTGGCTGGGTACCGATGTTTTCGGTCGTGACATGCTCACCCGAATCCTGTTCGGTTCGCGCATCTCTCTGCAAACCGGGCTGATCTCGGTGAGCATTGCGCTCCTGATCGGAGTGCCGCTGGGGCTGGCCTCGGGGTTCTATGGGGGGCTCATCGACCGGTCTTTGATGCGTGTCGTGGACCTCATGTTGACCTTCCCGGGCATCTTGCTGGCGCTGGTGCTCATCGCAATCCTGGGGCCTGACCTGTTCAATGCCATGCTCGCCGTCGGCATTTCGGCCTCACCAACATTTGCCCGCGTGGTCCGTGCGGCGGTGTTGTCGTCGAAAGAGCAGACGTATGTCGAAGCAGCCCGGGCAGTCGGATGCACAAACGCGCGCATCATGCTGCGCCACATCCTCCCCAACACGGTGGCGCCGATCATCGTGCTGGGGACGTTGGGCGTGGCCGGCGCGATTATCGCTGCAGCGGCGCTCAGCTATCTGGGATTGGGAGCCCGGCCGCCCCAGCCGGAGTGGGGAGCGCTGCTGTCCGAAGGGCGCAACTACCTGCGCGTGGCCTGGTGGATGACGACGTTTCCGGGTTTGGCCATCATGACCGCCGTACTCTCGATCAATCTGCTGGGCGACGGTCTGCGGGACGCGCTGGATCCGCGGCTGCAATCATGATGGCTTGTAGAGTGGCCGAGGAGGTCGGATGATGACGAGTCACAAGCTGAGGGTCGGTGTGATCGGCGCGGGTGCGTGGGCGACGTTCGCGCACATTCCCGGATGGATGCGCGATCCGCGATGTGAGGTCGTCACCGTCTGCGACATCATCCCGGATCGGGCCGCAGAAGCCACAGCGCGGTTCGGAATCGGCGAGGCGGAGCGTGACTGGCAGGCAGTGGTCTCGCGGACGGACCTGGACGTCATCGACGTGGTCACGCCATCGTCGAACCACCACGAGCAAGCTTTGGCGGCGCTGGAGGCAGGCAAGCACGTGCTGTGCGAGAAACCGGTGGCCTACGACTTCCGCGACACCTGGGGCGCGGCAGGCTTGGCGAGGCGCAAAGGGTTGCTGACCAAACTCGGCTTCACGTTTCGGTACACTCCGGGTGTCCAGTTCGCGAAGTCGCTCATCGACGACGGGTTCGTCGGTGAGCCGTTCTTCTTCAACGGCTACGAGCAGAACTCGCAATGGCTCGACCCCAAGACCCCGCTGCGCCAGGTGGATCACACTGCCGACCAGTCCGTGCTGCAGACCTCGTCGCTTGAAGGCTACGGCGCGCCGATTATTGACATCGGCATGTGGTGGACCGGGGCCGGTTATGCACGGACGGTGGGCACGATGCGGAACTTCATTCCCGAGCGGGTGGTGCGCGCGACCGGGCGCATGATGCGTATGAATATCGACGACGGCGACATCCACCTGGTGGAGTACACCAACGGCGCCCTCGGTTCGATCCAGACGTCATTCGTCACTGTCGGAAACTACCCGGGGGTCGAGGCCCGCATCTACGGCAGCAAGGGTGCGATCATTTGCCGCGCGGTTGAGGAGTACGGCGTTGCCGAAACCATCATGGTGGCCACGCCCGACGGCGTGGAGTTCAAACAACTCGATATCCCGGAGCGTTTTTACCCCGCGGGGGGATCTCCGCGCGAATCGTGGCGGTCGCTCTTTTACGCCAATCTCATCAAAGACTTCATCGACGAAATTACCAACGGCGGCCGCAACCAGGGCAACTTCGAGGACGGCGCTCGAGTGCAGGAAGTGATCAATGCGGTTGAGCGCTCACACCACGAACGACGGTGGGTTGACCTGCCCCTGCCGCGATAGGGATGAAATCCGCGACACGCGCCCCCACCCTGGCGTCTGCGCTCGACTCCTTCTTTGACTGGTACTACCGGATAAATCCCGTCAACGCCACATTCATCGGCGTCCACGATTATGACCACCGGCTCCCTGACTTCTCCGAGCACGGCGCCGGTGACGCTCTTGCCGCCCTTGACGCACTACGAGCCCAATTTCGGCACCTGCCGCCCGAGCCGCTGACCGACGCAGAGCGGTTGGATCGCAGCCTCGTGGAGGGAGCGCTCGACATCCTGGTTTGGGAGTCCGGTTCGCGGCACTTCCAACGGGGTAATCCGTGCATGTACACCGGCGAAGCCATCCTCGGCGTGATCGCGCTCCTTCTCAGGCCGTTCGCAGCCCTGGAAGCACGGGTTGAGGCTGCGGTCGAGCGAACGATGGCGATTCCTGCGTTCCTGACGCAAGGTCGGACGAACGTGCGCCGCGCGCCTACGGCGTGGACCGCGCGGGCGATCCGGGAGTGCACTGGGGCCCTGGCCTTCTTCGAGCGCGGCGTCGACATATTCATCCGTGACGAAGGTGTGAGGTCCGCGGAGTTACGGACCGCGGCGAGCGCCGCCGCAGCAGCGTTTCGCGACTTTCAAGCATACTTGTCCACAGAACTCAGCGCGAACGCAACCGACGATTATGCGTGCGGCACCGAAGCACTCGATCTGCTGCTTCGACGCGGTCACTTTCTGGATATGGATAGTGCCACCGTACTCGCATTCGGCCAGGAGCATCTTGCCGCTGCGGAAGGCCGTCTGCGGGAAAGTGCCGCCCTCCTAAGCATCGCAGACTGGCGCAAGGGGTTGAACACGCTGGCCGACCTCCATCCGCCGGCGAGTTCATACTACGCACGGTTCACGGAGGTCTGGCGGGACGCTCGAGCCGCGGCGGAGGCACACACACTGGTGACGTGGCCGGACTATCCTATCCGCTATGTGCCGCAGCCACTATGGGCACGGGAAGCCGCACCATATCTCTATTTCTTGTTCTACCGTGCCCCGGCCGCGTTTGATCGCCTTCAGGTAGTGGACTATCTTGTGACGCCCGTCGAGCCCGACATGGCTCCCGAGGAAGTGGCCCGGCGCCTACAGGCGACCAACGAGAGTGTGATCAAGCTCAACCATGTGATTCATCACGGAGGCCTGGGTCACCACATCCAGAACTGGCACGCTTACTACCGCGCGCCCTCACGCATCGGCCAGATCGCGGCCGTGGATTGCGCCAGCCGCATCGCCATGTTTTGCGGCGCCACCATGGCCGAGGGATGGGCATGCTATGCGACGGACCTCATGGAAGGAATCGGGTTTCTCACACCACTCGAGCGTCTTTCCCACGCCCATACGCGGTTGCGGATGGCAGCCCGGGCGATCGCAGACGTGCAACTGCACACGGGCGTATGGACACTTGAAGAAACCGTCACGTTCTATCGCGACAGTGCGGGCATGCCTGTCGATGCGGCACGCGCTGAGGCGGTGAAAAACAGCATGTTCCCGGGCGTCGCGCTGACGTACCTGTGCGGGACTGAGCTGATCCACCAGCTGCGGCGGGAGATGCAGGCTCGCCAGGGCGGCTTCGAGGTGCGCGGCTTTCACGATAAGTTCTTGTCCTATGGATCGGTGCCGGTGGCGCTGGTCGCAGCAGAGATGAGCCGCGAGGTTTCGGACTAGTATAGCCGCTCGCGGTCGAAGATGTTCAGCAGTGGTTCGCTGTTGACGTAGCGGACGAGGTTGTCGCACAGCAGGTCGGTCAGCCTGGCGTTCTCCGACGCAACGGTGCTGGCCGAGTGCGGGCTGATCAGCACGTTTGGCATGCTCCACAACGGGTTGTCCGCGGCCGGTGGCTCTGTCGACAGCACGTCGAGAGCCGCACCGCCGAGGTGACCGTCACGAAGCGCCGCAATGAGGGCGTCTTCGTCCACGACGGCACCGCGTGCGACGTTGATCAGCACCGCGCCGCGCTTCGTGGCGGTGAGTTCTCTCTGCCCCAAGATCTTTTCGGTCTGCGGCGTCTGCGGAAGCGCCAGCACTACGTAATCGGCGACGCCCAGCAACGAGGTCAGACCGTTTGGTGGTACCAGCCGGTCGGCATCTGCGTCGTCATCGCCTGGGCCGGCGGCGCGCTTCGTGGCGATGACGCGCATGCCCATGGCCCGGCACGCTCTTGCCACCTCACGCCCGATGGTGCCGAACCCCACGATGCCCACCGTCGCGTCACGCAGGTCGTGACCGCAGTAACGCACCCACCGGTGCGCCGCCTGGTCCCGCACCATGCGGAATCCGTCCTTGGCAAACCACAGGATCGCCATCAACACGAAATCGGCCAAGGGTTTGCTGTGGATGCCTCGGGCGGTGGTAAAGATGATGGGGCTGTCAATAAGCTCGGTGCGAACCAGTAACTGCCCGATTCCCGTGCTGGTTGCCTGGATCCATCGTACCTTTGGGATGAGAGTTTTCAGGACTTTGATGTTGGTATAGTCGAAATCGAAGAGCACCTCCGCATCGGCGAGATAGCCTCGCCAGCGGTCTTCGTCCTTACTGGTACGCTGCAGGGGATGCCCGACATGATCGCACAGATACCGTGGCTGTGGAAGCAAGGACGGCTCGTACATCACACGCACCCCGTCGACGCGGCGAACCTGGTCGACGAAGTGCGGTTCGAGATATGAGGCGATCAGTAGCTCGATGGGCTGGGAGCAGCGTATCAACTTGCAGACATTTTCAGCAAGAGGTAACCACAACCTCTTCGAACCCTTTTTCTGAATGACCACTCTCCGCACGCTCGAGCAAACCATCATCACCTGCCGCCGGTGCCCGCGGCTGGTGCGGTATCGGGAACTCGTCGCGCGAACCAAAAAGCGCGAGTTCAAAGATTGGGCCTACTGGGGCCGGCCGGTTCCCGGATTTGGTGATCCGAACGCGGAGCTACTCGTCATCGGCCTCGCGCCGGCCGCGCATGGAGCAAACCGGACTGGGCGGATGTTCACTGGAGATAGCTCCGGTCGCTGGTTGATCCGGGCGATGGACCGTGCGGGGTTTGCCTCGCAGTCCACGACCACACACCGTGGTGACGGACTGCGCCTGATGAATGCGTACCTGACGGCAATCGTGAGGTGCGCGCCTCCTGATAACAGGCCACGGCCAACCGAAATCTCAAACTGCGCAGGTTACCTACGACAGGAACTTGCGCTACTCAACCGTGGGCGCGTGGTCGTGACGCTCGGACAAATGGCCTTCCATCAGTACCTGTCTCTGGCGCGAGAACGCGGCGCCCTCATCCCGCGACCGCGGCCCCGGTTCCGCCACGGCGCTACGTACACATTTTCAACGGAATCAGACCGGCCTCAGCCAATAGTCGTCGCGTCGTACCACCCAAGCCGGCAGAACACTCAAACGGGACGCCTGACGGAGGCCATGCTCGACGAGATCTTCACCCAGGTCCGCCATCTCCTCGAGCCAATCCCTTCGCATGCGTGATCAGTCCGCTAGACTCCTTATCATCATCCTGCTCGCACTGACCGCGATCAGGATTGCGGCCGCCTCGGCATATCCGCTTGTTGACGACGAAGCTTATTATTGGACGTGGTCGAGGCATCTCGCGTGGGGGTATCCGGATCATCCCCCCGTTGTGGCCGCGATGGTGAAGCTCACGACAGCCGTGGCCGGTGATTCGGTCGTTGGGATCCGGCTGGGCCCGATCTTCCTGGCGTTGCTCTCGTCGCTTCTGATCTACGATCTCGCCCGACGCATGTTCGATCGTCGCACGGCCTTGTTCGCCGCTGCTGGATATCAGATCATACCAGTTATCGCTGTAGGCGCCATCTTCACATTCCCGGATGCACCGTTCATATTCTTCTGGATCCTGGCCGTGTGGTGCATCTGGCGCGCCCGCGAACTCGGCCGGGCGTGGGATTGGTATGCCGCCGGGCTGGCGCTGGGACTGGCCCTGCTCAGCAAGCTCTCTGCGCTGTTCCTTGCGGTATCCCTCGCGGGATTCTTTCTCACATTCGAGGGCGACCGGCGCTGGCTCCGCAGGCCTGAGCCGTACCGCGCGGCGGCGATCGCGCTTGCGGTCGTGCTTCCGTTCATTGCCTGGAACAGAAACCACGATTGGATCACGTTGACGAAAACGCTCAACCCCGTTCCGTGGATTAATTTGGGTGAACCGCTACGAAATGCGGCCGCCTTTCTCGGCGCGACGGCTGCATACTACGGCCCAATTTCCTTTGGATTGCTGGTCGCCGCGCTCCTGGCGAGTATTCGCCTCGCGCGCGCGCCCGACCATCGTTTTGCGTTCCTTTCCTGGTTGGCGCTCCCGCTCATTGGTTTCACACTCATCGGCAGTTTCGCCGGCATTCCAAAACCGCACTGGCCGGCCCCCGCGTATCTCATGCTCGTCATCGCGGCAGTCGCGTTGTGGCCGGCAGTCCGCCAACACCGCCGGTGGCGGCGCGCTGCGATCGCCGGCGTCGCGGTGAATACCGTCTTTGTAGCCGCGCTCCACGTCGTCCCGTTTTTGCCATCGTCGCTGACCGCGCAGCACCTCCTTGGTTGGGATCGCGCGGCAGCGACGGTGACCGGGCTCATTGAACGGCGCAACGCGCCCCGCTCGTTTGTCCTGACGGGAAGCTATCAGAACGCGAGTCAGATGGCGTACTACCTGCGCGAGCGGTACCCCGTGACGACACCGCAACAGGACAACGCGATCGCGATGCGGGTGAATCCGCTTTCAATGTTGGATCGCGATGCTGTATTCGTCACTGATCATCGACCAGGACCCGGGTTGCCGCTCCACTTGATGTTCAAGCGCGTGGAGCGCCTGCCAGATGTCGAGGTCCGCATCGGTTCGGGCGTGAGACAGTTCCAGATCTATCTCGGTTACGGTTTCCGCGGGGTTCCTCGACCGAAGTTCTCTCCACTCTAGTCGCACCAAGTAACAGGACCCTGGCGAGCGCCAGGGTCCTGTATGCCCAAACACTACGAATGACTACGCCGTCTTGTACGCACGCGCCGCCAACACGCCGGCGGCCCCGTAAGCCAGGTGGACGATGTTGTCTAGGGTGCTGAGACCGGTCGGCAGCAGTCCGAAAAGGTTCCTTCCAAATGAGAAGAACCCGATGATGCCCACGATGAGAAAGACGACCCCGAAGATCCTCGACCAGGACGCAGCCTGGGCGTCAGTACCTCTTGTGCCGGCGTAGAAGAGAAGAGCTCCCGCGACGAGGTGGATGATATCCTCAATGATATCGGTGTTCAGGCTGAGAGACGTTAACACGCGCCCGAGAAGCAACCCCACGACACCTAAGACCAGGAGGATGATCCCGCCCCACTTTGCGTAGGTCTTGGCCATCGAATTCCCCCCTTGTGTATAGCGATTACAAGTCTCTTATCGTCAGCAGCAGATTCTCCTTCCTTAATGTCACGGTGGACAGTTCCCGTGCCAATCCGTCTGCGCGCTCCCCGACCCACGTGCATTGCGCGCCCGGGTGCACGCGACGTGGGGCGCCGGCGCCGTACGGGGCATCAATCGCCGCCGTCTCCGGAGTGCGAACCGCTCGGTCAAAAATCTCCAGCGCGGCGCGCAGCAACCGGATGGCTTCACGGGCTGTGGCATGACCGCGCTGGATGTCATCAACGGGGAGCGCGGGGTTTACCAGTCGAAGCCACGTAATCTCCTCGTCCCACCGCGAGGCCAGGCTAGTGATCGCCGTGATGCTCTCGCGGATCGCTGCTGCCGCGGCCTCGAGATCCGAGCCGATCACACCCTCGATCCCTGTCTGCGGATGGTATTTGAGCTCTCCTGCGTAGCGGCGGAAGACCGTCGCGGCTCCGCGCACCCTGGTGGCCAGGTGAAGGGCTTGCACATGCGCGCCGTGCCAGCGTTCTAACTCTACTGGTTTGATTTGCACGATGTGGACAGTTTCGACAATTCGGTATAATGTCTTGGGGATTGCCCCCGTCGTCTAGCCCGGCCTAGGACACCGGCCCTTCAAGCCGGACGCGCGGGTTCGAATCCCGCCGGGGGCACCACAGCTCAAGCCAACTGCTTGATCGCCAGCAGACTTACACCTCCGGCCACAAACATCAGCGGCGTGTCCCAGGTGTGCGGGGACACCGCCTCGGCTAGCGTCATCAGGGCCGGAATGGTAACGAGCGCGAGCCAAAACTGCGTTGGTGTGAAGCTGGCATGAAAGACGGCGACCGCCACGAGGCCGGCCACCAGGACGCAGGCGCTCCCCTCCAGGCTGCGCGTGTATCTGCGGTCGGTGAACAGCGCGCGTGTCGCGTATTTGTGTTTGCCGAAGCGAACCCCAACCGGCTCCGCAAAGCCATCCCCGAGACCATGGGTGAGAATCGGGATGAACATGAGCTGCGCCATGCCTGAGTGCGCGAAGTAGATCGACAGGGGCGCGACGATCAGATAGCCTGCCGCGAGTTGGGTCACGAGCCAGAGCAGCGTGAAGGGTCGGTCTTCAGGACGGTCATAGGACAGGAACATCGTGGCGACCACGGGTATCCGCTCGCGTATTGGCGCGGCGAAGACTGCGAGCGTAAGAATGAAGAAGACGGTCCTCAGCGTGGTCGTGACGGGAGACACCGGGTAGGGCATCAGGTAGCTGACGAGATTGGGGATGAGAAACAGCGCGAAAAAGTTGACTTTCCGGGTGTAGTTGACGAGGACGTTCCCGTGGTGAACCAGCAGGCCGCAGAGATACGCGATCAGGCTCAGACTCCCAATGATCAAGGCCTGGCTGATCCAGAAGGTTGCACTGGTACTCTTGATAAGGTCCATCTCGCCACTCGTCGACGATCCCGTTCACCGGTGCCGCGGAGGCTACCTTCCCCGCGGGTTTGGCCTCCGGCTTCTCAAGAAGACATGCATGCTACGCAGCTCGGGCGCGAGTTGATTCCGTAGGATCCAGCTTGCTCAACGGCAGTGGGAGTGTGGTAGTATCCTTCGCGGAAGGCGGCCCGTGACTGGCGGATGAGTTCGAGAATCGTCCCGCCGGGGGCACCATTCGACTCGCCTGCTCTCGCAGGCTCGCTCATGGTCTTCGACCAATCCTCTAGTCGAAGGACTATCGATCTAGAAGGACTCTTCGCTAGCGGCGGGCCGGCCTTGTCACGGCAATGCCGGTAATTCTGCCGTTGTTCACTTCGAAGCTAATACCGGCGAACGGACAACTGAACTCAACGCCCGCAGACAACTC